>CAZURR010000029.1:12312-26388 GCA_964622715.1 uncultured Hyphomicrobium sp. | reverse complement strand
CCACCTTCGCCACGAACGCGGGCACGCTGAAAAGACACTCCAAGCTTATGAACGCGACCTGAGGCAATTCTTCGCCTTTCTTAAGGGCCATCTGGGGCACTCGCCCTGCCTCGGTGACCTTGCCCACCTCGAAGCAAAGACATTTCGTAGCTTTATGGCCGCACGCCGCCGCAATGGCTCGGTGAGCCGTTCGCTGGCGCGGACCATGTCGGCGCTGCGCCAGTTCTTCCGTTGGCTGGAGGCGCAGGAGATCGTAAAAAATCGCGCCGTGTTGCAGTTGGCTCTGCCCAAAGTGCCACACTCGGTTCCCAAGCCGCTTAACGTCGAAAATGCCGCTGCGGTGGTCGACCACGGGATGCAGGCGGAGCTCGATTGGGTTGCAGCGCGTGACGCCGCCGTGCTGCTGCTGCTGTACGGGTCCGGTCTGCGTATTGCAGAGGCGTTAGGGATCAAGGCAAAAAATGCCCCCACAGGTGATCGCGACATGCTGCGCATCGCTGGCAAGGGCAACAAAGAGCGCCTGGTGCCCGTCCTGCCCATCGTCCGGGAAGCGGTCACGCGCTACATCGCGCTGTGCCCCTACACTCTTACGCCCGATGACGCGTTGTTTCGCGGCGCCAAGGGCGGGCCGCTTTCGCCGCGTCTCATTCAGCTTGCCATGGAGCGAGTACGCGCCGGATTAGGGCTCCCAGCAACAGCGACGCCTCACGCCTTGCGGCACTCGTTCGCGACTCACCTTTTGTCCGCCGGCGGAGATCTGCGCCAGATCCAAGAGCTGCTCGGCCACGCGTCGCTGTCGACAACCCAAGCCTACACCGAAGTGGACCGCGAGCGACTTCTTGCGGTTTACGACGCCACACACCCACGTTCATAAAACGCTTTTTTTCAATAGGTTATGCCGGACACGGGGCCGCGAGGTCAATTTGCCCCGTTCCGTGACCCCTTCGCACATGCAAAACGACCTCTCTGCCACTCAGTCAACGGAATTAGAGGGTCTTCATGCGTTTTCGCTTGTCTATTGCCGCACTCCCAATTGCCGCACTTCTCTTGGGTCCGGCCGCGTTCGCCGCAGCACCAAATGACGACGAATGCCAAGGCTCAGACATGCTTGCCGAGACCAAGGTTCGTAGCCCCGAGGTCTACCAGAAGATCATGAGCGAGGCTGCGGCGACGGATAACGCGGGCGCTGTACTGTGGAAGATTGAACGCGATGGACAGCCAACTTCCTTTCTCTTTGGCACCGTCCATTTGACGGACAAGCGCGTCACCAAGTTATCGCCCGCTGTACGCAGCGCGCTTAAAGAGGCGAAGACTGTTGCGCTGGAAGTTGCCGATCTATCGGAAAACGCGACTGCGGCGGTTTTCGCCCAATCGGCGCCGCTGGCAATGTATTCGGACGGTCGCCGCCTCGACCAACTGCTGTCTCCGGCAGAGTATGAAACGGTAAAGAAAGTCATTTCTCGCTCAGGGCTGCCAGACAATTTTGCCTCGGTGTTCAAACCGTGGATCGTCAGCATGATCCTGTCGGTCTCTAACTGCGAGCGTACCAAGGTGCAGAACGGCGAGCGCGTACTCGACATGAAGATCGCAGAGACCGGTAAAGCGCTAGGAATCCCCGTCGTCGGCCTGGAATCGATCCCAGATCAGCTTGCCGCACTTGCCGCGGTACCAGAGCAGCAACAGCTCGACATGCTGCGCGTCAGCCTCAAATTCGCCGATCGTATGGATGACTTGATGGAAACGCTGGTCCAACTTTATCTCGACCGGCGCATAACCGCTGCGCTGCCGCTACAGGTGGCTATGGCCCGTCAGGTCGGCGTTGGCGAGGGTGCTTTCGTCGGCTTCCAGCAAAAACTGTTGATCGAGCGCAACGAGAAGATGCTTGCCGTCGCCACGCCGTTGCTGACACAAGGTGGTGCCTTCATCGCGGTCGGTGCATTGCATCTGCCGGGCAAGCAGGGGCTTGTCGCGCTGCTGCGGCAAGCGGGCTACACGGTCACGGCGGTTGAGTAGTCGGCTAGAAATGTAGTGCGCGCTTCTCTACGGCAAGCGAGGCTTCCTTGACCGCTTCGGTGAGCGTGGGGTGCGCATGGCATGTGCGCGCTAAATCCTCTGCTGAGCCGCCGAACTCCATCAACACCGCGGCTTCAGCGATCATCTCGCTTGCGTTGGCCGCAACGATGTGCACACCCAACACGCGATCGGTCTCAGCGTCGGCCAGAATCTTAACGAAGCCGTCCGTTGTGCGATTGATCTTGGCGCGCGCGTTGGCGGTGAATGGGAACTTGCCGGCCTTATAGGCGACACCCGCCTGCTTCAGCTCTTCTTCCGACTTGCCAACGCTTGCCACTTCGGGGAACGTATAGACTACGTTGGGGATCACATTGTAATTCACGTGGCCTGCCTGCCCGGCAAGGATTTCCGCGACCGCGATACCTTCGTCCTCGGCTTTGTGTGCCAGCATCGGCCCCGCGATCACATCGCCAATCGCATAGATGCCTGGCACGTTCGTTTTGAAGTGCTCATCGACAATCACACGGCCCTTATTGTCGAGCGCAACGCCAGCGTCTTGAAGCCCTAAGCCCTCTGTGTTGGGAACACGTCCGATGGCAACGAGCACAACGTCGGCATCGATTTCTTGTGTGTCGCCGCCGCCGGCCGGCTCGATTTTCACTTTGTGGTGGGAACCCCGCTTTTCAATTCCTGTGACCTTGGAACCGAGCTTGAACGTAAGGCCTTGTTTGGCGAGGATTTTTTGAAATTGGCGCGCAACCTCTGCGTCCATCCCCGGCAGAATGCGATCGAGATATTCCACAAACGTGACCTTGGAGCCTAAGCGGCGCCAAACCGAGCCAAGCTCCAGCCCAACTACACCGGCACCGATCACCAAGAGCCGTTTGGGGACTTTGGGAAGTGACAGCGCTCCCGTGGAGGAAATGACCGTCTTTTCGTCAATGTCGATACCCGGCAGTTGCGCAACGTCGGATCCCGTCGCAATGACGATATGTTTTGCCTCAAGATCCTGCTTCTCACCATTAATGAAGGTGACCTGCACCTTACCGGGACCGAGAATGCGGCCGGTCCCATGAAAATGGTCCGCCTTGTTCTTGCGCAACAAGAACGCCACGCCGTTCACGTTGCCTTTCACACCCTCGTCCTTGAACGCCATCATTTTGGCAAGATCGAGTTTGGGTTTGACCTCAATCCCCATGTCGCCAAGCGCATGTTTGGCTTCTTCATAGAGTTCCGAAGAATGCAGCAACGCCTTGGAAGGAATGCACCCTACGTTGAGGCACGTGCCGCCGTGTGTGGCTCGTTTTTCGACGACGGCGACCTTCATCCCTAGCTGGCTCGCCCGGATCGCGCACACGTAACCACCGGGCCCAGTTCCAATTACGATCAGATCATAGGCGCTCAAAGGGCTGCTCCTTTAGGGAGGGGTTAGCGGCAGCGGAGCGCTGAGCGCCCATACATAACCATAGGGGTCTTTGAGCCGGCCGTAGCGCATGACCCAAAATGTGTCTTCCGCCGCCGTGGTGACGGTTGCGCCGGCAGCTTCGGCCTTGGCGATTGCGTCGTCGACGTCTTTCGGCGTTTGCAAATTCACTTGAATGGTGATGCTCGCCTGGCCTTCTGAGCTGCGCGGCGCCACGTCCTTTATGTATTCGGGGAAGTAGTCGGACAGCATGAAGTGGCCGCCGAACGCGACGAGCGAAGCATGCATGACCTGCTTCTTATTCTCCGTCAGCTCCTGGTACGCGACTTCAGCCCCGAATGCCTTTTTGTAGAACTCGATCGCCTCGAGCCCATTGTTCACGGTGAGATAGACCTCGATCGCTGCAGAAATATCCCCCTCCTCCATTCCTCGGGCTCCTTTGCCAATTCGGCTTTAGAGTTCCAGGATAAACCGTTGTGGCTCTTCGAGACATTCCTTCACTCGAACGAGGAAAGCAACTGCCTCTCTGCCGTCGACGATTCGATGATCGTAGCTCAAGGCCAAATACATCATGGGGCGCGCCATGACCTGTCCGTCACGCACAACGGCGCGCTCCTCGATACGGTGCATTCCCAGGATGCCCGATTGCGGCGCATTGAGGATGGGCGTTGACATCATCGAGCCGTACACGCCGCCGTTGGTGATCGTGAATGTGCCCCCCTGCATATCTTCAATTCCGAGTTTTCCATCGCGCGCGCGCTTACCGTAGTCGGCAATCTGCGCCTCGATCTCGGCCAGGCTCATACGGTCGGCCTCGCGGACGACGGGAACGACGAGACCGCGTTCGGTGCCAACCGCAACACCAATGTGATAATAGTTCTTGTAGATGATGTCCTCGCCGTCGATCTCCGCATTGACGGAAGGAACCTCCCTCAGCGCCTGTAAACACGCCTTCACGAAGAAGCCCATAAATCCGAGCTTCACGCCGTGGCGCTTCTCGAACAGTTCCTTATACTCAGTGCGCAGCTTCATGATCGCGCTCATATCGACGTCGTTGAACGTCGTTAGTATCGCGGCGGTGTTCTGAGCATCCTTAAGGCGCTGCGCGATGGTCTGGCGCAACCTCGTCATTCGCACGCGCTCTTCGCGCGCAGCATCATTGGCGGCCGACGGCAGACGAAGATCCTGGACGGGCACCGGCATTGGCGCTAGCCCACTTGGGGCCACGGGAGCGGGCGCCGCATGCTCTTCATCTTGCACTGCCGGTGAGTGCGCCGTCTGCACGTCCTCCTTGAGAATCTGACCGCGCTTGCCGGAACCTGCAATCTTGCCCGGTTCTAATCCGGACTCTGCAAGGTGCTTGCGTGCTGCCGGGCTCGGCGGCATGCCGCCATTTCGTGACCGCGGCGCAGCTGAAGCTGGCTTTTCGACCGCAGGCTTTTTCGGTTTCGACGGTGAGGCGGAAGCCGGTGCTTTGCTTGCCTGAGCGGCAGCTGCGTTCGTTATCGCGCCGAGTATGGCGCCAACTGCCACCGTCGTTCCTTCTTGAGCCTTGATCTCGCCTAGCACGCCGGAAGAAGGGGCAGGGACCTCAACGGTGACCTTGTCTGTCTCCAGCTCCACCAGCGGCTCGTCCAGGCTGACCGCATCGCCCGCGTTTTTATACCACTTCCCGACGATCGCCTCTGTCACGCTTTCGCCCAGTGCCGGCACCCGGATTTCGGTCGTCATCTCTTCCTCACGTTGCCCCGAAGGCTATCAATCGGATCCTGCACGCATCAAGAATTTCTTCCACCAAGTAGTTACGTGCCGCCGCCATCCGTCAACGCTTCACTCACCAAGGTCTTTTGCTCGTGCAAGTGCCTTGACAGTAGCCCCGTGGCCGTCGAGGCGGATGCCGGTCGTCCCGCATAGCGAACCCGCCGATGCTTTGCCTCGATGCGCTCCAGCACCCATTCAAGATTTGGCTCAATGAAGTTCCAAGCTCCCATGTTCTTAGGCTCTTCCTGACACCAAACGATCTCGGCCTTCTTGAAGCGGCTAAGCTCGTGCATCAGCGCGCGAGCCGGGAAAGGATAGAGCTGTTCGGCGCGCAACAGATAGACGTTGTCGATGCCCGCTGCCTCGCGCGCATCGTAGAGGTCATAATAGACCTTGCCGGAGCTCAGCACGACGCGCACGATTTTTTCATCCGGCACCAACTTGATCTTCTGGTCGGGCCTGTGCTGGGCATCATCCCACAGCAGGCGGTGGAAGGTCGTACCCGGACCCATGTCCTCGATGCGCGAGACGACGCGTTTGTGGCGCAGCAGTGACTTGGGCGTCATTAGGATGAGCGGCTTGCGGAACTTGCGGAGGAGCTGACGCCGCAGCGCGTGGAAGTAGTTAGCCGGCGTTGTGCAGTTACCGACCTGCCAATTGTCCTCCGCACACAATTGCAGGAAGCGCTCTGGACGGGCAGAGGAATGCTCAGGCCCCTGGCCCTCGTAGCCATGAGGAAGCAGGCAAACGAGGCCCGACATTCGGAGCCATTTGCGCTCTCCGGAGGAGATGAACTGGTCGAACACCACCTGCGCACCATTGGCGAAGTCGCCGAATTGCGCTTCCCACATGGTGAGCGCGTTGGGCTCGGCCAGCGAGTATCCATACTCGAAGCCGAGCACCGCCTCTTCAGACAGCATGGTGTTGATGGCCTCGAAGTTCGCTTGATCGTTGGCGACGTGTTTCAAGGGCGTCCATCGGCGCTCTGTTTCCTGGTCGATGAGCACCGCATGGCGTTGTGAAAAGGTGCCGCGCTCGCTGTCTTGGCCAGAAAGGCGAACTGCGAAGCCCTCGATAACGAGGGAGCCGAAAGCCAAGTGCTCCGCCATGGCCCAGTCGATGCCTACGCCCGATTCGACCATCTCGCGGCGGCGATCCAGCAAGCGGCGAACAGTCTTGTGCGCATTGAAGCCCTGCGGGATGCTGGTGACACGCTGGCCGACGGTCCTTAGGAGCGCGATCTGCACACCGGTCTCGCCGCGTCGCGCATCGTCCTCTGCGAACCCAACGCCGGACCAGCGGCCATCGAGCCAATCAGCTTTGTTTGGTTTGTAACTGTCCGCGTTTTTGTACTCTGAATCCAGATGCTTTCGGAACGACCCCTTCATCTGGTCAGCCTCGCCCGGCTCGACAATTCCTTCTTCCTCAAGCCGCTTTGTGTAGAGCGAAATCACAGTCGGGTGCGTCTTGATCCTTTTGTACATGAGCGGCTGCGTAAATAGCGGCTCGTCCGCCTCGTTATGCCCGTAGCGCCGGTAGCAGAACATGTCGATAACAACCGGCTTCTGAAACTTCTGGCGAAACTCAGTTGCGATTTTGGCGACGTAGACGACCGCTTCAGGGTGGTCGCCGTTGACGTGGAAGATTGGTGCCTCGATCATGCGCGCCACATCCGAACAATAAGGCGAGGACCGCGAATGGCGCGGATTGGTGGTGAAGCCGATCTGATTGTTGATGATGAAGTGGATTGATCCGCCGGTGCGGTGGCCCTTGAGGCCAGAGAGGCCGAAACACTCGGCAACGACGCCCTGACCGGCAAACGCCGCATCGCCATGGATCAACAGCGGCAGGACGGGCGTGCGCTCTCCCGGCGCGCATCCTAGCTGATCCTGCTTAGCGCGCACTTTGCCGAGCACAACAGGATCGACAATCTCCAGATGCGAGGGGTTGGCGGTCAGCGAAAGATGGACGTCATCGCCGTTGAAATTCCGATCCGACGAGGCGCCCAGGTGATACTTGACGTCACCCGAACCTTCCACGTCGTCGGGCTTGAACGAGCCGCCCTTGAACTCGTGGAAAATCGCCCGGTGTGGTTTTTCCATAACGTTGGCAAGCACGTTTAAGCGGCCTCGGTGGGCCATGCCCAACACGATCTCTTTGACGCCAAGCTGGCCACCGCGTTTGATGATCTGTTCCAGCGCAGGCACGATCGACTCCGCGCCGTCGAGGCCAAAGCGCTTTGTACCTGTATACTTGACCTCGCAAAACTTCTCGAACTGCTCCGTCTCGATGAGCTTGTTGAGGATCGCGCGACGTCCCTCGGTGGTGAAGCTGATGTCCTTTTCCTCACCCTCGATGCGGTGCTGGATCCAAGCTTTCTCGGCGGGCGTCGTAATGTGCATGTACTGCACGCCTATGTGCCTGCAGTAGGTGCGGCGAACGATTCGCAGGATCTGGCGCATCGTTGCCGTTTCCAGGCCCAGCACCCGGTCGATAAAAATGGGGCGATCGAGGTCGGCCTCCGTGAACCCATAAGTCTCGGGCTTCAATTCGCGGTGCACCTTGCGGTCCGCCAACCCTAAAGGGTCGAGATCAGCAGCTAGGTGGCCCATCACGCGGTAGGCACGGATCAGCATCAACGCGCGGATTGAATCTTGTGTCGCGCGAAGCGAAGCCGCCGGCGACATCTCAATGCCAACTGCCTGCGCCCTTGAGTGAACCTTTTCGCGCAGTGCGCGCTCGGACGTGCCGTAGTCGCCCGTCAGCGCGGCAAGCATTTCGCCATTGGTCTCAGATTCCGGCAGCGCTCCTGCCCAAGACGGGCCGCGTGCATGCTCACCACCCCTATTTTGCTCCTCCTTCAGGCTTTCGAAGAAGTGACGCCACTCGTCGCTGACAGAGCCGGGATTGCGCTCATACTCGGCCTGCATGTCCTCCACGTAGGCCGCGTTCACACCGCTCAAGAACGCCGTGCGAAGAAACTGTTCATTGCGTGGCTGGCGAGCCATGGGGGGGTCCGTGTCTCAATGACGTACCTGCAGCGGCAAATCTTCAAACAGGGGTCGAACGTGGTGCCTTGCGGGCCGAACTCGAACACCCAGTGTGCAGTGCAGCATACGCCTACTCTGCCACTTTTGCATGTGGAGATTGCCCATTTAGGGCGGCCATTAACGTCGTGCCCAAGGCGGCGGGACTGGCGGCAATCGCTATGCCGGCTGAACGCATGGCTTCGAGCTTGTCTTCGGCCTTGCCTTTTCCGCCTGAAATAATGGCACCTGCGTGGCCCATTCGCCGGCCGGGAGGCGCTGTAACGCCAGCAATGAACCCCGCCATGGGCTTAGAGCGACCTTTCCGCGCCTCGGCTTTGATGAACTCGGAGGCTTCTTCTTCTGCGGTCCCGCCAATCTCACCGATCATGATAATGGAGTCGGTGTCGGGGTCGGCGAGGAACAGCTCAAGCAAGTCGATGAACTCCGTGCCTTTGACCGGATCGCCGCCGATGCCGACGGCGGTCGATTGGCCAAGGCCTGTATCTGATGTTTGCTTTACGGCCTCGTACGTCAAGGTGCCGGAGCGAGAGACAATGCCAACGCGCCCCGCTTTGAAGATGTTTCCGGGCATGATGCCAATCTTGCATTGATCTGGCGTAAGTACGCCGGGACAATTGGGACCGATGAGGCGCGACGCCGAGCCGTGGAGCGCGCGCTTAACCTTCACCATATCCAACACTGGGATGCCCTCGGTGATGGTAATAATGAGCGGGATCTCGGCATCGATGGCTTCGAGAATGGCGTCGGCCGCGAAAGGGGGCGGCACATAAACCGCAGTGGCGTTCGCCCCGGTTGCCAACTTTGCGTCCCGCACAGTGTCGAACAGCGGCACGTCGGCTAATTGCTCGTCGGGATGCCGTGTTCCACCCTTGCCTGGCGTCACACCGCCGACGATTGCCGTTCCATATGCCTTCGCCTGTTTCGTATGAAACGTGCCCTGGCTTCCGGTAATACCTTGGCAGATCGTCTTTGTCGTGTTGTCGACGAGAATAGCCATATCGGGCCCTTAGTTGGTCTTTTGCATTTAGTCGTATAGCCGGTTCTCTGCGCCATCAAGATAGAATGCCATGCGCCCGGCACACCTGTCTCAGACCGAAATCGAATGGGTCTCACCTTGGACGAGCCCGCTCATTTAAGCGGCAGACTTGACAGCTTCAGTGATCTTGGCCGCCGCGTCCCCGAGATCGTTGGCCGGCACGATCTTGAGCCCGCTTTCGCTCAAAATCTTCTTGCCAAGCTCCACGTTCGTACCTTCGAGCCGTACGACGAGCGGAACGTTTATCGCCATCTCGCGTGCCGCCGCCACCACGCCCTCGGCAATGATATCGCAACGCATGATGCCGCCGAAGATGTTGACCAGAATGCCCTTCACGGCCGGATCGCTAAGAATGATCTTGAAGGCCTCTTGCACCTTTTCCTTTGAGGCCCCACCACCCACGTCGAGAAAATTGGCGGGGTCTGCGCCGTGGAGCTTGATAATGTCCATAGTGGCCATGGCGAGACCTGCGCCATTCACCATGCAGCCGATCGACCCGTCGAGCTTGACGTAGGAAAGGTCGTGCTCTGAGGCCTCGACCTCCATCGGATCCTCTTCGCCCAAGTCGCGCATCTCAACGATGTCAGGATGGCGATAGAGAGCATTGGAGTCGAAGTTCATCTTCGCATCAAGGCACAGAAGACCGCCGTTCTCGTTTACAATTAGCGGATTGACCTCCAGCAGGCTCAAGTCCTTCTCGATCATCAAGCGGTAGAGATCGCCAATCAGCTTGACGCACGTGCCGACTTGCTTGCCAGAAAGACCCAGCGCGAAGGCGACGCGGCGTCCATGGAAGGGTGCGTATCCGCTCGCCGGGTCAATCGTCACAGTCACGATCTTTTCCGGCGCTTCGGCAGCCACTTCCTCGATGTTCATGCCACCGGCTTCGCTCGCGATGAAGGCGATGCGCGACGTGGTTCGATCGACGAGCGCCGAGAGGTAGAGTTCTCGCGCGATCGTACAACCATCTTGCACATAGAGGCGCTTGACAATCCGGCCGTCGGGACCCGTCTGCGCGGTGACAAGAGTGTTGCCCAGCATCTGCTGCGCGTACTCCTCCACCTCGCCCTTCGACTTCGCAAGGCGCACGCCGCCCTTCTCGCCGGCTACCGACTCCTTGAAGTGGCCTTTGCCGCGCCCGCCAGCATGGATCTGCGCTTTAACGACCCAAAGCGGACCTGGCAGCTGCTCGGCCGCCTCAACCGCCTCGCGCACCGAGAATGCCGGCGCGCCATCAGTTGTCGGAATGCCGTATTGCTTGAGAAGCTGTTTTGCTTGGTACTCGTGAATGTTCATCTGGCACGCCCCGCCCCCGATATTAAATTAGATGACGCATTCAGCTATGCACCCAGTTGCGGCGCAATCTTAGTGCAGGCGTCGACGAGACCCTTCACCGATTCCACCGACTTGATGAACATCTTGCGCTCTGCCGCATTGAGATCGATTTCAACCACCCGCTCCGCGCCACCTTCACCGATGATCGCCGGCACGCCCACATAGAGGCCTTTGACCCCATACTCGCCATTGAGATAAACGGCGCACGGCAGAATACGCTTCTGATCCTTGAGGTAACTCTCGGTCATCTGGATGGCTGCCGAGGCTGGGGCATAGAAGGCTGAACCCGTTTTCAAAAGTGCGACGATCTCGCCGCCGCCTTTGCGTGTACGCTCTACAATCTCGTCCAATCGCTCCTGACGCATCCAACCCATGCGCACGATATCGGGGAGGGGGATTCCAGCAACCGTGGAGTAACGCACCAACGGCACCATATCATCGCCATGGCCGCCGAGCACGAATGCGAATACGTCCTCGATCGAGACGCCGAGCTCATCGGCAATGAAATGTCGGAACCGCGCGGTATCGAGAACGCCCGCCATGCCAATCACCATGTTGCGCGGCAAGCCGCAAGCGCGCTGCAGCGCCCACACCATGGCGTCGAGCGGATTGGTGACGACTATAACGAAGGCGCTTGGAGCATATTTCTTAATGCCGGCGCCCACCTGCTCCATCACTTTGATGTTGATACCAATAAGGTCGTCGCGGCTCATGCCAGGCTTGCGCGGAACCCCCGCGGTAACGATGCATACGTCGGAGCCTTCGATGTCCGCATAGGCGTTAGTGCCTTTGAGGCGGCAATTGAAACTCTCCACAGAACCGGAATGGGCGATGTCGAGTGCCTTGCCCTGTGGCAACCCTTCGGCAATGTCGAAGATAACAACGTCGCCAAGTTCCTTCATGCCGATGAGATGGGCCAGCGTGCCACCGATCATCCCTGCGCCGATCAAAGCGATTTTTGTGCGCGCCATGCTTATTGGGGCCCCTTACTCCTGATTTCGGCTGTCTGGCGCGGTGAAGTCCCGCAGCCGCTAAGATTTGAGCACGAGCGCTCGAGTGCTCGCGTCTTGACTACGTTTAGACTACCGTTGCAAGCAGGAAAAGCCCAACCTCGCGCCGGCATCAACTAGGCCAAGAAGCGTTGGGGGCCGCGCTGCGAGCACGAGATCAATCGGTTGCCGGCTTTCGATCCCGCCTTTTGTCGGCCAAGTAGCCCTCGGAACGCATTTCCATAAGTCGCGAGGCCGTTCGTTCGAAGGCGTCTGCGCCCGGGCCTGCGGGATAGAGTTCTGCAGGTTCGGTTGCAGCAGACGCGATCAGGCAGACTCCATTGTCGTAGAACGCATCGATGAGGTTGATGAATCGCCGGGCCTCGTTGCGGTGTTGCGGCATCAGCGCGGGTATACGATCGATTAGAACCGTATGGTAGTGGTGCGCTATGTGCAGATAGTCGAGCGGCCCTAGGGGCCGTTCGCACAGATCGTGGAAATCGAACCGGCAAATGCCCATCGACGCCCGCGGCACCTTGAGCTTGCGGCCCTTGACCTCCAGCGTTTCAGCACGCGCCGGGTGTCCGCCTGTCAGCCGATCCCAAAGCTTGTCGAGTTCGCCCGCCGCACCTGCGTCCGCTGACGTGAAGTAGAGCGGCTGGCCAACTAGCTTCTCCAGCCGGTAGTCTTTGGCCGCGGCAAGCTCCACTACGTCCAAATGGTCTTCGATCAGGTCAACGAAAGGGAGGAAAAGCTGCCGATTCAGCCCGTCCCTATAGAGAAAGCGCGGATGGGCATTCGAAGTTGCCACCACGACGACGCCGAGCTCGAAAAGCGTCTTGAATAGGCGGCTGAGAATCATCGCGTCTGCGATGTCCATAACCTGCAGCTCATCAAAGCACAAAACCCCCGACTTTAGAGCGACTTCTCTTGCAACGTATGGAATCGGGTCGCCGTCGATGGTGTGGCGCGCGGTATCGAGGTGCTCGTGCACGTCAGCCATGAACTCCTGGAAGTGACACCTCGTCTTCGGCGCAAAATCTACCGTCTCGAAAAAAAGATCCATCAACATTGTCTTGCCACGACCCACGGACCCATGAATGTAAAGTCCGCGGGGGGCACCGTTGCTCGGCCGTGTGAATATTGACAGAA
The DNA here is from genome assembly GCA_964622715.1 of uncultured Hyphomicrobium sp. GTDB lineage: Bacteria > Pseudomonadota > Alphaproteobacteria > Rhizobiales > Hyphomicrobiaceae > Hyphomicrobium_A. Next base: position 13,629 of record CAZURR010000029.1, on the reverse strand, counting down.
GGCCCTTTCTCACCGGGCGCCACGCCGCTAGCCTACGCGACAGCGTATCGAGCGAGGTGGCAACGGCAATCTGCTGAGGATCGGGAACGATCTCGCCGGCGGCAACCAGACCGTGATACTGCTCGAGTAGGTCTTCGGTCATCTATTCCCGGTCCCCCGTCGTTCTATTGTGGCGGAGTGCGCCCAATCCCATGCATGCACGCAAGAGGACGCGACCGAATGTCACTATGCGCGTCATAGTCAAGCTCCGCTTCGGCATCAACATTGGCTGCACGCTGCGACATTGGAAGATATGTCATGCTGTTGGCATATTCTGCGTTTGATAAAGTCAGGACGCGCCAGACGGCGCACTGTTACAAGGCGGCAGGCTCTTATGCATCGATTATGGCGTGCAAAAGCCAGTAACTAGACGGCCCGGAACGGAGGTCCTCGTCATGAGCGAGTGTCAGTTCTCGGGAGGAAACTTTCGAAAATTGTGGCCGACAGAAGCGGATAAGTTTCGCGACCACCTATTGCGGCTCGATAAGGAAAACCGTCGTATGCGCTTTGCACACGGCGTGTCTGACGCATTCGTCGAAGACTATGCTGCGCGCATGAGCGAGATGGGTGCACTTGTCTATGGATTCTTCGTAGATGGAGAGGTGCGGGCCGCCGCAGAGCTGAAAAAGCTCGGTATTGCGTGGGGCCAGGAGGGCGAAGCCGCCTTTTCCGTCGAGCGGCCTTGGCAAGAACAGGGAATCGGCACCGAGCTGATGGGCCGAGTGATCCGTGCTGCACGCAATCGCGGCATTCAGCACCTTTGCGTCAGCTGTTTGGCGGAAAACACCAAGATGCGAACCATCGCGCGCAAACATGAAGCGGAGCTACGTTTCGAATACGGCGAAGTCATCGGCGAAATTTTGCCTGAAGGCCCGAATTATTTCTCGCTTCTCGCCGAAGCGGTTGATGATCGCTTCGGATACATGATGGCCGTGCTCGATTTGCAAAATCGAGTCGTCAAAGCTGCATGAATCAAACTGAAGACGCCCAAATGCGCGCTCCAAGTGACTAAGCGCTGCACAAAAGTTCGTGCGTTTGGCTGATGCAGAATATGCAAATGAACGGCCAGCACACTCGAAACATGGGAAAAAAGAGGATTTCACGCCACAGGTTCACTTGAATTCACTCTCTTGCAACATATAAAATGCATTTTACTGTCAACAAAATGTTCGAACTTGCGCATCATTTTTTTTGTTCGAGTGATTCGAACATCCGAGAGAGATAGAGATAGACAAAGAAAGAGAGAAGACCAATGGCTATGAAAAAGAAGACGAAGGT
>CAZURR010000029.1:0-12212 GCA_964622715.1 uncultured Hyphomicrobium sp. | reverse complement strand
GCCTTATTCGCTCAAGTGGATGTAGCGAGGCGACGATATTTTGCGTCGGAACCAAGAAACGAAGTCACCACTGCTCTCGAGAAAGTGTGGCGCCAATTATGGTACGTGGTTTCCACGGGCGGCCGCTGCCAATACGACTTGGTAGAATACACGAAATACGGCGCGGCCTTGTACCAAGAACACTATCGTGCCTCGCGATTGCAAAAGGCATCAGCTTCAATTCAAGATTGCGCCCCGTATTGCGCAATAACTTGCGTTTCGACTTTCGGAATTGGCAATGGAGAAACCGCCAATTCCGTCTACTAACGGCGAACGAAAAACTCGAAACCCTTGCCACCAAGACTTTTTGGAGTGGGCAAATTCGTATGATGGTCAGGCTATCGCAGTCGATCATTTGAAAACCGCTGCGTATGCTTCTTGTTGCGCTGCAGCATGAGGTTTGGTCCGATTCAGACGCGGCGCTCAACCATCAGCTTCTTGAGCTCTGCGATCGCCTTGGCCGGATTCAGACCCTTGGGGCACGCCTTAGTGCAATTCAAAATGGTGTGGCACCGGTAAAGCCGGAACGGATCCTCGAGGTTATCGAGTCGCTCGCCGGTCGCCTCGTCGCGCGAATCGTTCACCCAGCGATAGGCCTGTAAAAGCGCCGCAGGGCCCAAATACCGGTCCGAATTCCACCAATAACTTGGGCAGGACGTCGAGCAACACGCGCACAGGATGCATTCGTAGAGCCCATCGAGCTTCTGGCGATCCTCGTAGCTCTGCTTCCACTCTTTGGGCGGCGCGGGTGTATCGGTCTTGAGCCACGGTTCGATCAGGCGGTGCTGCGCGTAGAAGTTGGTCATATCGGGAACGAGATCCTTGACGACTTGCATATGCGGCAGCGGATAGATTTTAACCGGTCCTTTGATGTCATCGTGTCCCTTAAGGCACGCGAGCGTATTGGTGCCGCCGATATTCATCGAGCACGAGCCGCAAATGCCCTCGCGGCAAGAGCGGCGGAACGTGAGCGTGGCGTCGATCTCATTCTTGATCTTGATAAGAGCGTCGAGAACCATGGGGCCGCAGCTGTCGCGATCTACCCAATAGGTATCCACACGCGGGTTGGCGTTATCGTCGGGGTTCCAGCGGTAGATCTGGAACTCTTTCCAGTCACCCTTGGAACCGGACGAATTCCACGTTTTGCCGGCCTCGACTTTGGAGTTCTTGGGAAGTGTAAGCTGGACCATGGCCCGTGGTTTTCCTTTGCTGGCTGCGGGTGAATAAGCCTCGCCGTTCAACATGAGGCTGTGGCGCCGCCGCTGTCAACGCCTGCAAATCGCACCATATTGCGGGTCTTGCGCCCTCGTCTTCAGACCCTACGTTACACGATGCTTTTTCAGCTCACGCACAAGGCCAGTGAGCTTTGCCGCCACATCGGCACCCGTCTCGACCGAGGCCTTCAGTGTCGCACGCGTTTGAATGAGTTTGTTCAGTCGCTCCTGCTGCTCTCCAAACCCAAAAAAAAGCTCCTCGGGCGAATTGATCTCGCCATCCTCCACGGCCGACATCACGTCGACGGCGTTTTGCGAGGCGAGCACCAGCATGGAGGCAACATCATTGACAAGCTGCTGAAACAGCCTGGCCGCAGCTGTGCCAACGCGCGGCCCATGCACACCGAACTTCAAGGGCGAGGAAGCCGGCGCGCCTTCACCGGCGAACAGCTTCGGATTGCGCATGAAACGGCGAAATATCTCCTGCAAGCCAAGGCAGCAGGTTTCCAGGTCGCGCAATGCTGTACCCACCTTACGTTTCGACTTGGCGCGGTCGGACGTTCTCTCGTGAGCAGACCAGTTTATCGTAGCGATGGATGAAATGGCGCCCAGAGCCGCCAGCGCCGGCAACACCGCGGTGAATGGGTCGGGCGCCATACGCGTTTCGCTCTCGCTCTCGGACTGAGCGCCAGTTTTTTTGTGCTCGACCTTGCCGGGTTTGCTTCGCTGCCGTGAAAACCGCGCCTGCATGCCTAACCTGTTCTGCTCATACGCCCTCGTTACGCCTCACGTAGCAATTTTTTGAGGCGGAATGCGACGAGCGTAGGCATGAACTAGAAATGAGGCGACAAGTTCCTTGGGATAGGCAGGATAGTTGTGTGGAAGAGCCAGGTTGCGGTAGGGCCGCGACCAGCCAATCCTCGCTGCTCGTCCAATTCGAAATGGGTGAACCAGATGCTCTTTCCTGAGACGCCAGCGCTAACCACCGACTGCATCGTATTCGATGCGCAAAGCCGCGTACTGCTCATCCGTCGCAAGAATCCGCCGTTTGAAGGCCAATACGCGCTGCCGGGCGGTTTCGTCGATGTCGGTGAGACGGTCAAGAACGCGTGCCGCCGCGAGCTTAAAGAGGAGACGGGCGTCGACGCCAACGCTCTAATCCTGGTCGGTGTCTATTCCGACCCCAAACGCGATCCGCGCGGTCACACTTGCTCTGTGGCGTTCCTCACACGTATCGAACACGCCGAGCCAATAGCCGGTGACGATGCAGCAGCGGCTGAATGGGTCGTGGACTGGCGATCGATCACGCTGGCCTTCGACCACGCGCAAATTTTAGCCGACGCAGAACGAGCGTTGGCACGAAATTAAAACACTACGGAACGCCAAAAATTTGCGGCACACCGGCATCGAGGCAAGTTTGCTGCACGCGAATGTCGCTATACATGTATTGGCACAAGTTTTTCTTATAGTTTGGATTGTTGCGGATCTTGGCCGCCGACGCCTTAAACCCAGAACTGCGCGCAACATCCGCCAAGTACTGATCCTGACAACAAGGCGTGGCGATCCATTGCCCTCCGACGAACTGATTTCCGCGGTTGCATTTAATGGCCGCGCTAGCCGGTACTACGACGACAGCGGCGGTAACAATTGCAAGGCCAGTACGCAGTACGGCAACTGAGATCATGAGCGCTTCCTCCAGTTTACGGACCTCGAACGTGCGAATGTGAACCGGGGCCACATTAAATGTATGTTCGGTTGACCTCAGCGCAAGACCATAGGAGAGCGGACGCTCATTCCTCTTCCGGATAGAACTTGAGCGTACGCTTACAGCTGGCTTCCCACTCTTTTTTTGTCATTCGAGTTTCTGGATCCCAATCCTTTATGCACGCGTCCAGATCGGCGGAAGTCACGGGATCATTTTTCTTGGCGTCTTGCAGAATCACCTCCGCCTCGTTCTTCGGTGCAGACTTGGACGGAGTACCGCCAAAGCTAGGCGCGACGCTGCCAACCAGCACGATTAACGCGGCGGCAAGGGCAAGAAATGGAGGGGCGGAAAGCACTTTCATGACACAGCCATGGATTGCATTTCGGAACAGACACGCTTGCGCGGACATTACCCCCGCGGAGCGCGTGTGACCATAAACATGGCGCCGTATGGTTTTGCCAAAAGCGGCTAAGCGGATTTGAGCCAATTTGTTTGCATTTGTGCAGCCGATGGAGGCACAGCGCCAGCGGCGAGCCGCTTGCCGGGCGCCCCGCAAGCAGCGAATGACAGGTGAGGCCCCCGAGAAAGCGTTATCGACACGATCAGCGATTCTTATCTAAACATCACGCGATTGCGATTTCTGTTGATCGCGGTAAACTGCTAAGAATGCATCACTGAGGCGGGCCGGCGGTCCGCCAGTTATTCAAGAGGAGGAAGTCATGAAGGTTTGGAGCAAGCCTGCAGTTCGCGAACAGGAAGTTGGCCTTGAGGTCACATCTTACCTGCCGGCCGAGATCGACATCATCTAACTTCGATCCGACGAACGAGCGTTCAAAGCGGCGGCCAAGTCTTGGCTACCGCTTTTCTTTGTACCTATTGAACCACTACTGATTCGCTAAACAAGCGAGCGCTACAGTGATGCGCTGGGTACAAACTGCGAGCATGCCGAAGGGGCTTAACGCGGTGAAAAGCGCCGCGTCAGTAAACACGAGCCTTGGGTTCGATGTATTTGACCTCGTTGGTCATGGTGTGCGCGTGCACCGGCCGATAGTCGAGCCGAACCGTCTTGGTGCCATAGTCGGCCCAGGCGAGTGTGTGTTTCATCCAATTGATGTCATCGCGATCGGGGAAGTCCTCGCGCGCGTGCGCGCCACGACTCTCCTCGCGGTTTTCAGCTCCTGTCACCGTTACTGCGGCTTGGGCGATGAGATTGTCGTATTCGAGCGTCTCGATGAGATCCGAATTCCAGATGAGCGAGCGGTCGGTGACGCGTATGTCGTCGGACGCTTTCCATATTTCACCGATCTGGCGCACACCCTCGGCCAGCACTGGACCGTCGCGGAACACGGCGCAGTGCGCTTGCATTGACCGTTGCATCTTCAAGCGCAGCTCGGCTGTGGACATGCCACCCTTAGCAAAGCGGAAGCGGTCAAGGCGAGAGAGCGCAAAGTCGGTCGCGTCACCTGCCAGCTCGGGTTGAGCGGCACCGGCTTCGATGGTCTCGGCGCAGTGCAAGCCTGCGGCTCTGCCGAAAACAACAAGGTCGATAAGCGAATTGGAACCCAAACGGTTGGCACCATGTACAGAAACGCAGGCCGCCTCGCCGATCGCCATCAGGCCGGGAACAATGCAGTTCGGGTCGCCATCGACGCTTGTGAGAACTTCGCCGTGATAATTCGTTGGGATGCCGCCCATGTTGTAGTGCACGGTCGGCAACACCGGAATGGGATGGCGGCAGAGGTCGACGCCAGAGAAAACCATCGCGCTCTCGGTGATGCCCGGCAGGCGCTCAGCAAGAATTTTGGGATCGAGATGGTTGAGGTGTAGATAAATGTGGTCCCCGTCTGGCCCGTGACCGCGGCCTTCCCGGATCTCAATCGTCATCGAACGCGAGACAACGTCGCGTGAGGCGAGATCCTTGGCGTGTGGCGCATAACGCTCCATGAAGCGCTCGCCTTCACGGTTTGTGAGATAACCGCCTTCGCCGCGCGCGCCTTCCGTGATGAGGACGCCGGCGCCGTAGATACCTGTGGGGTGGAACTGCACAAACTCCATATCCTGCAATGGCAGCCCAGCACGCAGCACCATGGCGTTGCCATCACCCGTGCATATGTGCGCTGAGGTACACGAGAAGTAGGTCCGGCCGTAACCGCCGGTCGCCAGAATAGTCTTCGCGGCGCGGAACTGATGGATCGACCCGTCTTCCAGGCACATGGCAATGACGCCGCGGCAAACACCGTCCTGGTCCATCAGCAAGTCGATGGCAAAATACTCAACGAAAAACTCCGCAGAATTCCGCAACGACTGCCCGTAAAGCGTGTGCAGCATGGCATGGCCGGTGCGATCGGCCGCAGCGCACGTGCGCTGCGCAGGCGGGCCTTCACCAAACTTTGTCGTCATGCCTCCGAAAGGACGCTGATAGATGCGTCCGTCCTCGGTACGGCTAAAAGGGACGCCGTAGTGCTCCAGCTCGTAGACGGCGGCCGGCGCGTGACGGCACAAGTATTCAATGGCGTCCTGATCGCCGAGCCAGTCGGCACCTTTAACCGTGTCGTACATATGCCAGCGCCAATCATCGGGACCCATATTGCCCAGCGCTGCGGCGACTCCACCCTGCGCTGCGACCGTGTGGGACCGTGTGGGAAACACTTTTGTAATGCAGGCCGTCTTCAAGCCAGCCTCTGCGCAGCCGAGCGTTGCTCGCAGTCCCGCACCACCAGCGCCGACAACAACCACGTCGTAGGTGTGGTCGTTTATGGGATATGCCTTGCCGACTGCACCAGGTGCCGTCTCGCCTGCTTTGCCGTTCGTTTGTTTCTGATGCTTCTTCGCCATCCCACCTATGCCCCGAAGCTCAATTTCAGCACCGCAAAGACCGCAATCGCTGCCACGCTGAACGCATACATAGTGTTTGCTATCAGCAGGAGCATTTTTGCGCCCTCGCCATGCACATAATCCTCAATGATCACCTGCATGCCAATGCGCATGTGTATAGCAACCGACAGCACCAGAACGATGAGCGCGGTGGCAACGAGCGGATGCGCGAGCGTGGCCTTGACGCTTGCCAAGTCGGCGCCGGCGAGGCTGGCGATCAGCCAGATGAGAAATGGCGCAAGGATAAGATTGGCAACGGCCGTGAAGCGCTGCTTCAAGAAATGGTCGGCGCCTTCCTTAGCCGATCCCAATCCCCGGGCGCGCTTGAGAGGTGTAATCATCGTCATAGTTAGAGCCACCCTCGCTCAGCTGCCACGTAGATCCAAAGGCAAACCGTAAGGATGACCGACAAGATGATCGTGCCCCACGACAGCAGATCGACGGTGGGTATATCCAGGCCGGAGCCGCTGTCCCAAATGAAGTGCCGGACGCCGCCGATCATGTGGTGGATCAGGACCCAGGTGCAGCCAATAAGAATGATCACACCGATCCAGGTCGCAAAGAGACCGTTGACGAAGGCGAAATAGTCCGGCCCCGCGGCCGCGGCGAACAACCACCACGCAAGCAAAAGCGAGCCGAAATAGAGCCCAGCACCGGTTATGCGATGCAGAATCGACATCACCATGTTGATATGCAGGCGATAGATCTGCAGGTGCGGCGACAGCGGTCGCTCTTGCGAGCGCTGTTCGGAACTCACCTTTTCCATCGGTATTGCCTCGTCATTCTATCCGCTAGGCGTTGTAGCGCGGTGGAGCACGGGCGGCAATTCGCCAAACGCCACAGGGCAGCGCTTTCAGGCGCCAGTCGCAATCATTGTGGTAGTAGCACCCAAGCGTCGAGGTCGAGAAGCACGCCCTCTTCGTACTGTCCATCCTCCCGTTTTAACGGAAAGTCGGCGCATTTCCGATCCTTCACGGCGACAAGGCGAATGCGCAACGCTCCAACGTCATCGCGACCCGGAAGCTCAGCCTTCTCCAGCACCTCAGACCAAGCGTAAACCGTGTCGCCGGCAAAGCAGGGGGACACGTGGCGCCCGCCATTGATCGCAGCGAGGTGGAACGCGTTGGCAAGTCCGTTGAAAGACAATGCGCGGGCAAGCGAGATGATGACACCTCCATAGACAATGCGCTTTCCGAATCGGCCCTTGGCCTCGGTGTGCTGGTTGAAGTGGACTTTGGCGGTATTCTGGTAGAGCCGCGTTGCAATCTGATGCTCGGCTTCTTCAAGCGTCGTGCCATCGACGTGATCGATACGCTCACCGGACTCATAGTCACCCCAACGATAAGGCGATCCGGCGAGATCGAAATTGTAGTCGGCAATATCGAGGCGCGGCACAGCACTGCCAATCTCGGCGGGGTCGACGCGCTTGGCCAGTTCGGGCACGATTGCCTCGGGTGCGAGCGAGGCTTTGTCGCGTTTTCTCACCATGACCCATCGGGTGTATTCGAGCACCACTTCATTGTCCTGATTGCGGCCCGTTGAGCGAACGTAAACGGTACCCGTTTCGCGGTTGGAGTTCTCCTTGACGCCGATCACTTCGGAAACCGAGCTCAGCGTATCACCGGGATAAACCGGTTTGAGAAAGCGGCAGTTGGCATAACCGAGGTTGGCGATGGCATTGAGTGAGATGTCTGGCGTCGTCTTGCCGAAGACCATGTGGAATGTGAGAAGATCGTCGAGCGGTGAGCGCGGGTAACCGATGTTCTTGGCGAACGTGTCCGACGACTGTACGGCGAAGCGCGTGCCATAGAGGCTCGTATAAAGTGCAACATCGCCCACAGTAACGGTGCGCGGTGTAGCGTGCTTGATCTCCTGCCCGAAGCGGAAATCTTCAAAAAAGTTGCCGGGATTGGTCTTGGTCGATGTCATCGGACGGGTGTGCCTCTTCGGATGCTGACGGCCCGGTGCCGATTAGTCCGAAAAGGACGCCTCTGTCGACCATCTTTTTGCGGTAGCGGTTGGAATGTCGCTCAGAGTGCGGGTTCCATGGCCGCGCCCATCGCAACAATGGCGTCGGCAATGGCGACGGTACGCTCGGCCATAGCGAGGTGCAAACGCTCCACCATCTTGCCGTCAACGGTAATGACCCCCTTATGGTCATTCTCGGGCTTCTCGAAGGCATCGATGATCGCACGAGACCAAGTGACCTCCTCGTCGGTGGGCGAAAAGATCTCATTGCAGGGTGCGACTTGAGAGGGGTGGATAAGGGTTTTGCCGTCCATGCCAAGCGTACGTCCATGCTCACATTCTACGCGGAACCCTTTCTCGTCACGGAAATCGTTGTAGACGCCGTCGAGAATGTCGAGGCCGAAAGCGCGTGCGGCCACGAGAGTCATGGCGAGCCAAGGCACAACGGCAATCCGATTGTGCAGAGCGCGCGCGCGCGATTCCTTCAAGAGGTCATTGGTGCCCATGACAAGGCAGGCGAGGCGATTTTCTGGCTCAGCGCCAAGGGCTGCAATCTCGCGCGCGTTGAGCATCGACTTGGGCGTTTCCATCATCGCCCACAGCCGCGTATTGCCTGGCGCGTGAACGGATCCCAAGACCTTCGCCACAGTGACGATATCGCCCTGTTGAGACACCTTCGGCACTAAAATCGCATCCGGAGCAACGGCAACAGCGGCGCGCAGATCGTCCATACCCCACGGGGTTTCGATCGCGTTGACGCGGATGACGAGTTCACGATATCCATAGCCGCCGGCTTTCACCGCGGCGCAGACGCTGTCGCGTGCCTCGGCTTTCGCTTCCGGCGCGACGGAGTCTTCCAAATCCAAGATGAGAGAGTCAGCGGGAAGGCTCTTCGCCTTCTCAAGCGCGCGTTTATTGGCGCCTGGCATGTAGAGCACGCTGCGACGTGGGCGAACCTGCATGAACGCTCTCTCCACTCGTTGTGCGTCGCACAATACCGCGCACCGGCGCCAAGACCAAGCCTCAATGAATATTCCACAGGCCCTTGGCGGGGACATCCTGCTTGGGCACAGTGGCGTTAGGAGATTGTACCCGCCAATGGCTCGCGTCCTCGTCCTTTCCTCCCACGTCGCCTACGGATCTGTCGGGCTTGCTGCGATCGTGCCGGCGTTGCAGTGGCTGGGGCACGAGGTGATGGCGCTGCCAACGGTAATCTTATCGAATCACCCAGGCTATGGCCGCTTCTCCGGCGAGCAGGTGTCCCCCGCCAGCCTTGACCTGATGATCGACTCATTGGAGGCGAACGGGTGGTTGATCGATATCGACGCCGTGTTGACGGGTTATCTGCCGACGCCTGGCCATGTTGCAACGGCGAGCTCAGCCGTGCAGCGCGTGCGTAGCGCCAATCCTGCCGCGTTGTTCCATTGCGATCCCGTGCTCGGCGATGACCCCAAAGGCCTCTATATCGATGTGGCCGCCGCCTCTGCTTTGCGCGATGAGCTCTTGCCACTCGCCGATGTCACCGTGCCCAATCGCTTCGAGCTGGCCTGGCTTTCGGGGAAAAGCGTCGACAACCTGGAGCACGCGGTCGACGCTGCGCGCCAGCTGCCGGTGCCAACGACGCTTGCAACCTCCCTGGCCATAACAAGGGCCTCGCTCGGCACGGTGCTGATCGAGGAGCACTGTTCGACGGCCTGCACCGTGGCATGGCGCGAGGGGGTTGGGCATGGGACCGGCGATCTCATGTCCGCTATGTTTCTCGGACATACCTTAAAGGGCATGAGCGGCGTGGAGGCACTGGCACTGACGGTCGCGCAGGTCGAGGCGACAATCCTGGCAAGCCCCCGCGGAGGCGAATTGTCGTTAGCGGCAGCGGCTGCTAAATGGACCCGGGCCGACCCATTGGCTATCGAGGTGCTCTAATTCTTGTACTTCCTTAAACTGAGATTGCCAGGCGCTGCGCATTCTGCGGCTCTTTGATCAATTTTTTGGGCTTGAACGCGGGCGGCGAGAGAGCCAAGAGCATCGACGGGAACACGGGGACTTGAGAGCACTGATGGAAAAGAAGCAAAACCGCAAATTCGAGGGCGCGCTGAAATTCGTCAAGCACGAAGCCTTTGCGCCCGCCATCCTGCTCGTAGCTGCCTTTCTTGCGCTCATACTCCAGAACTCGCCGTTGAGCTGGCTCTATGACACACTAATGCACACACCGGTCACGTTCGGCATCGGCGCATTGATGATCGATAAGCCGTTGTTGCTGTGGATCAACGACGGCTTGATGGCGTTGTTCTTCTTTCTCGTTGGCCTCGAAATCAAACGCGAACTCGTGGTGGGCGAACTGTCAAAGGCGAGGCACGCTGCGCTTCCTTTCATCGCGGCGGTCGGCGGCATGCTCGTACCAGCCCTCATCTATGTCCTCATCAACTGGACCGATGATATCGCGCTCAACGGCTGGGCCATTCCCGCCGCGACCGACATTGCGTTCGCGGTCGGCGTCCTTGCTCTCCTCGGATCACGGGTACCGCCATCACTAAAAGTCTTCCTGCTCGCGCTGGCCATCATCGACGACCTCGGCGCCATTATCATTATCGCGTTTTTCTATACCGCAAACCTCTCGGCCGCCGCGCTGGGCCTGGCGGCAATTGGCGTTGCGGTACTCGTTGCGCTCAATTTGCGCGGTGTGACGCGCGTTGCGCCCTATGCACTTGTCGGGCTTTTCATCTGGGTATGTGTGCTGAAATCGGGCGTTCACGCCACGCTGGCCGGAGTCGTAACGGCGCTGGCGATTCCGCTTGTGCCAGCTCCGGGCGACCAACGTAGCCTCCTGGTCAAGCTCGAGGAAAGCCTGCACCCGTGGGTGAACTATGGTGTGCTGCCCATTTTTGCGTTTGCCAATGCTGGCGTGTCGCTTGCCGGCATGTCGATTGACAAGTTGTTCGGGGCAATTCCCATGGGAATTGCCCTCGGACTCTTCCTCGGCAAGCCGATTGGCATTTTCAGCTTCTCCTATGCCGCGGTTCGCTCCGGACTCGCGGGCAAACCGGAAGGGTCGAACTGGACACAAATACTCGGCGTGGCGTGGCTTGGCGGCATCGGCTTCACGATGAGCTTGTTTATCGGAATGCTCGCCTTCGTGGATGCAGAACGTGCCGCGGATATCAGAATAGGTGTGCTACTTGGCTCGATTGCTTCAGCGATCGTTGGCTACATGATGCTGAAACGGGCGACGACACCTGTCTTGCGCGAAAAGACTGTTGCTACGTGATGCAAGCGGTGAGCTGACTAGGAGGCCACCCTGCCAGCCTGCGCTGCCCTGCCCCCGGGCGCCTGCCGCTGGTGATATTTTTGCGATAACCCTTCCCACTCGATCTCGAGTGAACCGCCTGATGCTGTGTGCTGGCTATCCCAATTCGTCAGCAGATCGATGCAGGCGTGATCTATGTAGTCGAGTTCATCGATATGCACGAACACTTGCGAATTGGGCTTAAGTTCCTCCAGGACGCCTGCGAGTTTTGGAAGACGTATCAATGTCGCAGATCCCTTCAGATAGAGATCGACACGGTTCTGCTCCGGGTCTTCTTCCTGGCGTACGTCCAGATGCGAGAACGCATAGAGCAGTTTGAGGATCGATAAACCCAGACCCGTCAGCACGCCCGTCAAAAGGTCGTACGTGACAATCATCACGATCGTCACGACATAAATTACGACCTCGCTCTTGCCGAACTTGAGCAAGCCCGGCACGGCCTTCGGATACGCAAGCTTGTAGCCCGTATAAACCAGGATCGCCGCAAGAGAGGATACGGGGATGTATCTCAGTGTGAAGGGAATCACACTGACGAATAGCAGCAACCATACGCCGTGCAGAATTGCTGAGGCGCGCGTCTCGGCACCTGCTTCCACATTGGCGCTCGATCGCACGATGACACCCGTCATAGGAAGCACGCCCAGCACGCCGCAAATCGTATTGCCCACACCTTGGGCGCTCAATTCACGATCATATTTGGTGCGCGGGCCGCGATGCATCTGATCCACGGCGGTCGCGCAAAGAAGCGTTTCTGCACTGGCAATGAACGCGATCGACACGGCACCAATCAAAATCGGCAGCTCGATAATGCGAATCAACTTGTCTGTCCTTGGGAAAATTGTGACCGACCAGATGTTGTCCGGTATGCTGACGTAGTCGATTTGATCGAGCTTGAAGAATGCGGCGGCAACGATCGCCACCAGCACGCCTACTAAGGGTGCCGGCACCACACGCCAGCTCTTTGGCGTCACCGAGCTCCACAACACAATGACGATGATGGTGAGCAGCCCAATCTCACCCGCAGTTAGATGAGCATCCCCTGCATTTATCGAGGATATGAGTGCGCCGGGTATGCCCAACAGGTTTTCAATGCCGCTGCCGACTGGCG
>CAZURR010000028.1:23799-26439 GCA_964622715.1 uncultured Hyphomicrobium sp. | reverse complement strand
GCGCTGCCATGATGGCCACATTGCTGGTCATGGACGCTGGCCCTCCTTCGGTGCGCGGCCGCGGCCTACTTTGGCTGGTCGTTATCCTCTTGCTAGTGCTCAGCATTACCGAAATAGCCGTTCTTTGAGGGGTGTTTGGCATCGCCTTCAGCGTAAGGCGTGATCACTATAGTTTCTGCTCCACCGCTGAGAGGAAAGCTGGTCAATTCCATTCCGAAACTTGAGGGCTAAGAGGCAACGGATATTGCCTGCACTTAAACCTTTGAGTCCTACGCCACGCCGAGCTTTTTTTGCAGACTTGACGACGACGTCGTGTACTGGAACAGCAGTTTCTTGCCCGGGTAGATATACTTGTACGCCTGCTGCGCCATGAGGGCGGCCTCGTGGAAGCCTGAGAGAATGAGCTTCAGCTTGCCCGGGTACCAGTTGATATCGCCGATGGCAAAGATGCCGTTCTCGCTCGTTTCAAACTTCTCTGTATCAACAGGAATGAGGTTCTCGTTGAGATTGAGGCCCCAGTCGGCGACGGGTCCAAGCTTCATTGTCAAACCAAAGAAGGGGAGCATCGCGTCGACTGGAAGGCGCTCCTCGCCGTCCTTGGTCTTGACCGTCACCGCGTCAAGCTGCCCATCGGCACCATGCAGTTTTTTGACCTGCCCAATGACCAGTCGCATCGCACCCTGATCGACGAGAGCACGCATCTTTTCGACCGAATGGGGTGCGCCACGAAAGTCGTCGCGCCGATGCAATAGCGTCAGGCTCTTTGCGATCGGCTGCAGATTCAAGGTCCAGTCGAGCGCGGAATCACCGCCACCGACAATGAGAATGGCCTTATCCTTGAAATTCTCCATGCGCCGTACTGAGTAGTGCACTGAGGTACCTTCGAAGCCTTCGATTCCTTCCAGAGGTGGCCGCTTGGGCGTGAATGATCCGCCGCCGGCAGCGATCACCACGACCTTGCAGAAAAATTCCTTCCCCATATCCGTCTTGAGACGGAAACGTTTGTCGGCGAGCCGCTCTAGTTCGTCGACGCGCTCACCCAGATGCAGCGTTGCGCCGAACGGCTTGATTTGCTGCATGAGGCGATCCGTCAACTCCTGGCCAGAGACGACGGGAAGGCCTGGGATGTCATAGATTGGTTTTTCGGGGTAGAGCTCGCCACACTGACCACCGGGTTTGTCCAGAATGTCGACGACATGCGCCTTGATGTCGACAAGGCCCAGCTCGAACACGGCAAACAAACCGACAGGACCGGCGCCAATGATCACGACGTCAGTTTCGATCGGACCTTCCCCGCTGCTCGACTGTCCGGACACCGCCTCCAAGTTCATCGCGTCCCTTCCACCGTCAACATGCCCATCAAAACTGCTTCGCCGGGACGCGAACAATGATGCCGTCCAGCTCCGGCGTCAGCTTAATCTGACAGCTCAAGCGGCTCGCCTCGCGCACGTCGAAAGCAAAGTCGAGCATGTCTTCCTCCATCTGGCTGGGCGAGCCCGTCTTCTCTCGCCAGGCGTCATCGACGAAAACGTGACAGGTGGCGCACGCGCAAGCCCCACCACATTCTGCCTCAATACCTGGCACATCGTTGAGCTTGGCTGCCTCCATGAGTGTCACGCCCGGCTCGGCCTCGACCACCTGCTCTTGGCCATCGGGCTGAATAAAGTTGATTTTAACCATGCGCTCGCGCGGAGCTCCTTATGTTGCATATGGGGGACAAGGCGTGAGGTCCGCCGGCGACCGGGCTATATGCACCGCCAACGGCCCCGCAGCATTAGTCGGCGCAGCACGCAAATTCAAGACCGCGGGGCAAGACAGAATGCCACGCAAACGCAGACCCGCTGTGCGGCTAAGTTGTGCTCTGAGTTTTGTGTCTACGCGGGCCGATGAATGCTTGCGCTTCGTTAACAGCGTCATCAAGCAAGCGAATCATCATACGGCACGCGTTCGGGTCGGAAATTCCGCCCAGCCGCTCCGCCTGCGCGGCGAGCAGCGCTAGGCGCCGGGCACCGACAGCGCGCGCCGAGCCTTTGAGCGTATGGGCGGCAACATACCAGTCCCCGTCGGTTTCGGCCTGTTTGAGGGCGGCTATCGTTATGGGGACTTGGGCGATGAATAGGCCCAGAATTTCAGTTTCGAGGTGCTTGTCACCGAGCGTAAAGCGGCGCAAATGGGCAATATCAAAGGTCCCCGCCGCGCGACGCGCGCCAGTTGGGGAGTCCTGCGGCCGTTGAGCCCGATTCGCACCTAGCTTCATGTGCCCCTTGGATCGGCCTTGCAGACAGGAGAATCCCGTAACTGCCTCGAACGGCCTCAATATCCTGGGGACGGTCGCACACAGGTGATAAACAGGGGTAAATTGCAGTCACCCAACTTGAGCCTTAATCTCAGGTCTAGGCCGGGAGTCGGGGTTCCTGGGGAACCTTTCTTTTGCCCCAAATTCCGGCCAAACGATTGATGGACGGGTGGAATAACATTTTGCGCGAAAACCTTTTATCGTCTCGCCAAGGGGTGAGGACCTAATCGCGTGGAATTACTTTGAACCGTCAGCGAAACGCGTACTTCGGGGGACGAATTGCCGCGTTCTTGCGGCTTCGTAGGACGGGTTGATGGCTCAGGATCGAAAGAAGAAGCTCAGCC
>CAZURR010000028.1:0-23699 GCA_964622715.1 uncultured Hyphomicrobium sp. | reverse complement strand
CTTGCGGCTTCGTAGGACGGGTTGATGGCTCAGGATCGAAAGAAGAAGCTCAGCCCTCTTGGCGCTGAGGCAAGGGAGGAACCGAGCCTGCCTGCGCCCAAGAGCCGTGGCAAAGGCAACGGCGATGCTCCCGATCCGCCAGCTATACCAAAGAGCGAGAAGCCCAAGCAGCAGCTGCCCGCGTTAACCTCCCCGGCCTCCGTTAAATTACCTCCGCCGTCTAACTCCAAGGCAGGCGCACCACCGCCCATACCTGATATCGAGGGCAAGGAGCCACCGCCATTACCCAGCTCTAAAGCTATCGAGTCGCCCTCATTATCAAATTCCGACAAGGAGGAAGCTCCGCCTTCTGAGCACGACGCTGAGGAGCCACTGCCAGCAAAGGCCAACGAAGAAGCGCAGACAGAAAGCGCATCGGAAAAACCGCCCAACATTGCATCTGGTCCCGCACCCGATACACCGTCCCGCCGCGTGGCGCGCCGGCGTCCGACAGGTCCGGTCCGCCAAAAGGTCGCCGCGAACGACGACGCTCCAAGCATGGGCGGCCTGATCTACGCCCTGCAGCAGAAACCTTCGAACAAGCCCTACAGAATCGCCGGGATTGCAAGCGCGATTTGGGCCGCCATTGGCATTGCTTTCTCGATCGTGATGATAGGCTCGCAAGCCGATGGGCTGAGCCTCACCGAGATCCTTTTCCAGCCGACAATATTTGTGACCACCGCCGCCATTGCCGTACCCATTGCAGTGCTTTGGTTTTTGGCACTTCTGGCTTGGCGGGCCGAGGAGCTGCGACTGCGATCCTCCACCATGACCGAAGTGGCTGTCAGGCTTGCCGAACCCGAGCGTATGGCTGAGGACTCGATCGCCTCACTTGGCCAGGCCGTCCGCCGCCAAGTTTCGTTTATGAACGACGCGGTATCACGCGCACTTGGCCGCGCTGGCGAGCTTGAAGCGCTCGTACATAACGAAGTGGCAGTGCTCGAGCGTTCATATGAGGACAACGAACGCAAGATCCGCAGCCTAATTCAAGAACTCTCAGGAGAGCGCCATGCTCTGGTGAACACGAGCGATCGCGTCTCTGGAACTCTGCGCGATCTCGGGACCGAGATCCCCTCTTTGATCGACAAGCTTTCCGACCAGCAGATCAAGCTCTCACAAATAATCCAAGGGGCCGGGCAGAACTTGAACGCGCTCGAGACTTCGATCGCCTCCAGCGTTGGCACTTTGGAAACGTCGCTGGGCGGCGGCACAGAAAAACTTCAAAACGTTTTGGAAAACTACACAGGCGCGCTTGCCGGTGCACTCAACAACCGATCAGAGCAGATGCAGGAGGCATTTGAAAGCTACATGAAGGTCTTCGACGACTCGTTTGGCAACCGGTCTGAGCAGATGCAGAAGACGTTTGAAAGCTATATGAAGGTCTTCGACGACTCGCTCGGCAATCGCACCGAGAACTTGCAAACTGTATTCGAGGAATATGCGCGCGCGCTCGACGCAACGCTCGCCAAGCGTTCCGAAGCGCTCGACTACCAGCTGGTAGAGCGTACAAAATCACTTGACGATGCCTTTACAGAGCGCCTGCGCCTGTTTGATGAGTCGATCATGCGTTCCACGGCCGCCATCGATACTGCCGTTGAAGATAAGGCGAAAGCCCTCACGACCGCACTCGATTCACATGCAAAGACCTTCCGCGAGACAATTGGTAAACAGTCCGCCGATCTCGACGAAGCACTCATGCACGGCATCAATTCGGTGCGGCGCTCCAGCGAAAATATCTCGCGCCAGTCCCTCAAGGCAATGGAGGGGCTCGCCGGCCAGTCCGATCTTCTCAAGAACGTCTCGGAAAACCTTCTCGGCCAGATCAACTCCGTCGCAACCCGATTCGAAAGCCAGGGTCAGGCGATCATGAAGGCTGCCAACTCACTCGAGGGGGCCAACTTCAAGATCGATACCACGCTGCGGAACCGTCACGCGGAGCTGTCCGAGACGCTCGATCGGCTGTCGGGCAAGGCCGACGAATTCGGCAGCTTCGTCGAAGGGTACTCGTCGTCCATTGAGGGATCGATTTCTGACGCCGAGACCCGCGCGCGCAGCGAGATGGAGCGTATGCGTGCTGCTACATCGGCCGAAGGCGATCGTGCGCTGGAGGACATCAGGGAACGACTCACCTCCGTCACCAGCGAAATGACCTCAGAACTCGGCTCACTGACCAGCCAAGTCACGACCTCATCGGAGGAGTTGCGCCAGCAGGCTGCCCGCGCCGCCGAACAGGTTGCCGCTGAGCAGGCGCGGCTAAAGCAGCAGATGGAGCAGCTGCCGGTGACAACGCAGGAGAGCGCCGACACGATGCGACGCGCCCTGCAAGATCAGTTGAATGCACTGGACCAGCTCTCGCAGCTCACTTCCCGCACTGCCATGCAGCGTGATGTGACCCCGCCGGAGCCTGTCGAGGGCGGAACCTTGACTCAGGGCACACAACAACCCCCTGCCGGCGAAACCACGCGGCACCCCGAAACGCAGCGTTCGATAAGCTCACTATCGGGCTCGATCGCTCAGGAACTCCACAACCGGCCACGCCAGCAGCGCCCGCACTCAGGTGGACAAAGGTCTGGCCGTAGCGCCGGGGACGCGCGTGAGGGATGGTCCCTTGGTGATCTTCTAGCCAGAGCTTCAAGGGACGAAGACGGTGCCCCCCAACCCACCGGCGCGCCGCAGCAGAGCCAGGCCGTCAATCTCAACCTACCAGCCATGGTCAACGCGCTTGATACAGCAACCGCCGCCGCGATCTGGCAGCGTTTGAGGGCAGGCCACCGCGGTGTCATGGCGCGCAGCATCTACGGGGTCGAAGGCCGCGCCCTCTTCGATGAAGTGAGTAAGCGCTGTCAGACGGATGCAAACCTCGCTCAGACCATCAGCGGCTATCTGGCAGACTTCGAGCGAGCATTATCAGAGGCCGACTTGAGTGATTCGTCTGGGCACCTCACACAGAGCCATCTCATCTCTGATACCGGTCGTGTCTACCTCTTCCTGGCGCACGCTTGCGGCCGGCTGCAATAGCGCCTTCACAACCTAGATTAATTTACCGCCATGCCGACGAACGGTGAAGCCCTTCAGATCGAGGCCACCGCGCAGACCTGGCCACTTGCAAATCCCTTTGTGATTTCACGAGGCTCCAAGACACAAGCGCGTGTGGTCGTCGTGCACATCAGCGAGGGAAGCCACGTCGGGCGCGGCGAGGCAGTCCCCTATTCGCGTTACGGCGAAACCATCGATGATGTCCTCACGGTGGCGCGCGCAATCGAAGGCCCTATCACACGCTTGCGTCTTGCCAGGATTCTGCCCCCCGGATCGGCCCGTAACGCCATCGACTGCGCGCTGTGGGATCTCGAAGCGAAGCGGACGAAAAAGTTCGCATGGCAGCTCGCAGGGCTCGACGAACCACAGCCGGTCCTAACGGCCTACACCGTGAGTTTGGGCGAACCGGCTGTGATGGCAGCAGCTGCCAAATCCGTCCCGCACCTTAGCCTTCTCAAACTCAAGCTCGGTGGTAATGGCGACCCTGACCGCATTGCGGCCGTACGCGCAGCTCGTCCCGACGCCCGGCTCATTGCCGATGCCAACGAGTCCTGGACACCCGATATGCTGGAGCCGTTTCTCCATGCTGCGGCCAAGGCCGGAGTCGAGCTCATAGAGCAGCCACTGCCCGCCGGCGCCGATCACGCGCTGGCCGGCAAGCCCCATGCTGTTCCAATCTGCGCTGATGAAAGCGCCCACACGAGCGCCGACCTCGCCGCACTTAAACAACGCTACGACGCAGTCAACATCAAGCTAGACAAGACCGGCGGTCTCACCGAGGCGCTCGTCATGGCGCGTGCTGCGCTTACGCACGATTTTAAGGTCATGGTTGGCTCGATGGTCGCAACCTCGCTTGCCGTCGCGCCCGCCGTGTTGCTCGCCCAAGGCGCCGATTGGGTCGACCTTGATGGGCCATTACTCCTCGCCCGCGATCGTGAGCCGGGCCTTTCGATCGAGAATGGCTGGATCGGTCCTCCTACTCCCGATCTTTGGGGCTAAGGGCTGCATCTGCCCACAGCGCGCCCCCATCCCAACCCTTAAGGAGCGCAGACCCTGCGGCGAAACCAATGAGCGCTAGGGCTGCGGGTAGGAAGTACATGTGACCACCGTACACGGCATAGAGCGGTCCCGAAACGAGACCGACCGCGCCCACACCGAGGCCGGCCGCGACGACGGCATAAAACGCCTGGGCGCGGCCTGTTGCTTTAGGTGGGATGGCACGCGTGATGAACAGCATGGCACCCACGTGTGTCGCGCCAAACGTAAGCGCGTGAAGGGCCTGAAGCGGAATCAGCAATGCCAGCGGGGGATCAAACGCCATCGCTGTCCACCGCAATATGGCCGCAGCAGCGCCGGTGAGAATGAGCTGAATGGCTCCTATCCGCGGCGCCAGCGCCCCCGAATAAGCAAACAAAATAACCTCGGCGATGACGCCAATAGCCCATAGCGCACCGATCCACGCCCCTGAAAGGCCCTGCGCTTCCCACTCGACGGCGCCGAACGTGTAAAACGTGGCATGACCACCATGAAGGCAACCGATGGCGATGAGAAAGACCGCGAAAAGGCGCGACCTAATCAGCTGCATTGGCAGCGACGTGCGCCAAGACGCCCAAGCGAACGACGGCGCGGTAACAGTCTGCGGCGGCCTTGGGAGTTGATGGGCGGAAATGACCGCCAACGCCGCTGCCACCGCAATCAGCCACGCCCCGATACCACCCCCAAACCTATCGATCAGCAGGCCTCCTGCGAGGTTGGCAACGACAAACGTGACCGAGCCCCATAGGCGCATGCGCCCATAATCAAGCCCCGCCGTTCGTACGCTCGCAATCGCGATCGTCTCGGTTAGCGGCATCATACTCGATGTCGCCAAGACGAACGCCACCGCGACGATGAGGATCGCCGCATACCCGCCCACCTGGCTCAATAGCAGCGCAGACGCCAGCGCACTCCATGCCAATGCGATGACGACCGCACGGTAGTTGCCGATGCGATCCGCCAGCAAGGTCGTGTAAGGGGTGACAACGATGCGAATGAAGAAAGGCGCCGCGATTGCGGTTGAGATTTGTGTCGCTGTGAGACCCTTAGAATCGAGCCACACCGGCAGATACGGGACGAACATCCCGTAGACGAAGAAGAGCGCTCCGAAAAACAATGAGACGCGCGCGCCGAGAAAACGATCCTCACCTGCGCGCGTTGCGTGCTCGCGTGTTGACATCTCGTTAGTGTCGTCGGCCACGGCGGGCTCCCTGACATCCATGGTCGGCGCCAGTAGCGAGATGCGTTGATGCGGGCAGGCGCAAACTCATAAAGGCAATAGTTCTCGGATGTCAGATAAAAAGAAACCGGCCCGGAGATCCGGACCGGTTCTTCAGCCAAACTGAGCAGCGCCTAAAGTCGCCAGCCCAGTACTCCCCCCGGAGCTCGAAAACAATGCCTGCGCATCGCGTTGGGCAGTTTTGTTGCAGAACCACGCGAGCCCTTCAAGTAGGCAAAATCCGTTTCGGCGCTCGACGATGCATCGCGGCCACACCTCGCCTGCCCAAGAACCGCCGCAATCTCCGCATGAGCACGGCTAATGCCGCTTTTTTGCGTAAGAAAGGACATCGACGGGCCCCGCGCCGCTCCCAAGGGAGAGACCGGCAGCTGCTTGCAAAGCCTCATGAACAAAGCGCTTGGCGTCAAGAACGGCCTGCCCGAGCGGCGCGCCCTGCGCCAGGTATGCTGCAATGGCCGCGGAGAACGTGCAGCCCGTTCCGTGCGTATTGCGCGTATTGATGCGCGGCAGCGCAAGCCGGGTCACTGCCTCGCCGTCCACGAGCACATCAACGGCCTCTGCGCCCTCGCCGTGGCCGCCCTTGATGACGACGGCTTTGCAGCCGAGTCCTAGAAGTGATCGCGCCTGCGCGATCGTTTCGGCCTCGTCATTCGCTACCGGCTGATCAAGCAGCCGGGCCGCCTCGTGCAGGTTGGGGGTGAGAATGTCCGCACGGGGAATAAGCACATCTCGCATCGCCTGTAGGGCGTCCGGTGCAAGCAGCGTATCGCCACTCGTGGCAACAATCACAGGATCGACGACAAGCGGGCGCAGGTTATGCTGCTTTAGAGCATTTGCAACCGCCTCAACCGTTTCGCGATTGTTGAGCATCCCTGTTTTGACGGCGCTAATCGCAAAGTCGCCTGCGACGGCATCGATCTGTTGGCGTATGAAATCCGGCGGCACGGCGAGGATGCCGCTGACCCCGAAAGTGTTTTGCGCGGTGAGCGCTGTCAGCACGCTCGCCCCATAAGTGCCCAGCACCGTGAAGGTCTTGAGATCGGCTTGGATTCCCGCCCCGCCCGAGCTGTCGGATCCGGCAATCGTGAGCACGACAGTTGTGTGGTCGGCGGCGGCATCCAGGGTCATGGGCTGATCTACCGGTTCGTGCCCCGTTCCATGATTTCCGTCCCCAACCCTTCTGGCGTCACCCATGCCTCGATTTCACTCAGCGCGGGGAAGGTGTCGAGCAGCCAACTTCCAAACCAGTTGATCGATCCGGTGAGGAACAAAATCCCCGTCGCGATGAGGATGACCCCCATCGCAATTTCCAATTTGTCGAGGTGACCGCGGAACTTTTGCATGAAGGTTAGAAACGGCCCGATTGCTACCGCGGCCAATACGAAGGGAATGCCAAGTCCGAGCGAGTAGGCAAGCAAGAGCTTCACACCCATACTGAGGCTCGCCTCGTTGGCCGCGAGCGCAAGCACGGTCGCGAGCACGGGCCCGATGCACGGTGTCCAGCCGAAAGCGAACGCGAGCCCGATGATGTAGGAACCAACATAGCTCACCCCGTGGTGATGCGCGGTATGATAGCGCACCTCGCGGTATAGCATCCCGATACGAAAGAGCCCGACAAAATGCAGACCGAATACGATGATGACGAGCCCAGCGACAATCTCTAGCTCGCGCTTGTAGGTCTGGATCAATTGCCCGAACAAAGAAGCACCGGCACCTAAACCCACGAATACCGTGGTGAAGCCCAGGACGAAGAGCAACGAGGCCAGAATGACACGCCTCCAGACATGGCCTTCCACGCCACCTTCCGCCGTGAACTCGTCGATGGTCGTGCCGCTCAGATAGCCGAGATAGGGAGGCACCAATGGCAACACGCAAGGGCTTAGAAAACTCACAAATCCCGCAAGCGCTACGCCGAGGTAAATGTGTGCGTCAACAAACATGCGGTTGGGTTATCCGATCCTTTGGATCACGCGTTAGCGCGAACAAGCGCAGCGACACCTGGCAATTCGCGGCCCTCGAGCCATTCCAGGAACGCCCCACCCGCCGTCGAGACGTAAGTAAAATCGTCTGTCACGCCGGCATCATTGAGGGCGGCCACCGTGTCGCCGCCGCCGGCCACTGAGACAAGCGCGCCCGCCTTGGTGAGAGCCGCCGCCTCACGCGCTAGCGCAAAGGTACCCTCGCCAAATGGCGAAATTTCGAAGGCACCGAGTGGGCCGTTCCACAACAGCGTCCGGCACTCCTTCAGAACGTTGGTCATGTGCGCCACCGACTTCGGACCAACGTCGAGGATCATGGCGTCCGCCGGCACTGCCAACGTAGGCACAACGCCATGCGCGGTGCCAGCGCGGAATTCTCGCGCAATCACGGCATCAACGGGCAGGACAATTGCACAGCCACGGTCTTTCGCCGCGGTCATGATTTCGCGCGCGGTTTCCACCAATTCCGGCTCCGCAAGCGACTTGCCGATCACCACGTCGTGCGACAGCAGAAACGTATTGGCCATGCCGCCGCCGATAATGAGCTTGTCGACCTTACCCAGCAGATGCTTGAGGACCGGGATCTTGGTTGAAACCTTAGCGCCGCCGATCAGCGCCGCGGTTGGTCGCGCCGGGTTGTCGAGCACCGAACGCAATGCTGTGATTTCCTCAACCATCAGCGCGCCCGCATAACTCGGAAGCAAGTGCGTCAGGCCGACAGTTGACGCATGTGCGCGGTGCGCGGCCGAGAACGCATCGTTGACGAATATGTCGCCACAGCGCGCCAGCTGGGCTGCAAACTCTGGGTCGTTCTTCTCCTCGCCTGGGTGGAAGCGCAGGTTTTCAAGGACGGCAATCTCGCCAGGCTTCTGCGCCGCAACGGCTGCTTCCACCTCTGCGCCGACGCAATCGACAACAAACTGAACAGGGCCACCTAAGAGATCGCCGAGCTTTGCCGCCACGGGACGCAAACTCAGCTCCGGGTTGGGAGCCCCTTTTGGCCGGCCAAAGTGAGAGATCACGACGATGCGCGCACCGCGCGCACTCAAGTCCTTCAGGCCCGGCAACAATCGCTCCAGACGCGTGACGTCCGACACCTTGCCGTCCGCAACCGGTACATTGAGATCGGCACGCACCAGCACGCGTTTGCCCGCCACGTCCACATCGGCAATCGTCTTGAGCTTGTCGAAATCCATTCCCAGGGTATCCAAAGTTGCTGGGCCCATCGGCGTCAGTGCTTACGCCTCACCGCGTACAAGGCGTTTTGCAGCCTCCGCAACTTTCCCCGCAGTCATTCCGAAGTGCTCGAAGACCTTTGCGCCTGGCGCCGAAGCACCGAAGCCGGAAAGGCCAACAAACCGGCCGTTGTGCCCAAGCCACTCATACCAGCACTGTACGATCCCAGCTTCGACCGCAACCCGAGGCGCATCACCCAGCACCTGCGCCCGATAGGCTTCGGGCTGCGTTCGGAATAACTCGAACGACGGCATCGAGACGACGGCCGCACGAACACCGTCCTTTGCCAACGCATCGGCCGCGGCAAAAGCCATCCCGACCTCCGCGCCGGTGGCCAACAGCGTCACGTCGCGGGCACCGTCCGGCTTCTTGACAACGTATGCGCCTTTGGCACTCAAATTCTCGCTGGTGGGCGACGGCCTGACGTGCGTCACCCCTTGTCGCGACAGGGAAAGAATCGACGGCCTCTCGGTGTGCTTCAGCGCTATTTCCCAACACTCCGCTGTCTCCACACCATCAGCTGGACGCAGCACGAGCAGGTTTGGAATGGCACGAAGACTTGATAGATGTTCGACGGGCTGGTGGGTTGGGCCATCCTCACCCAGACCAATCGAGTCATGCGTCATTACATAGATCACGCGCTTACCCATCAGCGCCGACAAGCGAATGGCGGGGCGGCAGTAGTCGGTGAAGACAAGGAACGTTCCGCCGTATGGAATCAAACCACCCGTTAGTGCCATTCCATTCATGGCCGCCGCCATACCGTGCTCACGCACACCGTAGTGAATATAGTTTCCCGCAAAGTTGTCTCTCGTAACCGGCGTGTGGTGCTCTTTGGTGCGCGTACCAACTGAGCCGGTGAGGTCGGCTGAGCCGCCAATGAGTTCGGGCAGAACGGGAATGACTCGATCCAATGTCATTTGCGACCACACGCGCGTGGCACGCTTTGCCTTGTCCGCTGCGAATGCCGACTTCGCCTCAACAATGGCGTCGGAAACAGCGGGAAGACGGGAGGCGCCCGCTGGATCGGCAAGCGCTACCGTCGCCGCGGCACCGGCCTTCGCAAGCCGGGCCTTCCAATCTGCGCACTCCGGCGCGCTGCGTTGTCCAGCAGTTCGCCACGCCTGCATAACGCCCTCTGGGATCTCAAATGGCGGGTGCGGCCATCCCAAGGCATCGCGCGCGCCTGCAATTTCCTCTTCGCCCAGCGGCGCGCCGTGTGTGGAGGCCTTTCCAGCTTTCGTTGGTGCGCCATAACCAATGACTGTTTTGCAGGCGATGAGCCACGGCTTGGACGAATCGCTGCGCGCTTTCTTGATCGCTTCGCTGATGGCTTTGGGATCATGGCCGTCGATGCTCACGGCATTCCAATGAGCCGCCTTGAAACGCATGACTTGATCGTCGGACACGGCGAGGCTCGTCGGGCCGTCAATCGAAATTCCGTTGTCGTCAAAGAAAACGATCAGCTTGCCCAGCCCTAGGTGCCCCGCAAGCGAGATCGCTTCGTGGCTGATGCCTTCCATGAGGCAACCGTCGCCGGCAATGACATAGGTATGGTGATCGATGATCTCGTTGCCGAGCCGTGCGTTCAGCATCCTCTCCGCGAGCGCCATGCCGACGGCGTTGGCGAGGCCTTGGCCAAGAGGGCCCGTTGTCGTCTCGATACCGGCCGCATGACCATATTCGGGATGGCCGGCTGTTTTAGAACCCAATTGGCGAAAGTGCTTCAACTCCTCGATGGTCATCCCTGGATAACCGGTGAGGTAGAGCAATGAGTAAAGCAGCATCGAGCCATGGCCCGCCGACAAGACGAAGCGGTCGCGGTTCGGCCACTTGGGCTCTGCGGGATTGAATCGCAGCGCTTCAGTGAAGAGCACAGTCGCTACGTCGGCCATACCCATGGGCATACCGGGATGCCCCGAATTAGCAGCCTGAACGGCATCCATGGCCAGCGCGCGGATGGCATTGGCCATATCCTGATGCCCAATGGGCTGCACAGCCGTATTCCTCTCGCGCGCCTCGCTCATAGAGTCAGTCCTTTGTTTTCGGCGGCCGGTGCGCACCCTACCAATACGACGCGCACATTTAGCGAGGCTGCTGGCCTGCGTCTATGCCTAGACTTCAGAGGGGCACGATCCCCCCACAGCCTCATTTCTGTTCGGCAAGGAAGGATTCAAGCTCCGCAAGCGTTGGCAGACCGGACCGAGCGCCAAGACGTTGGCATTTCAGCGCGGCCACGGCTGCGGCAATGCGTGCGCATTCCGCCTGCCCGCGCCCTTGGGTAAGCGCCCATGCAAAGCCGCCATGGAAAGCATCCCCTGCTCCAGTCGTATCGACCACATCCACAGAAAAGGCTGGCTGACGGCCGCTGGCCCCATCTGCGCTTACCCAGGAATATCCATGTTTGCCCCTCGTTACCCCTGCATGTGTTACGCCCGCCTCCAAAACGCGGGCCAATCGCTGGGCATCCTCGGGTCCGCTCCCAAACTCGTCCAGGGCCGGACCTGAAAAGATCGCATAATCAGCCAGGCACAAAAAATCAGCGATCACATCGCCACCTCCGAGATCGGCGTCGATTAGAGTGGTGACGCGGTGCGCGCGCGCCTCGGCGAAAGCAGCGCTCGTCCCCTCAACCCAGCGCAGGTCGCTGAGCACTGCCGCAGCGCCTGCAATGCGATCAAGCGGCAGCCAGCCAGCGTCCAGCGACATGGCATGATCGCGCTCGCCTACAACCAGACGTTCGCCGTTGCCGTCGACGATGACCGCCGACGTCGACGAACGTGCCCCCTGGTACGTTTTCAGGAAGCGCACGTCGACGCCATCGGCCTCCAGAAATGCATGAATCTTTTTGCCTGCCTCGTCCGCGCCGATGCGGCTCCACAGCTCGGCAGGAGCACCGAGGCGCCCAATGGTTGCCGCAGCGTTCGACGCCATGCCGCCGCCGCTCTCAATATGCTCCAACGATCGCACCTTTGTCGGAACAGGAGGAAAGGTCTCGATTCGGTATACGTGATCGAGCGCCGCATGGCCGATGCAGATGATGGGCTTCACCGCACCCCCTCTTCGGCTTCGGCATCCTCGCGCCCGCGAATTTCCTCGGCTGCGTCCTCGGCAAACAACTTCTCAAGCGTAGCAACGTCACCACGCGCCCGTTCGCGCAGTTTTTCCATGTCGCTTGCGTGCTTGTAATCCTCAATCAGGCGCCGCTCATCATGCGTCCGGAACGTAGCGATGATGCGCTCAGCTTCGCGCTTCGGCACGCCAAGGCCCATCAAGAGCTGAATGGTAATATCCAGAGCCGAAAGAAACGTCTCGCGCTGCATGTGCGTTACGCCCAGATCAAGCAAGCGATGCGCATGGGCGCGGTTGCGCGCACGCGCGTAGATCGGCAAGTCCGGATAGCGGCTCTTTACCAATTCGGCCGTGCGCATGGACGCCTCGACATCATCGATGGCCAATACGAAGGCACGCGCCGAACGAGCGTCGGCCGCGTCCAGAATTTCAGGCCGGCTTGCGTCACCATAGAAGGCCTGGCTTCCGAAGCGCTTTACCAACTCCACTTGCTCGGCGCTGATGTCGAGCGCTGTGAAGGGGATACGCTTGGCCCTTAAGATACGCGCCGCGATTTGACCAAAGCGGCCGAAGCCGGCAATGATCACGTGCCCTTCGTTTTCAGGCATTGTATCGTAGGTCGGCGCTGGCTTGCCGCGACGCGAGAAAAACTCCTCCACCTTCAGCGTGAGCGGCGTTGTCGCCATCGACAGCGTAACCACGATGGTGAGCAGCTCCGTATTGTCCCACGACAACGCGCCTGCGCTGTAGCCCACCGTGAACAGGACGAAAGCAAATTCGCCACCCTGCGCCAGCGCCAATCCGAGCCGGCGCGACGGACCCGGCTGCAAGCCCTGCCAGCGACCGAGCGCGTAGAGGACAACCGCCTTGATGGCGACAAGACTGGCAACGAGCACGAAAATAAGGCCCGGTTGCTCCAACAGAAGCCGTAGGTCGATCGTCATCCCGATCGCCGTAAAGAAAAGCCCAAGCAACAGCCCTTCGAAGGGCTTGATGTCGGCCTCCAGCTGGTGACGGTAGGAGGACTCAGCAAGCAGCGCACCGGCGATAAAGGCGCCGAGCGAAGCCGATACGCCCGCCTGTTGCATGAGGATGGCGAAGCCAACGACCGTCAGCAACGCCGCCGCCGTCATCGCCTCCTTCACGCGTGCCAGCGCCACCAGGCGCACGAGATGATCGAGTAGAAAATGCCCGCCAACGATCACCGCTGCGATGATCAAAAGCCCCTTCACCGCCGCCACAAAATCCATTGTCGGCCCGGTATCGGTGCCGGTTACGGCAAACAAGGGAACAAGCGCGATAAGTGGAATGGCACACAGGTCCTGGAACAGCAGCACCGCAAATCCCAAGCGCCCGTGCCTTGCGGTGAGATCGCCCGTCTCCTCCATGACTTGCAACGCAAACGCTGTCGACGAAAGCGCCAGCGCCATGCCAACGAAGATGGCCGTCTGCCATTGCAATCCGAAGAGCAATGCAATGAAAGCAAGAATGAGCCCCGTCACGCCCACTTGGGCACTACCAAGCCCGAAAACGGCGTGTCGCATCGCCCATAAGCGTTTTGGACGCAGCTCAAGCCCAATGACGAAGAGCAAAAGCACAATTCCAAACTCGGCAAATTCGAGGATCTCTTTTGCCTCGTCGGAGAAAATCCACCCAATCGTAGACGGTCCGAGGAGCATACCGGCGACGAGGTATCCGAGCACGGTCCCAATGCCGAACCAGCGTGAAAGCGGACCCGCAATCGCGAGGGCGGCCAACAAGACCGCCAGTTCCTCCAACGACACGCCGGGCATCAGATCTCCTTCCCGTTATTTCCCCTCGGAGCTGCGAGCGGCACACTCGCATGCAAACAGGTACCCCGACCTGCGCCCAATCTACTCAGTCGGGGCAAGCGCGATGTGTCACGCTAAGTTCTGACGCTCAATTGGCCATGGAGCCCAAGTACCCGGGTCCTACCGCGCGCCAGACTGCGCTTTCACCAGCGCATCGATGGCCATCAGTTCTTGCAGCAGCGGCTCGAAATTTTTCAACGGCACCATGTTAGGACCGTCCGATGGCGCGTGATCGGGGTCCTCGTGCGTTTCGATAAACAGCCCCGCCACGCCGACAGCCACAGCCGCCCGCGCCAGAACCGGCACAAAGCGCCGGTCGCCGCCTGAACTCGTCCCCTGCCCTCCCGGTTGCTGTACCGAATGCGTGGCATCGAAGATCACCGGACAACCGATCTCAGCCATGATGGGCAGTGCGCGCATGTCGGTTACGAGCGTGTTGTAGCCGAATGAAGCACCTCGCTCGGTGAGTAGAACGTTTGGGTTTCCCGACGCGATGATTTTGGCCACGACGTTTTTCATGTCCCAAGGCGCGAGGAATTGCCCCTTCTTGACCTTGACGACACGGCCCGTCTTGGCGGCCGCAATGAGAAGATCCGTCTGGCGGCAGAGAAATGCTGGGATCTGCAGCACGTCGATAACAGGAGCAAGCAATGCGCACTGTGCACTTTCGTGCACATCAGTGACGATGGGCAGGCCCAGCGTCTCGCGGATTTCGGCGAACACGGGCACCGCGCTCTCAAGCCCCATGCCGCGTTTGCCGGACAGGGACGTGCGGTTCGCCTTATCAAAAGACGCCTTGAACACCACTCCGAATCCGAGCTTTTCCGCGATCTCCTTTAGTGCAGTGGCCATCTCCAGCGCATGCGCGCGGCTTTCCATCTGGCACGGCCCGGCGAATACGATGATTGGCGCGTCGTTGGCCACAGCAATGTTGCCGATCAAAACGCGCGCGTTGGGCTTCAAGGATTCATGCTTCGTCATCGGAGCCTTATAGCATGGAGGCAGATCGTGCGCGCCGATGATGCGGCATCACAACGCAAATGACCGCGCCAACGAAGGCGCGGTCATCCCAGATCCTAGATCTGCCTGTGAGCTAAGCCACGCGTCTTATAAAACCGATCACGACTAGCAGTATGACGGCGCCGAGAACGGCTGAAATGATCATGCCGATCATGTCGGCACCCCACCATCCCAATTGCGGGAAAAGCCAGTTGCCTATGAAGGCGCCGACAACGCCCACGACGATATTGCCGACCAAGCCAAACCCGTACCCTTTGACGATCTGACCGGCGGCCCAGCCGGCGATCGCACCCACTATTAGAAGAATGATGAGCGACTGAAGATCCATAGCCATGTTTGTGACTCCCCTGAGCGCGAATGATTTGCTGGGTCCGCGAAAGTTGACCAGCAGCTTCGTTCAGGAGGACACGACTGCGACAGCCCCGATTGACAATGTCCTCCGTTTCCCACTATTGCGCGATTCGGTGAACCCGGACGGTTTGTAAGCTGTTCAATTCTTAGTCCACGGCAACACCCTTCAAATGGCGGCAGGCTTTGTTGCCAGCGCGCCACAGTCGGACGGCTCGTCGCTCAACCCTCGGCGGCATTTAGCGCCAAAGGTCAACCGCCGGGGCCGCCTAGGACCCAACGCGGCCTCCATCCCGGCGGTATCCTCGGCCGCGTCGAAAATGCCAAACTAAAGCGCTGCGTCGCCAGTCTCGCCTGTGCGGATGCGGATCAATTGCTCGATCGGCGACACGAAGATCTTACCGTCGCCGATCTTGCCTGTTTTCGCGGCCGCCTCAAGAGCTAGCACCACCGCGTCTGCCCGAGCATCCGACACGGCAATCTCGACCTTCACCTTGGGAAGGAAATTCACAACGTACTCCGCGCCGCGATAAACTTCAGTGTGCCCCTTCTGGCGGCCAAACCCTTTGACGTCAGTGATTGTCATACCGTTGATGCCAAGCCCGGTCAGGGCGGTGCGGACCTCGTCAAGTTTGAAGGGCTTGATGATAGCTGCGATGAGTTTCATGGGGAGCGTCTCCTTGTATTTTCCCTAGCCCTTTCTGGGCGCCATCGCCGGTCTCTTAACCCGGCCGGCCGATGGTTAACGCCGTAACGGTAATCAAGAGCCGTGCCAGGATTGGCAGCGCGCGCACAAGCGCATGAGAACTCAAACAGAAACATAATTTCACCGGTTTGGCCGGGTTGCCATTGCAGGGGGGGAGTCACGGAATTTGCACATATTTCGAGCAGGCAACGTCGAAGATATGTCTTGGCGCGTGCAGTGCAAATGCAGTCGCGAACTCCAGCAAAACACTAGACCAACCGGCTCTGCTCCACAGCCGCGGCAATAAAGGATCGAAACAGCGGATGGGGATCGAAGGGCCGGCTCTTGAGCTCGGGATGATATTGAACGCCGATGAACCACGGGTGATCGGGGTACTCGACCGTCTCTGGCAATAGCCCATCAGGGGAAAGGCCTGAGAACTTCAGGCCAGCCGCCTCCAGTCGCTCGCGGTACTTTGTGTTCACTTCATAGCGATGACGGTGGCGCTCGAAGACCTGCGTCCCCCCGTAAATGTCTGCAATCCTACTCCCAGCGACAAGCTCTGCAGGATAGGCGCCGAGCCGCATTGTGCCACCAAGATCGCCGCCTAGGCGGCGCTGCTCCAGATCGTTGCCGCGCATCCACTCCGTCATCAGGCCGATAACCGGCTCTGATGCCGGCCCAAATTCAGTAGAGTTCGCCTCAGTGATGCCGGCCAGATCGCGCGCGGCTTCAATGCAGGCCATCTGCATGCCAAAGCAAATGCCGAAGTAGGGCACCTGGCGCTGGCGGGCGAATTTGGCGGCGAGGATTTTACCTTCCGAGCCGCGCGCTCCAAAACCACCCGGAACCAGGATGCCGTTCACACCTTCCAGATAGGGCGCGGGGTCCTCACGCTCAAAGATCTCACTCTCTATCCACTCCAGCTTGACCTTGACGCGGTTGGCGATGCCGCCGTGCACCAACGCCTCCATCAGCGACTTGTAGGCATCCTTGAGGCCCGTGTACTTTCCGACAATCGCGATCGTAACCTCGCCTTCCGGCGTGGCGACGCCGTGCGCGATGTCTTCCCAACGCGACAGGTCGGGCTTGGGCGCATCGGCAATGCCAAACGCTTGCAGCACCTGCTCATCAAGCCCCTCACGGTGGTAGGAGAGCGGCACCTCGTAGATAGAGGCAACATCGCGAGCTTGGATCACCGCGTCTTCGCGAACATTGCAAAACAGCGCAATCTTGCCGCGTTCGCCTTGGGGTATCTCGCGGTCCGACCGGCACAAAAGGATGTTGGGCTGGATGCCGATCGAGCGCAGCTCCTTGACTGAGTGCTGCGTCGGTTTGGTTTTGATCTCGCCAGCTGAGGGAATGTAGGGCACCAGCGTCAGGTGGATGAAGATGGAGCTGGCCGCTGGTAGTTCATTGCCAAGCTGGCGGATCGCTTCGAAGAACGGCAACCCTTCAATGTCGCCCACCGTGCCGCCGATTTCGACGAGCACAAAGTCGATTCCTTCGTTGCCGCTGGTGACGAACTGCTTGATGGCGTCCGTAACATGCGGGATCACCTGCACGGTGCCGCCGAGAAATGCACCACGCCGCTCCTTGGCGAGGATGTCTTGGTAGATGCGTCCCGTCGTGACGTTGTCCGACTTGCGCGCGGGCACGCCAGTGAAGCGTTCATAGTGCCCCAGATCCAAATCCGTTTCCGCCCCATCGTCCGTGACGAACACCTCACCGTGCTGGTAGGGGCTCATCGTGCCGGGATCGACGTTGAGGTAGGGATCAAGCTTGCGAAGCCGGACCGAATACCCGCGCGCTTGTAGGAGTGCGCCAAGGGCGGCTGAGGCTAGGCCTTTGCCAAGGGAGGACACCACGCCGCCGGTAATGAAGATGTACCGTTGCATGGGCTTTGACGCTTACACGAACCGGGGCCTGATTCGAAGCATCTTTATCGCCTCATCCCCGATGCTTGGTGAATGGCACTAAAATGCTTATGGAACTGTGGCCAGCAGACACCTTCCGGACACTTGGGATTCGCGCCGGATCAGCGTGCATTGGACCTTCGGCTTATCGCGTCTGCGGGACCGCGGGCGCGCTACTTTCGCCCGGTTGCAGCTTGTCGAGGATGCCCCCGCGGCCGCTTTCGGTCCCCGCAGGTGCTTCTGCGGGCTTGCTCTCGCTCGCGGCGGGTGTGCTCTGCGTTGCCGCACCGCCGGCATCAAGGATCGAACGGTTTTGCGTGCTCTGCTGCGCCACCAGGGAGAGAAGAATGCTGGTCGTGAAAAATGCCATAGCCAGAAGCGCCGTTGCCCTTGTCAGAAGATTGGCCGTTCCGCGGCCGGTTAGAAGGCCACCGGCACCGCCACCCCCGCCACCGCCAATGCCCAACGCGCCGCCCTCCGAGCGTTGCAGCAGCACAACGGCCACAAGAGCGCTAGCGACCATGAGATGAAGAACTAGAAGTGCGGTGACCATGAGGGTTCCGTTCGGCTCCAATCGGGTAAGTTTGCCGGGGTTTTATACCAGATGGCCAAGCCCCGCTAGTGGCGGTGTCGCATGACCAACGGGACCTCATTGGAAGCCGCCATAAGGCGTCAAACCATTGGTTACAGCCTTACTCGGCGAGGTGACGCTGGCCTTCTTGGAGCGCTTTCTGTTCCGGCGCAGGCTTGCTCTTTTTGGGGACGTTGATTTGGCGGCCTTTTTTGCGGGTGGCAAGGCCGCAGCCTCTTTGGCTACGGGCGGCGGCTTTTGCGCCTTTGCTTTGGCCAGCGACGGCTTTTGCATAGGCATGTCCGGAGGCGGAATGACCTTCGGCTTCTTGGCGACAAGCCTGCCGCGCAGGCTCCCGCAATTGAAACGCAGCTGTTCTTCCACCTCGACCAGGCGTCGAACATTCTCCAATTCCTCGCGGGTGAGGTTTATCCTCGCCCATTCGTGGCCAAGTTTCATATCTTCCTCGACGCCGGCGGCCCGCAAGTCGCCAAGTTCCACTCTAAGTTCGTAGCAAGCGTCCTTGCCGAGCCTGGCCGCGTGTACGCCCGATGCGCCCGCCACAGCTAGTGCCGCGAGTAATACAGCCAGCAAAGCCGATGCTCCCCCGTGCATTGCCTGCGTTGCTCCACCACCTATGGTTTGCATCCCCGAAGCGCCGAGTACGAACGCTAACATCATTCCACGCCCTATTGGTACCGTACGGGCTCATCAATTCGAGTACGCTGCAATTATTGCGAGGAAATCGTTGCTTTTGAGACTCGCCCCCCCGACCAGCGCCCCGTCGACATTGTCCACGGCACGAAGCTCATCGGCATTGTCAGGCTTCACGGACCCGCCATAAAGCAGGCGCATCCCCTTTCCTTCCGCACCAAATCGGGCGCTAAGCGCCTTACGGATCGCTGCGTGCACTTCAGCGACATCGGCCGTCGTCGGCGTCAGACCCGTCCCAATGGCCCAAATGGGCTCATACGCAACAATCGTAGTGGCGGCGGTTGCCGCATCAGGCAGGGAGCCTGAAAGTTGGCGGCCTACAACCTCCAGTGTTAGCCCCGCTCGACGCTCCCCGGCCGTCTCGCCGACACAGACGATAGCCGTGAGTCCGGCCCGGCGCGCGGCCTCCGCCTTGCGCTGCACCATATGATCCAGCTCACCATGGGCCGCGCGCCGCTCCGAATGCCCCACAATCGTGGCGACCGCGCCTGCATCACGCAGCATTTCTGCGGAAATGTCACCGGTATGAGGCCCCGACTCGGCCACGTCGCAATCTTGCGCGCCAACGAGGAGCTTTGTCCCCGATGCGGCTTCGGCCAGAGCCATGAGGAGCGTGGCGGGCGGGCAGATCAAGACATCCGCCCCGAGGGCGGCGCCGAGCGCCGAGATGGCATCGCGGACCCTGAGGGCTTGGGCCAAGTCGGCCTTGAGCCCGTTCATTTTCCAGTTTCCTGCGACCAGCGGTCGAATGGCGCGGGCAACCTCGGTCATAGGTGTTCCCAGCAATGTTAACTTTTAGGGCCCTCGAGCACGGCCAATTCGCCTCGACAGGGCCACCCTTGCAATAACGGTCGCGCTGCGCTTCATATCACGATGACACCCTGCGTCACGTGCAGGAATTTAGCCCTTTTTTATGCGGCGCGCCCAGGCGGCCGGCTGAGCGCCGGGCCGGGAGAACGCCGCCCAACCAATGGAACGAACTCTCTATGCTCGACGCCATACGACGCGGCTCCACCGGGTGGGTGGCCAAGATATTTTTCGCCGTTCTGGTATTCAGCTTCGCCATTTGGGGCGTTGCCGATGTTTTTACAGGCTGGGGCCGGGGCTCGATCGCCAAGGTTGGCGATCGTGAAATCCGGGTCGAGGATTTCCAGCGTGCCTTCCAGAACGAGTTGAGAACTATTTCAAACCGCTCCGGCCGGCGCATTTCGGCAGAGGACGCGCGCGCTGCCGGCTTAGACGATCGCATTCTCTCTCAGCTGATGGCATGGGCTGCGGTCGGTGAGCACGCCGAAGAACTCAATCTGGCGCTCTCGGACGCAACGCTGCTGGAAGCCTTGAAAAAGGATCCTGCCTTTGCAGGCCCCGGTGGCAAATTTTCAAGTGACAACTTTGAGGAAGCGCTCTATCGATCTGGCTTTACCGAAAAAAGCTACCTCACCCTTCGCCGAAACGATGAATTGCGCCAACAGCTGACCGATGCGCTGATCAAATCTGTCGTCATCCCTGAATCGATGATCGATGTCGCAAACGCCTGGCAGGGGGAAACGCGCCAGGTGGCCTACTTCACTATTGACGCGGACAAGGTGATCACAATTCCCGAGCCAGACGAGGCGCAGATCAAGGCAACCTATGAGAGCAACAAGAGCACGTTCATGGCGCCGGAGTATCGCAAGCTTTCCATTCTCCTGCTTTCGCCTGATGAGCTCAAGAATCAGATGGACGTTTCCGAAGAGGAGATCGCCGCCAGTTACGAAGACACAAAGGATAGCTACAACACGCCCGAACGACGCCGCCTGCAGCAGATCTCCTTCAAAGACAAGGCGGCGGCTGAAGCAGCCAAGAAGGCCATTGCAGAGGGTAAGTCGTTTGGCGCGATTGCCAAAGAGAGCGGCGCAAAGACGACCGATATCGACCTCGGCCTGGTGAAGAAAAGCGACCTGATCGATCCCAAGATCGCAGACGCGGCTTTTGCACTCGAAAAGGACTCAGTTTCCGACGTCGTTGAAGGCCGATTCGCAACCGTGCTGTTGCGCACAACTGACATTCAGCCGGGCGTCGTGCGCACGTTTGACGAGGTCAAGGACGACGTGCGCGACAACCTCGCCAAGCAGAAGGCAACAGCGAAAATGCAAGATCTCCACGATGAGATCGAGGACAATCGTGGAGCCGGCAAGACGCTCAAAGAAATTGCCGACGTTCTGAAGCTGAAATACTACGACGTTCCCGCAACGGACGCGTTGAACAAAGACAAGGACGATAAGCAGGCGATCCCGCTGCGAGACGTGCGCGGCATCATGAAGACCGCCTTCGATAGCCAGGTGGGACTTGAAAACGAGTCAGTCGAGCTTGCGGATGGCAGCTATGCCTGGGTGGACGTCATCGACATCATCGCAAAAAAGCTGAAGCCCTTTGACGAGGTGAAGGAGGAAGCGAAGAAGCTCACCATCGACAATAGGCGCGCGCGCCGGCTTAACGATCTTGCCGCCAAGCTCGTCGATAGGGCCAACAATGGCGAAGCACTCACGGCGCTTGCCAAAGAAGCTGGCGATCGCAAAGTCGAGACCTCCCTGCCCTTCACACGCAAAACAGAAGCGCAGGGTCTTACTAAGGCAGCTGTCGCGCAAACTTTCGCGCTTCCCCTCGGAAAATCCGGCTCGACAGCGAGCGTGGACGGCAAGTCGCGGATCATCTTCAAGCTAACAAATATCACCGCGGCCAAGCCGCCGCCTGAGAAGCAGCGCGAGCAAATTGGCCAAGAGATCAAGAATGAGATCGGCAATGACGTGTTAGGGGAGTATGTTGCCGCTTTGCAAACGCGTCTTGGTGCGACCATCAATCAGCAAGAATACAGGCGCGCAACCGGCGCTGACGCCGACCAATAACTAGTTAAGCTGACGTCCGAGCCGGGGGATGCCTTGAGCACGCTTGAGCGCACAAAAGGGTCCAGACCCGGCAAGCTGGCGGCACAACCACCGTTGGGCGCGTTCGCCAAGCACTATGACGCCGGCGACCCTCAGGTTGTGTGGACACGTCTGGTTGCCGATCTGGAAACGCCCGTCTCCGCTTACTTGAAGCTTGTCGCAAGCCAGCCTATGAGCTTCCTCTTGGAATCGGTTGAGGGTGGCGCAACGCGGGGCCGATATTCGGTCATTGGGCTGGAGCCCGATCTCGTGTGGCGGGCATACGGCAACGAAGCCGCGATCAATCGCGACCCAATCAAAAAGCCTGCCGGGTTCCGGCCTGAGACAGAACCGGCGGTGACGTCCTTGCGGGCGCTTCTTGCCGAGTCTGAGCTGACGCTGCCACCCGAATTGCCCCCGATGTCAGCGGGCATTTTCGGCTACATGGGCTACGACATGGTGCGCCTGATCGAGAGGCTGCCCAATGTGCCGGCGGACGCGCTTAAAATCCCAGACAGCGTGCTCATGCGACCAACCACCATGGTCATCTTCGACGTTGTTAAGGACGAGATCACCATCGTGACGCCGGTTCGGCCTGATGCGCAGAACAGCGCGGAGAATGCCTACAAGAAGGCCTGCAAGCGCCTTAAGACCGTTATCGCCTCGCTCGATGAGCCACTGCCGCACATGCCTTCGATCGCAAGCCGCAAGCTCGCAGCACCTGGGCCCACCTCCAACACCACACCAGCCGAGTACATGGCGATGGTGCGGCGCGCAAAAGAATACATCGTCGCCGGCGACATTTTCCAAGTCGTACTCTCCCAGCGTTTCTCCGCGCCCTTTAAGCTCCCCGCTTTCGCGCTTTATCGCGCACTGCGGCGCACCAACCCATCGCCCTTCCTGTTCCACCTCGACTTCGGCGACTTTGCACTTGTGGGCTCCAGTCCTGAAATTCTGGTGCGGGTGCGCGACGACGAGGTGACAATCCGGCCAATCGCTGGAACGGCACCGCGCGGTGCTACCGAGGCTGAGGACCAAGCGCTTGCCGAAGCACTGCTCAAAGACCCAAAGGAGCGGGCGGAGCACTTGATGCTACTGGACTTAGGTCGCAACGACGTCGGTCGCGTGGCCGAGATTGGGTCCGTGGAGGTCACGGGCCGCTTTTTCATCGAGCGCTACAGCCACGTCATGCACATTGTTTCCAACGTGATCGGCCGCCTTGGTAAAAAACACGATGCCGTCGACGCGCTAATGGCCGGCTTTCCTGCCGGCACCGTTTCAGGTGCGCCCAAGGTGCGCGCCATGGAGATCATCGACGAATTGGAGAAATCGAAGCGCGGCGCCTATGCAGGTTGCGTTGGCTACTTCTCCGCATCCGGCCAGATGGACAGTTGCATCGTGCTGAGAACCGCTTTGGTGAAGGACGGCATGATACATGTCCAGGCAGGAGCCGGCCTGGTGTATGATTCAGTTCCTGAAAAAGAGCAGCAGGAGTGCGTCAATAAGGCAGCTGCGCTCTTCCGGGCCGCCGAGGAAGCGGTGCGCTTTGCAACGCGATCGAAGTGATGGTCGCATCGTACGAAATGAAGCGCATGCCCCAACGGTCGTTTGGTTAGCTGTCATAATTGGCAACTATTTCCATGACAGCACATTCGGAAAGATCATCGATGCTGACCACGCTGAAACGCTCTTTGGGATCACTCACGGTGATGGCCATGACGCTTAGCGTAACGCCTGGCGTAACGCCGGCCTGGGCACTCGACGGCCGCTACAAGGATGCCGCTGGCGACTTGGTCGCCGACACGCCGAGCGATGCAAGTCAGCTCATCGATCCCGATACGCTCGTCTTTGCCTACACGCCTGTGGAGGACCCGGCCATCTACGCCAAGGCATGGCAAGGGTTCCTCGAACATCTCCAAAAGGAAACGGGCAAGAGGGTTTTGTTCTTCCCCGTGCAGTCGAATGCTGCCCAAATCGAGGCCATGCGCGCCGGACGCCTTCACATTGCTGCCTTCAATACCGGCTCCAACCCGCTCGCGGTCAACTGCGCTGGTTTCGTACCCTTCGCCATGA
>CAZURR010000027.1:0-26567 GCA_964622715.1 uncultured Hyphomicrobium sp. | reverse complement strand
GCTGCTGAGTTACATATACACTGAAATGGCGTGAAATTGCGTCTCCTTGGGTTGCCGATGGAGCCGAACAAGCTCAATCTCGATACCACGGTGACGTTGATGATTTAACGACGCCGTAGCCCACTTGGGCGTTTCCTCCCTAGACTTGGGCCGTTCGTGGCACGAACGGCCTTTTTTCCGTCCTTCAGCCCCAGCCGAAGCCCGCCGCCAACGTTACGGCACATTGCTTTTTTGCGAGCTCTTCGATTCGGGCTATGCAGCTCTGCAATAAATGCATTTGAAAATTGTGCAGCGCACCCTTAACTTTTGCGATGCGACATGGCGGGCCCCGCTCGTCCTGTCGTAGCCCTCCTTGGGCGTTTCCTCCCTAGACTTGGGCCGTTCGAGACCCGAACGGCCCTTTTTTTATCGAAGTGCTTCACATTTGAGAAGTGCGTTTATCCCGCGCCGCAGCATATGTTCCCGAATTTGCTGGGTGCCGAAGCGTTGGATTGCTTAACGTACCTCGCGCAAGCGATCGCAATCCAGGTGCGAGAACTGACCACGGAAACAGTCGGATTGCCGGACGGCCTCATTCGGCGGCCGCGCGATGTTCCAACATGGCCGGCAAGTCGCAGAATAGTGGTCGCGCTAACTTCGTCAGATCGCGCTGCAGCCCTGCGAAGGCTTCCGTTGAGCGCAGCGTTATCTCATCAAGGTAAAGCCCGCGATTGAGTTCCAATTGTACGGCATGAACATTTCGGGCAGGCCGGCCGTAGTGTTCTGTGATGTAGCCGCCCGCATAGGGGCGGTTCATCTGCACTTCATACCCCAGACCCGCCAAGCACTCCTTGAGGAAACGGGTGATCTTGCTATCGGCGGCGGCGCCGAAGCGGTCGCCAAGTACAATATCGGGCCGAGGTCCGCCGGCTGGCGCCATCGAAGCGGATGGCATCGAGTGGCAATCGATTAGGATAGCAAACCCGAACCGGTGCCGAGTCTGCTCTATGAGTTCGGCAAGTTTGGCATGGAATGGAATGTAGAGCTGCTCCACCCGGCGCAGCCCGGAAGCGAGCGGCAGCTTGTCGCTGTAGATCTCCTCACCATCGGCGACAATGCGAGCAATTGTGCCCAAACCGCCGGCAACGCGCACTGATTGTGCGTTGGCGTAGTCGGGCAGGGGCTCGATGAATAGCTCCGGATCTAACTCGTAGGGTTCACGGTTAACGTCAAGAAATGCGCGCGGAAAGCGAGCTGCGATGAGGGGAACGCCTTCCGCGGCGACGGGCTGGAATAGCTCGTCGACATAGCAATCTTCCGATTTTCTCAGCGATAATGGCGTGAGGCACGACTGATCTAGGAACGTTTGCGGATAAATGCGCCCCGAATGGGGGGAACACAAAATAAACGGCGCAGCCTGCGGTTCCCGCGCGTGCACGATGAACGGCGGGAGTAGCTCGGAGGGGATGGAAGAGCCGTCTCGTCCAGGCATGCGTTTTGCGGTTGCTAGATGCTGTTGTTATATACCGTTGCTCGAATTTGAGCCGAAGGGGGACGAGGGACCGCGCAGGGCGAAGCACTCAACCCTTGCTCACTGTGCCAACCTGGTCTCAATATGTCCATCAAGATAGAAGATGTGTTGCTGATCCTACTCGTGAAGGATCCTGTTATGTCGTTTTGCGCGATAAGGATTTTTCAACCCCTTATTTACCTTACTGCCACCTGTTTCTGCTCTAGTGAGAACATCGCGTACCGCAACCAACGGATTTGGTCCTAAGAGCCGTCATGACAGCGAAACCCTCCCGACTCACCGTACCCCGAATCCTACTGGCCGAAGATGACGATTCCATGCGTAGCTTTCTTGTCCGGGCGCTTGAGAAGGCCGGCTATGACGTCATGGCCTATGCCAACGGGGAGGAGGCCTTCGAGCGGCTGAAGACCGACCCGTTCACCCTGCTGCTTACCGATATCGTCATGCCGAGAATGGACGGGATAGAGCTGGCACGCCGCGCGAGCGAACTCGATCCAGAACTTAAGATCATGTTCATAACCGGGTTTGCCGCAGTGGTGCTCAATAGCGACGTGGCTGCGCCTAAGGATGCGCGCGTGCTCTCCAAGCCGTTTCATTTGAAGGATTTGGTGCGCGAGGTCGATAGGCTCTTAGACGCTTGAGCCCTGTCGACGCTTGACCACAGTGACGCAGACCGCCTAGAACCACGCCCTCAAGGGCGCGTAGCTCAGCGGTAGAGCACTACGTTGACATCGTAGGGGTCACAGGTTCGATCCCTGTCGCGCCCACCATTTGTACTAATTGATCGGACCCGAAATGAAAGTCAGAAATTCCTTAAAGTCGCTTCGCGCGCGCCATCGCGACAATCGCCTGGTGCGTCGTAAAGGTCGGCTCTACATCATCAACAAAACCCAGCGGCGCTTTAAGGCGCGGCAGGGCTGAAGCGTACCGTCGCGGCTGTGGGGGCTTTGACGGCCGCTGGCGGGCCATCCTATTCATAAGAGATGCATGACAGACTTCTCCTCCTTGTCGTGGCTTTGGGCCTTGCCCTTTCCCCGCTAGCGCTGACGCTAGCGCATGCTCAAGGTGCACCGGCTCCAGATCTGGAAGCGCCAAAGCCACCAAGCGTGCCGCTCCCAAGACCGAATCCCGGCGATCAGCAGCAGGCCGAGCCAAATGCCCTGCACGATCGGGGCGCGCAACTTGAGGAACTATTCGCGCAACTTGCCAAGGCGCCTGATCCCGGGCGCGCCAACGCGATCGCCAACGCGATCGAGCGACTGTGGCTTCATAGCGATAGCGACA
Organism: uncultured Hyphomicrobium sp.; assembly: GCA_964622715.1. Lineage (GTDB taxonomy): Bacteria > Pseudomonadota > Alphaproteobacteria > Rhizobiales > Hyphomicrobiaceae > Hyphomicrobium_A. Next base: position 23,773 of record CAZURR010000027.1, on the reverse strand, counting down.
CGATCGGTGTGCTGATGGCGCGCTCTACGAAGGCTATCGACGAAAAGCGCACCGAACTCGCCCTGCGATTGCTCGATGCCGTCGTTGAGCTTGCGCCCGATTACGCGGAAGGGTGGAATCGGCGCGCCTACGTCTATTTCCTGCAGGACCGATACGGGAGCGCGCTGGGTGACCTGCGTCGAGCGCTGGCGCTCGAGCCAAAACATTTCAGGGCGTTGTCGGGGCTTGCACAAATCCTCAACGACTACGGTCAGAAGAAGAGCGCTCTCAAGGCGTACCAAGAGCTTTTGCGCATTCACCCGCATGCTTCAGGTGCAAAAGAAGCCGTCGATAAACTCTCTGTGGAAGTCGAGGGGCAAGGCATCTGAGTCGCATTTTGAGCTTTTTATATTATCTCGGCCATTGGTGCACCGTCTTTGTCCACGAAAGCGATGCGGATCATGTTGGTCGCGCCGGGAGAACCCATTGGCACCCCTGCGGTTATGAGCACGCCCTCTCCCGGGGAGGCAAACCCTTCATCGAACGCAATGCGGCAGGCCTTTCGCACCATGTCCGACAAGTTCTGCGGGTCCTCCGTCAGCACCGTTTGGATGCCCCACGCCAAGGATAGGCGCCGCGCGGTCGCCTCGATCGGCGTCAGACCGATGATGGGCAATGCCGGGCGTCCACGCGTCACGCGCATGGCGGTGGAGCCGGTGGCCGTGTAGCAGACGATGGCCGCCAGCTTCACAGTGTAGGCAATCGCGTGCGCAGCAGCGGCAATGGCGTCGGCCGCCGTCGGCTGCGGGGTCGTCTGCGTCGCGTGGATGACGGCATCGTAGCTCGGATCGCCTTCGACCTCGATCGCGATACGATCCATCATCTGGATGGCCTCGACGGGATATTGTCCGACGGCCGACTCTGCTGAGAGCATCACAGCATCCGCACCGTCGAATACGGCAGTTGCAACGTCGGAAACCTCAGCGCGGGTCGGCACCGGCGAGGAGATCATACTTTCGAGCATCTGCGTGGCAACGACCACCGGCTTTCCGGCAGCGCGGGCCTTGCGCGTTATCTGCTTTTGAAGGCCTGGGACGCGCTCGACCGGCATTTCAACGCCAAGATCACCGCGCGCAACCATGCATCCGTCGCTGGCTGCGATGATGGCATCAAGATCGGTCACGGCAGAGGGCTTCTCAATCTTGGCAAGCACAGCGGCGCGATCGCCGATTATCTTGCGCGACTCGTGAACGTCGTCTCCACGCTGCACGAACGACAAGGCAATCCAATCAACTCCGAGTTTCAAGATATGGATGAGATCGGCCCGGTCCTTCTCTGTCAGCGGGCCTACAGGCAGCAGAGTATCGGGCAGGCTGATGCCCTTGCGACTGGCAAGCGCCCCGCCGACCAGCACTTGGGCAGCAATCGAGTCGCACGTCGATCCCACGACACGCATTCGGATTTTGCCATCATCGAGCAGCAACTTGTGGCCGGGCTGGACTGCGGCGAAGATTTGCGGATGCGGCAGGAACACGCTCTCGCTCGACCCCGGCTTCTCCTCGAGGACAAAGCGAAAGATAGCACCATCGTTTATGAAGGCCCGGCCCCCGTGAAATTCGCCTATTCGGAATTTCGGTCCTTGTAGGTCGGCAAGGACGCCGATGGGATGACCGTGCCGCTTGGCGACCCAGCGAACAGAGTTTACCAGCGATCGCGTCGTCTCGCGGGTCGCGTGGCTCATGTTGATGCGGAATACATCGACACCGGCTAGGAACAGCCGCTCGATCATCTCAGTGGATGACGTGGCAGGACCCAAAGTCGCAACCACCTTCACCCGTCGGTTGCGTCTCATTGAGCCTTTGCCCCCTGATCCTCTGGATCGGTGAGGCGGATGATCCACTCCTGCGACTCCCCGGTGTCTACCTCGAAGAAACCGGTGCGCTTATATCCCCGTTTCTTGCAGTCATGAGCCCCGCGGATGGCGAAAGACTTGTCGGCGGTGCACATGAAGTTGGTGCCAACCCACTCGCCGCCGCGATCATAGTCAACGGCATGAACGTAGATGAAGCGGCTTGGGACAGCGCCCTTAAGCAAAGTTTCACATGACTGCGAGGCGATGTTCCACCAACCTTCCGTCGACCAGCCCTGCTTGTCCTGATAGCCCAAGGAAACGCCAACACGGCTTGCGGTCGTATTGCACAGCTTGAGATCCGCGTGAGCCGCGGTGGAGATGAGGGCAACGACGGGAACGATCGACAGACTTGCGGCGGCACAATGTGCCGCCGCGCGCCGCAGCCATTGTCGTCTGTTGGACCTCACGTCCTCAGCTCCACTGCCTATAATTGCTCAAGCGGGCAACGTGATGCGGCACCGAAAAAGCGTCGCGCGCACCGATGTCTCGCCACCTATCGACGAGCCTGACGCAAAAGTCGTCGACATTTGTTCGGATCGAACCGCGCTAAACGAGACGACCGGGCGCATGTTGCAGAACGGAAGTGTGGTTTTTGTCCATGAAATTGGCGGCATTGAGATTGACGGCCCTTGCGGCGTGCTCTGACTGGGGAACATTTTGAGAAAGGAACCTTGGGGGGCCGTCCTATTGATTGCGATCAACTCGTGATTCACTTGGTTTATATAGCCTCTGCCCATCATTCGGTCGGGGTCTCTGCTCCAGGACGTTGGTTTGCGCAATCGGGCTTGCTGCGTCAAGCCGCGCGCTGAAGTAGCTGGTTTTCGACTGATGCCAACGGTATATCTGAGCCATGCAGCACTCCACCGGGCGCGAGCCGGCCCCCCTCGTCGCACCATCCGTCACCGATAGCTATGAGATTCTGCAAGGTCGCCTCGATGTCGGGTTGCTGATAATCTGTGACCATGCGGTCAATGCGTTGCCGCCCGGCTACGGCACCCTGGGGCTTCCGGCGGAAGAGTTCCAGCGGCACATTGCCTTCGATATCGGAGCCTTCGAGGTGACCAAGCGGCTATCGAAGGCATTGCACGCGCCGGCAATTGGCGCGCGGTTTTCCCGCCTATTGGTCGACGCTAATCGCGGTCTCGATGACCCGACGCTCATAATGCGGATTTCTGATGGGGCCGTGGTGCCTGGCAACCGGCAGCTCGACGAAGCGGAGCGCGACAAGCGGGTGCGACTCTACTACGAGCCCTATCATCAGGCGATCGACGCCCTCATCGAACAAGGTGTTGCCGCCGGGGTCCCGCCCGTGTTGTTGTCGATTCACAGCTTTACCGACAACTGGAAGGGCGCGCGCCGTCCTTGGGACGCGGCCGTCTTGTGGGACCGTGACTATCGCTTTTCGGTGCCGCTGCTGGAGGCCCTCCGCGCCGACCAAAACATTCTTGTGGGCGAAAACGAACCATATAACGGCAGGATCGCCGGCGATTGCATGTGGCAACATGGGACACGGCGGGGACTCGCCCACACCATCGTGGAGGTTCGCCAAGATCTGATCCGCAATTGTGAAGGCCAAGCGGGATGGGCCAAGCGGATCGCGACGGCGGTCGAGAGCATTCTCGCGCGCCCCGACCTACGAGAGACGCTGCATAGCGTGCACTACTTCGGATCTCACACTGACGCTGAGGGGCCGCCGCCGCACCCCAGCGTGGAAGGAAGGAGTTCAGAATGCGCCGAATCGACGCGAAGGTCGTGACCGAGTTGGAAGCGGCGGCTTTTCGCCGGCTCGTGCAGCATCTGCGCGAGCGAACGGATGTGCAAAACATCGACCTGATGAATCTAGCCGGCTTCTGCCGCAACTGTCTGTCGAACTGGTACCAAGATGCGGCAACCGAGAAAGGCATCGCGCTCACCAAGGACGAATCGCGCGAGCTCATCTACGGTATGCCTTACAAGGATTGGCAGTCCCGCTACCAAGTCGAAGCTTCGCCGCAAGCAAAGGCAAATTTCGAGAAAACAGGGTCCGGCGGCCAATGACTGTGTCCCGACAGCCTCAAATAGCGCACAAGAATCCTCTGGATCGCACTGTTCCGTGCCTTGAACGCGCACCAGCTCGCCGCTAGCGTCGGTTGCGACTCCATTATAGCGGGGAGACAGGGGATGACGACGCTTCAGGCATCTGCGCAAAAACAACTGCGCCAGGTCGTCGAGCAAATCGAACGATTGGAAGAAGAGAAGAAGGCGCTCGCCGGCGATATTCGCGACAAATATCTCGAAGCCAAGGCAATGGGATTCGACGTAAAGGCGATGCGCCAGATCTTGCGATTACGCAAGAAGAGTGCAACCGAGCGACAAGAGGAAGTGGGCATTCTCGAGGTTTATCTGCACGCGCTTGGTATGCTCGACGAGGATGCCGCAGCTTTGACGGCGGCTGCGTAAAGCAAAGCACTCGCATCCAAAGCGTTTGGGGCGCGGGAGCTTTATGCTCCTAGCGCCCCATTCGCGCTCAAGCGCCGTTATCGAGGAACAACAAGGAGCGCCCCGGAACGATTCGGCGTTCGCCCGAGGCGCCTTCGGCCGCTGAGGGAGGATTTCTCCCGCCCTGCGGTTTGGAGATTGGCAGACCCTCAGCCGATTCGGATACCCGAGGATTGCCAAAAACGTTGTTGCCCAAATCAGGACTCTCGGTCGTATAAGGTCTAATCGTAATTTGTTCATTCTGGCATCAGGGTTCCTTATGCCGCATATAACCCTAAAGCAGCTGCGTTATTTCGATGCCTTGGCGCGCGAGCAGCACTTCGGCCGCGCGGCAGCGTCGTGTTCCGTCACCCAGCCTGCGCTCTCCATGCAGATCCACGAGCTGGAAGAGCAGCTTGGCTTCATGCTGGTCGAGCGCACGCGAGCTGGCGTCCTGCTCTCGGACAAGGGCCGCGAGATTGCCACGCGCGCCGCTCGCATCCTGAGTGACGTTCGCGAGATGGTCGAGTTCGCCCAGCACGCAAATGAACTGCTCGCCGGCTCGCTTCGACTCGGAGTCATCCCGTCGATCGCCCCTTATATGCTGCCGCCGTTGCTGCCGCTGTTACGTGAGAGCTACCCCAATCTGGAGCTGCACGTTCGCGAGACACAAACACTGCCCCTCACTCAAGAACTGATCGAGGGTAAGCTCGATGTTTTGCTTCTTGCGCTGCCGATCAATCATCCGGAAATTGAGACGCTGGCACTATTCGACGACCGGTTCCTGCTCGCACTTCCCCACGAGCGGCGGCTGAGTGCGCGCGTACGTGCAACCAAGGATTTACTCGAGCATGAGCGTCTGCTGCTCTTGGAGGAAGGCCATTGCCTGCGTGACCAGGCGCTTACCTTCTGCAATTTGCAGCAGGTCTCCACGGTCAACACCTTCGGTGTGTCGAGCCTGTCAACCATCGTAGAGATGGTCGCCGCCGGTTACGGCATCACGCTGCTGCCGGAGATGAGCTTGAACGTCGAGTTGCGCGGGCGGCAAATCGGGTTGACGCGATTCGTGACACCCGAGCCGTTTCGAAGTATCGGCTTGGCCTGGCGTGCAACTTCGCCCAGGGTTGATGACTTCCGTGAACTGGGCCGGCTCATCAAGAGTGCGTGGTCGAAGGGCTGCATTCCTCCGGGGCGGAAAAGTCAACGAGCCGCAAGAACCACTAGCGCCAACTCGTCCTGACAGAACGCGAGGTCAGCCCGGCAGGCACCGGGCGCGGCGGCTCTGCGCGCTCAAGGGCCGTCAAGTTGACGGCCTGTGCCTGGAACTGCTGAGCCCACATGGTCTGAGCCACTTGCCGGCCGGGGCGTAAGCGCAGCGGTAGGACGATCTGATCCTCGTCGAGAAGGTCGAGCGTACGCGCGACATCGGGGTGCACAAGCCCGCCATACGCATCATCATCGACAAAAGCCGATTGCGTCAGCAGCGGTCCGAGCGGGAAGGGGCGGTATGAAAGCTCCTCGGGGTGGTCATCGTCGAACGCGGGCGCCGGTGCCCAGCCGCCGCTCCAATTGGCAGCATCGATGTCTGTGATGTTTGCGGACGCATTGGCCGGCCGCGGTGGCGCGTACGCCGCGAAGCGCGTCATGATTCCACTGGCTTTCCTGGACTGTTTATCTGATTCTCGAAAGCGCGAACCCAGTCCCAGCGAGGTATCGGCCGCGGCAAAGCCGCGGGTGGAGGACGGGAGCGATTGCGGGGCTCTGCGGCCGAGGTGCGCGCGTGAGACGAGCTCGTCGAGTCGCATGCGGTCTGCGGCCGGCGGGCGCTGATAAGTGGGATCCGAAGGCGTGAAGGACGCACGCGTCACGAGCTCGTTGAGCCTTGTGCGCTCAAGGTCAGAAGGGGGCCGAACGGCGCGCCTGGGCCTCGATAGCAACCGCGGTGGGCTGGTAAGCTTGGGCTCAAGAATTGCGACCGGCGACGGTGTGGGTGGCGCTAAGGAGGCGATTTGGACGTGAGGCGCCCAGACAGGCTTTGGCGCAGGAACCCGAATTGCGGGCTTGGTGGCATCGGCCACCATCGTCGGCGTCTTCGGCTGGCTGCGATCCTCGTGGAAGGCGGCGAGCTGGGTTGCCAACTCCTTATAGCGCGAGCGCGCGACTTGCACGTCCTTGCGCGTGATAGGACCACCTTTGGACGGCCGGTGCTTGGTGCTGCCGTTGGGAAACAACAGAGCCAGCTCGTAGCGCGGTACGCGCGGCCAAGCGCGCACGCGGCCTACGTCGACGTGTACAAAGGGGATGCCTGACGTTGGATAGTACCCGACGCCGCCGCGCTCGCGGATCAGTGCCGAATAGCGCATGCGCTTTATGGGAACGTCGGGGAACGATGCATCAATCGCCTTGCCAGAGATATGAAGGCTACGCTTTGCCTGGCCACCTCTCGTCCGGCGCAGCATGTTGTTGGTCTTGGCCGAGCGATAGCCGCATATGATGTGGATGGGCTCTTTGCTGCCAAGCTCGGTGTGCATCTCCCAAAGAAGATCGATAAGGCGGGGATCGATTTTGATTTCCGTGTTTTCTCGCCAGTCGCGCATGTGCCAATTGATTTTCTTGAGCGCGTCGGCGACGAACTTGCCGTCCTTCTTGTAAGTGACGGTGAGCGTTTCTTTGGTGTGAATGTGATACAGCGAGATCGTGCGCGTGCCCTGTGGGGCGGCAACCGATTGCGACGCGGCGATGCCTGCGCCAATGAGAGCAATGGCCAGTCCCGCAAGGGGACGTTTCCAACGCCGGACCAAACTGGCACCCCGTTTTTCTAGCCGGATCGCTGTGCGTCCACACTCGCAAGCCATGGTCTGAGCGTGCAAAATTGCGGGCCCTCCGTGCATGTGACCGGCGCTTACGTCCCCAAAGGGTTAAATATGAACCCTTAATGGTTTGTAATGATTGAATGCGGACAGATGTAGGCCCGGCCGCGGCAAGATCGCGGCAAGCTGGTTGTGGCATGACTATAGAAAAGGCCTCGATGACGCCGAATCGACAGCGTCAAAAGCCGCCGCCCAGCACAGACCGAATGTAGTCGCCAGTGGTCGATGGGCGCTGGCTCTGGTAAATGCGGTTCCGCATGTCCGGATCGATTTTGACGGGTGCCAGATGGTTCTGTCCCTTGTCGATCTGCTTCCACTTGCCCGCCAGTGCCAGCTTGATGCGCTTCTCGTGACCGTAGATGTCGCGCGCGCTATGCGTCTCGCCATTTTCGTCGATCCAGGCCGTGAAGTACGTCACATGCATTGGAATCCGTCGATCGAGCTGAACCTCGTTGTTGCTGGGTCCGTTCTTGATCAGATCGTCAATCTGCGCCGCGTCCCATCCCTTGTCCTCAGCAAGTAGAATTTCGGCCATACGCTGAGGATTACGGATGCGCATGCAGCCGTGGCTGAATGCGCGTGTGGTCTTGTCGAACAGGCTCTTCGACGGCGTATCATGCATGTAGACGAGGTGCTTGTTGGGGAACGAAAACTTGACGTTTCCTAGTGCATTTCCGCTGCCCGGCGGCTGGTAGACGTCGAAGCTACGAATGTCGGATTGGCTCCAGTCGATGCTGTTCGGATCGATAACGCGACCGTTACGCGACAAGCGGAGCCCTTGGCGTTGGAAGGAGCGGCCACCGCGTGCCAGCGAGGGCCAAAGCTCACGCACCTTGATCGAGTTCGGCACGTTCCAGCGCGGCCGGAAGTTGATCAACTTCATATCTTCGGAGAACACCGGCGTCTGCTTATTGACGAGGCCGGTGATGGCGCGCTCGGTGTGGACGATCTCGCCGTTCTTGGCGATGCGCAGCGTGAATTCGGGAATGTTCACCCAGACGTAGAGGCTGCCGAGGTCGTTCGGCATCCAGCGCCATTGCTCCATGTTGGCCAGGAATTGTTCGGGTGTGATGGTCCGCACATCGTTGAGAGCGTTTCGGACGGCGCCATTCACGATACCGTTGGCGGGCTCGATGCCTTTCTCTTTTTTGAAGGCAATGACGGCCTCTTTCAACGATTCGTCGTAAAGTTGCTCATTGCCCGGTTTGCCATTAACTTGCGGCACCTCAAGTCCGAGCCGTTTGCGCAAGAGCACGACATGGCGATGCTTCTTGCCGGGGCGAAGCGTTGTTCCCTTCGGCAGCTGTGCAACCTTCTTAAGTGGTCCAGCATCGCGCAGCGCCAGATAGGCTGTGCGCAATTTTTCGAACTGAGGGTGTTGGGGGTGCAGGCCGCGCAGGTAAGCGTCTGGCTGGTCATATGACGCGATCAGGACCAGGACGTCCTTAGGCTCCAGCAGTTGCGGCACACGGTCGAGGTAGGAGCTCAAGGTAACGGCAGGGTCCATAATGCGACCGCCGCGCGCGTGTCGGGCATACTTGAGTATGGCAAGCGCTAGCATGGTCTCAGCGTCGGCGAGCGCCTTTGCGTTGGTCGCCTCAAGCGCTGGCAAGGTGAAGGCGCTTGCATCAAGTCCCCAGTCGCCAGCCTTCTCGATTTCCGCGATCACCTCTTTGGCTCGGGGCTTGAGACCGTTGCGGTCAACCCAAACGGCCTTGTACTTGCGTGCCGCATAATACTCGGCAAGGACGGCGCGATCAGCGCGCACAGCCTCGTTGCCCTTGTTTGTGCTTGCGGCAAGCTTGTCTTGCAGCGCTATACGGAGGGGGTCCTGTGGTGCAGCAGTAGGCGCGACCTCAGGCGCTGCCGATTGCTGATCTTCTGTGACCGTGCTCTGCGGTTCGGTGGCATCTTGAGCCGTGGCAGCCCCTGCTGAGAGTGTGCTCCAAGCCAGGCACAGAATTGTTGTGTATCGCAGATGCATCGAAATATCCTCCCCGTCACGTGCGGCACGCTAACCGAGCAACAGTAGCCTGACCACCCCCAGTGATCGCAAACGCGTTTAGGGCGCGTACAACTCGGCGGGGCTGTGGCCCAATTGCAAACAGGCTTCTTGGCTGTTTGCCTCGAGCAGCTCGACTGTGGCTTGGAGCCTATTTTGAGGCAGGCGCAATCAATCCACCGAAAAGGTTGCTTGGCGGATGCGCGATCGGCAGCAGTGCTTAGATAGACCTTCCGCGCGCTTAGGCGCGCGGCTCCAGGCCGTATTCCTGCATTTTGCGATACAGCGTTGACCGGCCGATTTTTAGCCGCTTGGCGACTTCGGTCATGTGTCCGCGATAGCGTCCAAGCGCCAAGCGGATCATGTCGGCTTCGATCTCGTCTAGCGGCCGAATGTCGCCGCCTTGGTTCACTGCGGGGATACCGAGCGCGCTGTCGCCATCGCTGTCACGGACATCCATCGTTGTCGGGACGATGTCTTCCGCGCCCAAGAGCGCGGGACCCGTGAACAACGGCTTCTTGGCAGCAGGAGCCGGGGCGGCGGGAATTTGTGTCTCGAAGCCGGCAACGTGCGCGGCGATCTGCGGGAACTCGGCAGCAGTGAGCTCTGACGTATCGGAGAGCACTACGGCGCGGAATACAGCATTTTCGAGCTGGCGCACGTTGCCGGGCCATGGATAGGATTCAATAAGGCGCACCGCGTCATCGCTGAATGTGCTCACGCGCTTGCCTTCCTCGGCGGCGAAGCGAGTCATGAAGTGGCGGGCCAACTCGGGCACGTCGTTGAGGCGTTCTCTCAGCGGCGGCACCCAGATGGGGAAGACGTTCAAGCGGTAGTAGAGGTCCTCACGAAATTTGCCCTCTCGCACGAGCTGGATAATGTCGCGGTTGGTTGCTGAGATCAGTCGGAAGTTGACCTTAATTGACTTCTTGGAGCCGACAGGATCAATCTCGCCGTCCTGCAGTGCGCGCAAAAGCTTCACTTGCGCATCGAGAGGCAGCTCGCTGATTTCATCAAGGAAGAGGGTGCCGCCATCGGCCTCCTGAAATTTGCCGAGACGCTTGTCGACGGCGCCTGTGAACGAGCCTTTTTCGTGACCAAAGAGAATGCTTTCGACAAGATTCTCTGGAATCGCGCCGCAGTTGACGACGATGAACGGCTTGCCTGAGCGCTCGCTTTCACCCTGGATAGCGCGCGCAATCAGCTCCTTACCAACACCGGATTCGCCTTCGATGAGGACGGGGATATTGGAATCGGCAGCGCGACGGCCGAGCGCAATGACCCGCTCCATCGTGTCGCCGCAAATGATGATGTCGTTGAAGGTCAGGGTGCCTTCGACCTTTTTCGTGATGCGGTTGATTTCGCCAGAAAGCGCCTCGATCTTCAACGCGCTCCTTATCGAAACTTCGAGCCGTTCGGGGGAGGCAGGCTTCACAACGAAATCGGCGGCGCCAGCGCGCATGGCACTGATGGCCGTATCGATGGAGCAATGCGCAGTCTGCACGATAATTGGGGGATTGCCGGGCTTTCCCTTGAGGCGTTCGAGCACCGCCATGCCATTGAGGCCGGACATGACGAGGTCGAGCAGCACAACGGCGATCGGCGAGCGCTCCGATCCCTCTAAGATCTGCAGCGCCTCTTCGCCCGAGTTGGCGCTCCGGGCATCGAATCCGAGCCTCTTGATGGTTTCTTCAAGGATGCGGCGCTGGGCGGGATCGTCATCGACGATTAAGACACTCTTGACCATGGGCACTCGGACTCATACCTGGATGGGCCAGCGCGCGACACCATCCTGAAATGCGTCAGGATCGAACAGTCGGCGACCAGCAGCTTACTCAACAAGAAGAGACTGCACTGCAAGGGTAAAGAAGGGGTTTCGACGGGGCTCACCTTGAGCCTTTTTTGGTCCCGGTGCGTGACATCGGTCACGCAAGGCGCGTTACGCCGTAGACGTTTCATGGCTTGAATTTGAGTGGCGGCCTGCGCAGGTTAACGTTCCTTCCCATCTCGTTCCGGAGCAATTCATGCAATTCCAAACGCGCTTTAACGGCTACTGCGTATCAATGAGTGCCGCCGAGGCAGCACGTGCCAAAGGGCACGCGCCCGACCTGGGATCGATGCCCGAATGGAGCCTCGCCGATCTCTATACAGGGCCCGATGCGCCGGAAGTCGCCCGCGATATTGAGGCCGCGGCGGTCGCAGCGCAGCGCATGAAAGAACGCTACCAGGGCAAGCTCGCCGGACTTGGCAGCGATGGTGCGGCGCTTGCTACCGCGATCGAGGAATTTGAACAGCTGGTCGAGATGCTGGGGAAACTCGGCTCGTATGCTGGACTTTACTACGCAGCAAATCAGGCCGATCCAGAGCGTGCGAAATTCTACGGTGATATCTCCGAAAAACTGACCGCCATCTCGACCAACATCATCTTTTTTGATCTGGAGCTCAATCAGATCGACGAGGCTGCATTGGCCAGTGCGCTGAAAGACACGCGGCTGGCCCGCTACAAGCCGTGGATCGACAACGTTCGCAAGGAGAAGCCCTACCAACTGGAGCAAAAGCTGGAGGAATTGTTTCACGAGAAAGGCCAGACCTCGAGCGGTGCCTGGACGCGACTTTTTAGCGAGACAATGACAGCACTTCGCTTTCCCATCGCAGGCGAACCTGAGCCGCTGACACTTGAGCTGGTCCTCAACCTGCTGAGCGATCCCGCTGAAGAGAAGCGCAAGGCCGCGGCTGAGGCCCTGGCAACGGTCTTCAAGGACAACGTGCGCCTCTTCACGCTCATTACCAACACGCTCGCTAAGGACAAGGAAATCTCAGACCGTTGGCGTGGCTTCAAGGACGTGGCCGACAGCCGGCACTTGGCCAATCGAGTAGAGGCGCCGGTCGTCGATGCGCTCGTAAGGAGCGTGCAAGATAGCTATCCCAATCTCTCGCACCGCTACTACGCCATGAAGGCCAGGTGGTTAGGTAAGGAACGCTTGCCGCACTGGGATAGAAATGCGCCGCTGCCTGATAAACCGGACAAAATATTCGCTTGGTCGGAGGCGGAAAAGATTGTGCTCGGTGCCTTCGCCGGGTTCGCGCCGGAGATGGCCGGCATCGCTAAGGAGTTTTTCGACAAGAACTGGATCGACGCGCCGGTGCGGCCGGGCAAGGCGCCGGGCGCCTTTTCGGCGTCGACCGTTCCGTCCGTGCATCCTTACGTTCTGCTCAACTACCTCGGCAAGCCGCGTGATGTGATGACGTTGGCGCATGAGTTGGGGCATGGTGTGCACCAGATGCTGGCGCGCCCCCAAGGAGCGCTCATGGCGCCCACGCCGCTGACGCTTGCCGAAACGGCCTCCGTGTTCGGCGAGATGCTGACATTCAAAGCGCTGTTGAAGGAAATCGACGACCCCAAAGAGCGCAAAGCGTTCCTCGCCGGCAAAGTCGAGGACATGCTGAATACTGTCGTGCGTCAAATTGCGTTCTACATCTTCGAGCGCAAGGTGCACGAGGCGCGCCGTCAGGGCGAACTCACGCCTGATCAGCTGAATGCCATTTGGTTGGAGGTGCAATCTGATAGCTTAGGACCGGCCATCGAGCTCAAGCCTGGCTACGAGGTCTTCTGGACCTATGTGCCGCACTTCATACACTCGCCATTCTACGTTTACGCCTATGCCTTCGGCGACTGTCTGGTGAATTCGCTCTATGGTCTCTACGAAGAGGCGCACCCGGGCTTCGTTGCCAAATACTTCCAGATGCTGAAATCTGGCGGCTCTAAGCACCATTCAGAGCTGCTGGCGCCGTTTGGGCTTGATGCCTCGAGCCCAGAGTTTTGGCACAAGGGCTTGAAGGTCATCGGGGGCATGATCGATGACCTGGAAGCCATGGACGCGAGGGGCTGACGCCCGCGGCAGGGGGTCGCGCCGCGGTGTTGAGAAGGCGGCACTTTTTGGGGGATAGTGCTGTTGTCGCCCGCGTAGCAACGTGCTTCAAACGATCTGGCCTCCGAGTCTTTCCGCATTGTGAAGATTGAGAAGGTTCGCACAGTTCCAATTTGGGGGTTCCCCTTGGACCGCATTAGGGGGTAGAAGCGCCCGCCATTGCTGCACAGCAGCTAGCTCAACGTGAGGTGCCAACGTGGCACAGCCGCACGTGGTGGCGGCGGGCGCCGAGCATGGCTCGCCCGACGGCACTTCCACAAAGCAATTCTGGGCGCTTGTCCTGGGCTGCATCGGCGTCGTCTATGGCGATATCGGAACGAGCCCGCTCTATGCGTTCAACGAGGCGGTCAACGCCGCAAAAGGCGAAAGCTTTGCCGGGCGCGAGGTCGTCTTCGGCGTGCTGTCGCTGATCGTATGGTCGCTCTTGCTCGTTGTGACCCTGAAGTACATTTTCATTTTGCTGCGCGCTGACAATAACGGCGAAGGCGGCACGTTTGCACTCATGGCACTTGCTCAATCGGTGGCCAAGCGAAGTTCACCGGTCCTCATGGGGCTCGGCATCGCGGGCGCCTCGTTTTTCTATGGCGACGCCGTCATTACGCCGGCCATTTCCGTCGTTTCGGCGATAGAAGGTCTGCACCTCGTGTCGCCTGCATTCGATGATCTCGTTTTACCGCTGACTATCATCATTCTGATCGGATTATTCGCCGCACAGTCGCGCGGTACCGCAAAGGTCGCCAGTTTCTTTGGTCCGATTACCCTCGTTTGGTTTGTCGCCTTATTTGTCGGAGGGCTCTTGCAGATCATCGCCAATCCAGATGTTCTGGTGGCGCTCAATCCCTGGTACGGAGTGAGGTTCGTCTTCAAGCACGGCATGATCGGCTTCATCGTTGTCGGTCTCGTTTTTCTCGCCGTAACGGGAGCTGAAGCCCTCTATGCTGACCTTGGCCACTTCGGCCGCAAACCAATTCAGACCGCGTGGCTCGGGTTCATTCTGCCGGCGCTGACCATCAATTATTTTGGCCAGGGAGCGCTCGTGCTTTCGCGGCCCGAGTCGCTCGAGAATACGTTCTTTCTCCTCTATCCCGATTGGGCCCTCGTTCCCATGGTCATACTTGCGACGGTCGCGACCATTGTCGCGAGCCAGGCGGTGATCACGGGTGCCTTCTCGGTAACGCGACAGGCTATTCAGCTCGGCCTGCTGCCGCGTTTCGGTATCATGCACACGTCCGAAAGCATGGCCGGACAGATCTACCTGCCGCGCGTCAATTGGATAATGCTCGTTGCCGTTTTGCTGATCGTGGTGCTCTTCAAGAACTCGACCAATCTCGCATCCGCCTATGGCGTCGCAATCGCGGCGCAGATGGTGATCGAATCGCTGTTAGCGTTTTTCGTCATTTGGCGGATGTGGGGGTGGAAACTATGGCAGGCGGCGCTCGTGATCGTGCCGTTTCTCATCCTCGAGCAGGCGTTCTTCGCGGCCAACACGCTAAAGGTTCTCGAAGGCGCGTGGGTTACGCTACTTATGGCGGCCGTGGTCGGTCTTGTCATGGTGACCTGGGTCAAAGGTGCGCACCTTCTTGCCAAGCAAACCCGCAAGCACGAGGCCGACCTCGACTGGCTCTTGCGCAAGCTCGAGGCAAAGCCGCCGCAGCGGGTGGCGGGCACAGCGGTGTTCTTCACGGCCGACCCGACGGCGGCACCCACCGCACTGATGCACAACCTAAAGCACAACCGCATTCTGCACGAACGCAATATCATCCTGTCCATTAAGACCGAGGATGTACCGCGGGTGCCGCGCCACGAACGGGTCTCCGTTGAGCGCGTCTCAGAAACCTTCCTTCGGGTGATGGCCCGCTACGGGTTCATGGAAACGCCAAGTGTGCCCAAGATTTTCGAGCAATGCCGGCGCAAAAGTCTCAAAGTCGACATGAGCGCAACCTCATTCTTCCTGTCGCGCCGTAATTTGCGCACAACGCCAAAGTCCGAAATGCCTACCTGGCAAGACCGGCTGTTTGTGGCGCTAGCGCGCAGCTCCGAGGACGCCACGACCTACTTTAGAATCCCGACGGACCGCGTCGTGGAGGTGGGCACGCAGGTGGCGGTCTAACGCCTAAAGGCGCTCCTCACTTCCCTTGTAGTCCTGCCGTGCGCGTATGATATGTCGTGGGCTGCCGTGTGACACGGGCCCACTAGGCGAGACGTCTCATGGACGAGGAAGAGAACCGCTTTTCAGCGCGCGCTGCGCGCTACGTGCGCGTTGGCACCAATGTCGGTGCGGTCGCGGCACGCGTTGCGGGTGGCCGCCTGTTTGGCATGGAGCAGGACAGTTCACGCAATGCTGCTGAGCTGGCCGCAGCTCTGGGCGGACTCAAGGGTCCCCTTATGAAAGTGGCGCAGCTGCTGTCCACCATCCCAGAGGCGCTACCTACCGAGTACGCGCGCGAGCTTGCGCAGCTCCAATCGGCGGCTCCGGCCATGGGACCCGCGTTCGCAAAGCGGCGCATGCTGGCCGAGCTCGGCCCGGACTGGCTTTCGCGCTTTGCCAGTTTCGACACAGCGGCGGCCGCATCCGCTTCGCTAGGACAGGTCCACCGCGCCGTTGCGCACGACGGCCGGCAGTTGGCCGTGAAGCTCCAATATCCCGATATGTCGTCGGCTGTGGAAGCTGATCTCAATCAGCTCAAGGCAATCTTTCTGATCCATTCGCGCATGAACCCCGCCATCGAGACGGGCGAAATCTTGAAGGAGATCTCTGCGCGATTGCGCGAGGAGCTCGACTACGATCTGGAAGCGCGTCACACGCAACTCTATGGCGCCATTTTCGCGAATGATGAGCAGATCCAGGTGCCAGAGGTTCTTTCGGAGCTATCGACGAAGCGGCTCTTGACCATGACGTGGCTGGATGGCCGTAAGCTCCTCGATTACAAGCCGGCGCCGCTGGCCGATCGCAACGCGATTGCCCGGGCGATGTTTCGTGCCTGGTGGTATCCCTTCGCTCACTACGGCGTCATTCATGGTGATCCGCACTTAGGCAACTACACGGTCTTCGAACGCGAGGGGCGTCCGGCCGGTATCAATCTGCTCGACTATGGCTGCATTCGCACCTTCCGCGTGTCGTTCGTGCAAGGTGTCATCGACCTTTACAAGGGTCTGTTGACGAACGACCGCGACCGCGTCATGCACGCGTATGAGACGTGGGGCTTTAGCGGGCTCTCACATGAGCTGATCGAGGCGTTGAACATCTGGGCGCAGTTCATCTACGGGCCGCTATTGGATGATCGAGAGCGCATCATTGCCGAAGGCACAACGCCGGGCGAGTACGGGCGCAAGGAAGCGTTCGCGGTGCACAAGATCTTGCGTGAGAAAGGCCCGGTGAGGGTGCCCCGCGAGTTCGTGTTCATGGACCGCGCCGCAATCGGTCTTGGCGGCGTATTTCTGCATCTCAATGCGCGGCAGAACTGGTACCGGCTTTTCAACGACACGATTGAAGATTTCGTGCTTGCCGATGTGGCGGCGCGCCAGGGCAGCGCCTTCACGGACGCACGCGTCCCCTTGCCGCAGGTAAACGAGTAGGATTGATTCTTAAAGGCTTGGCAGGAGAAAAATCGCGATGTTCCGTTTGATGGTAGCAGCAATCGCCTGCGCGCTGGTGCTCAAAGCTGCAGCGCTGCCCGCCGCAGCATTGGACGAGGCGGAGAAGGGCCGGGAGCTGGCCGAGTCGCTCTGTGCAGGATGCCATCTCAACGAAGGCCAAGGCGAAAAGCAGGGGCCTATGGGCATACCGGGGTTTGGTGCGGTTGCGAACCGCCACGGTCAGTCGCTGGAAGGCATCGTCACGTGGTTACAGTCGGCGCCGCCGATGATGCCGGACCATAAGCTCACCCAAGACGAGATGTTTGCGCTCGCGGATTACATTATGTCTTTGCGGGAGGGGCCATAAAGCTTCACAGCGCCGTCGCCACCCATAGGCCAATTGCGCCAGCAATGAGCGCGACTGCGACGCCTCCTGCGAACAGTTTGCCAAGTGCCGCACCACCCGTCGTCCAGGCCAGTGCGATCTTGGTCAAGCTATTGGCGGTGACCGCGACGAGGATCGCGTAGGCGGCGGCGCTGGCATTGAGTCCGCCCGGCGCTAGGCGTGCCAGCGACAGGCTGATGGCATCCACATCGAAGGTTCCGGAGATGGCCGCAAGAGCCATTGCGCCGCCGGCGCCCGCCCAGGCTGCAAGCAGCTTTGTGAGCACCATAATGATGGCGAGCAACGCGCCAAATGCCAGGACGACACTGAGTTCGAAGGGGTTCTTCAGAGTGAGAGGCTGGTCGACTGTTGCTGCACTACGCGTCCAGTTCCCCAAATATCCGGCAAGGACGCCTTGCGCGAGCACGGCTAGCAGTAAGGGAGGCGCAATAAACTGCAAAAGCGAAGCGTTGACGACGCCGACGAGGAAGATCACGCGCAGCATCATAACCCCACTGGAGAGCATGATGGCGGCGGCAAAGAGCTTGGTGCGCTCGGCGTGCTGGCGCGCAAGGCGGCCCATATTGAGCGTGGTGGCGGTAGAGGAAACAAGCCCGCCCGCAATGCCCGAAAGAGGAATGCCCAGCTGGGGTCCAGCAACGCGGATGGCCACGTAGCCAGCGAACGACAGGGCGGCGATGAGGATAGTGAGCAGCCAGACTTCACGTGGATTGATGGGGAGCCAGGCAGCGATCTCGCGGTCGGGCAGTACCGGCAGCAGGATAACAGTCATGGTCAGAAGGATCAGTCCGGCGCGCAGCTCGTCCCACGTGAGCCTCTTGAGCCAGGTATGAAGCACGGTCTTGAGTGCGAGCAGCACCGCCACGGTGACACCTGCGGCAGCGGCCACGGTCTGGTCGCCCAGAACGGCCATCGCACCCAGTGCGAATGCGATCATGGCGGCGACAACAGTTGTCGCACCGAATGTCTTGTCGTGCTCCAACTCGCGAAGACGAAAGATCACGATTGCGCCGGAAAATGTCATAAAGGCAAGGCCTAGCGCGACGGCGCCCCAATCGCCGGTTTCGCGCGCAATCGCGCCCCAAGCACCTCCAAGCAAGCCTGCGAGCGCGTGTGTGCGAAGCCCGACCGCGCGCTCGCCTTCCGCCTCCTCGCGTTGCTGCCAACCGCGCTCGATTCCAATAACCAGCCCGATTGCGAGCGCGACGGCCATGCGCTGGATGAGGTCGAAGGTGTCCATTGTATCAAGGGCCGCATACGTTCATGGCTGCGCGAAGCGTCGCCGACGCGCATTTTAGCACGTCATGCTTGCGCTGAACGAACGCGGAAATGATGCCGGCGCACACCTACGCTAAAACTGAATGACGCACGACCGGCGCCGATATAATCTACCGGTAGTGCTTAACGCACCCTTAGCAGCGTCAATTGTGATGGGCGGATACGGCCTGGAGCACTTCGCCCGAGAGCTCGCGGGCGCTGGAGTGCGAGATATCACCAAGGCTCAGCATGCCGACCATGCGCTTTTTGTCGTTGAGGACGGGCAGACGGCGGATTTGCTTCTGCTCCATGATGTGCATGGCGTCATCAAGCTCTTCGTCGTCGCGGCAGAAAACGATGCCCTTGCTCATAACGTCGCGGGCGGTGAGTGCGTCCGCATGCTTACCGTTCGCAAAGCCGCGGCAGACGATGTCGCGATCGGTGATCATGCCGATCAGCCGGTCGTTCTCTCCCACGGGCAACGCGCCGATATCGTGTTTGCGCATTGTTCTGGCTAGTTCTGGAACTGTCGTTTCCGGGTCAACCCATTGCACGCCCTTGTGCATTGCATCTCTTACCTTCATGGCGGAACTCCTCTTGCCAAGACCATTCCCCCCGATCCCATTGCACGTTTGTGCCGCCGCGGAACCCGAGGCTCATTGACCGGCATCAATTGCCGCAGGTGTCGGTGCCGCGGGCCGCACACCCCTTACGTGGGGCTTTCGGCCTAGGTACTACAAGGCTCAGGCGGGACCGTTTGGCTTGATAGAGCCTGGGCATTGGGGTACGAGAAACAAAGGACAAACGCCAAACTCAGGAGGGCAAACGTGGGGATCGATCTGTCGGGCGGCCACGCGGCAATGGACTACGACGAGCATGCACGGACGTATCACCGGTTTCTCGTGTTCATCAAGGTGAGCATTGTGTTCCTGGTGATCCTGCTCGGCGGAATGGCGTACTTCCTCGTTTAGTCCTGCCCTTCTAGACCAGCAGAGCCTGAGATTGGCGGCTCGACTGCCGCTCGGTATCTCCTGCACAAGCGGATTTTTCCATGGTCACCATAGCGGTAACAGCGGAGGGGCCAGACGAGTCGCGTGTCGCGATCTCGCCTGACACGGTCAAAAAGCTCACTGCGCTGGGTTGCAAAGTCCGGGTCGAGGCCGGCGCTGGGGCGCGTTCACGCTTCTCCGACGAGGTCCTCAAGGCACAAGGCGCAGAGATCGCGCCGAGCGCGGCGGACGCGCTGCGCGACACCGACGTCCTCTTGAAGGTTCGCAGGCCAAGCGTTGAGGAGGTCAAGGGCCTGAAGCCTGGCGCCGTCGTTGCCGCGATACTCGATCCCTACGGCGAACGGGCGGGCCTTGATGCGCTGGCGGCAACGAATATCGTACTGTTCTCCATGGAATTCATGCCGCGCATCACGCGTGCACAGTCGATGGACGTGCTCTCAAGCCAGGCAAATTTGGCCGGCTACAAGGCCGTCGTTGATGCTGCAGCGATGTTTGAGCAAGCAATGCCCATGATGATGACAGCGGCGGGCACGGTTCCCGCCGCTAAAGCTTTCATTATGGGTGTGGGCGTAGCGGGTCTGCAGGCGATCGCGACTGCGCGTCGGATGGGTGCGCAAGTCACCGCCACAGACGTACGCCCGGCCACGAAGGAGCAAGTCGCCTCTCTGGGGGCTAAGTTCGTTGCGGTCGAGGACGAGGAGTTCAAGCAAGCCCAAACTGCAGCCGGTTACGCCAAACCCATGTCGGCAGAATATCAACAGAAGCAGGCCGAACTCGTTGCCTCTCATATCAAGAACCAAGACATCGTTATCACCACCGCGCTGATCCCGGGACGACCCGCCCCGCGGCTTATTACGCGTGCGATGGTTGAGAGCATGAAGCCCGGCGCTATCATTGTGGATCTGGCCGCTGAGCGAGGCGGCAACTGCGAGCTGACCGAGCCCGACAAAGTTATTGAACACAATGGCGTGCGCATCTTTGGCCCGCTCAATCTTGCCGGTGAGATACCGGTCAACGCTTCAAGCCTCTATGCCAGAAACCTCTTAGCATTCCTGGACATCATGATCGACAAAACCGAGAAGGTGCTGAAGATCGATTGGGATGACGAGATCGTCAAAGGTACGCTCATCGCCAAGGGTGGAAAAGTCGTGCACCCCAACCTGCAAACGTAGGGAGCAACCTGATGAAGAATACGTTTGCAAAACTTGCCGTGGCATCCGGCTTGCTGCTGGCGTCGAGCGCGACTGCATTTGCGGCCAGCGGCATCGGCGGAGAGATCGATCCCATCGTCTACGAGTTGATGGTGTTCGTGATGGCGATCTTTGTCGGCTACTTCGTGGTGTGGAGCGTGACGCCGGCACTCCACACACCACTGATGTCGGTGACGAACGCCATTTCGTCGGTCATCGTGGTCGGTGCGCTCTTGGCCGTCGCCGTGGAGCATGGCGGCATTGAGGCCTTCACAACGTTCGACTCCAATCTGACATCGAAGACCTTCGGGCTTGTCGCGCTCGCGATGGCGTCCGTGAATATCTTTGGCGGCTTCCTCGTCACCCAACGCATGCTCGGCATGTACAAGAAGAAAGGTGACAAGCGGTGAGGACACATGTGACTGTTCTGCGGGGGCACAGCAATGTCGGCTGATCTTGTTGCGGTGCTTTATCTCGTCTCCGGCGTACTCTTCATCTTGGCGCTGAGAGGACTTTCAAGTCCGGCCACGTCGCGTCGCGGCAACTTCTTCGGCATGACGGGCATGGCAATCGCGATGGTCACGACGCTGGCGATCGCGGCGCCCCAATTCCAACTGACGTGGTATCTGATCGCTGGCGGGATCGGTGTCGGAGGTCTTATCGGGGCGATAACGGCACGGCGCATTCCGATGACCGCGATGCCCGAGCTCGTCGCCGCATTTCACTCGCTCGTCGGACTAGCGGCCGTGTTTGTGGCAGCGTCGGCTCTTTATGCGCCGGACTCCTTCGGTATCGGCGAGCGCGGCGCCATCAACGTCATCAGCCTCATTGAGATGTCGCTCGGCGTCGCGATCGGAGCCATCACGTTTACCGGTTCGGTGATCGCATTCGCGAAGTTGTCGGGCCGCATGTCCGGCAAGCCGATTATCTTGCCGCTGCGCCATATCATCAATATCGCGCTCGCCGTCCTGATGGTCTGGCTTATCTACAAGTTCTGTCTTTCCGGCGGGGATTCGCTCCTGTTTTGGGCCATCACCGCCACGGCCATGCTGTTTGGCATCCTGATCATCATCCCGATCGGCGGCGCCGACATGCCGGTTGTAGTGTCGATGCTTAACTCCTATTCGGGCTGGGCGGCCGCCGGCATCGGCTTCACGCTTTCAAACATCGCGCTCATCATCACCGGGGCGCTCGTCGGTTCCTCCGGCGCGATCCTCTCCTACATCATGTGTAAGGGGATGAACCGAAGCTTCATCTCCGTCATCCTCGGCGGTTTCGGCGGCGAGGTTGCCGGCCCTGCGGGCGGCGCTGAGCAAAAGCCCGTCAAGCTCGGCTCGGCCGATGACGCTGCATACGTCATGCAGAACGCAGGCAGCGTCATGATCGTGCCGGGCTACGGCATGGCGGTGGCGCAAGCGCAGCACGCCCTGCGCGAGATGGCTGACTCTTTGAAGAAAGCTGGCGTGGAAGTGAAGTACGCGGTCCACCCCGTCGCAGGGCGCATGCCGGGTCACATGAACGTGCTCCTGGCGGAAGCGAACGTGCCCTATGACGAGGTGTTCGAGCTGGAAGACATCAACAGCGAGTTTCCCCAAACAGACGTCGTTTACGTTATCGGTGCCAATGATGTGACGAACCCCGCGGCTGAAGACGACCCGTCGTCGCCGATCTACGGTATGCCCGTGCTGCAAGTTTGGAAGGCCGGCACAGTGTTGTTCAACAAGCGCTCATTGGCATCCGGTTATGCCGGCATCGACAATTCGCTGTTCTATCGTGACAACACTGTGATGGTGTTGGGCGACGCCAAAAAGATGACGGAGGAGATCGTCAAGGCGCTCGCGCATTGATCCGAATCCGCCCGCTTTTGACCCTGCGTATTGCAGACTGAATTCGAGCTGCAGGGCTATATTGGCAGCGACGCATCTGAGGACGATGCTGCCGCAAAAAACCCTTGGCACGCTGCGCTTCATCCTCGCCCCCACGAATGCACCGCGTAGACTTTCTCATGTAATGGGCCCATCCTCCGACGCTTTAGAGAGAGCCATGCGCATTGGTGTTCCCAAAGAGATTAAGGTTCACGAGTACCGTGTTGGGCTCATACCGGCTAGCGTACGCGAGGCCGTCGCCCATGGGCACGAGGTGCTTGTTGAGACGAAAGCGGCCGAGCGCATTGGCGTGAGCGACGATGACTATTGCAAAGCGGGTGCAAAGATCGCCAAGTCGGCCAAGGAGGTCTATGAGACGGCCGAGCTGATCGTGAAGGTGAAGGAGCCCCAGACCAAGGAGCTTGGGCTTCTGCACGAAGGCCAAACGATTTTCACCTATCTCCATCTCGCGCCCGACCCGAATCAGGCCAAGGCGTTGATGCGTTCGGGCGTCACAGCCATTGCGTATGAGACGGTGACCGGCCAGCACGGCGGACTACCCCTGTTGTCTCCTATGAGCGAAGTTGCCGGCCGCATGGCAATACAGGCGGGCGCGCATTGTTTAGAGATGGAGCAGGGCGGCCGGGGCATGCTGCTTGGCGGCTCGGCCGGCGTCGCACCGGTGAATGTAGTGGTCGTCGGTGGCGGAGTTGCGGGACTAAATGCGGCGCGCATGAGCATAGGACTGGAGGCGGCAGTCACGTGTATCGATATCAATATCGAACGCCTTTATGCGCTCGATCACCGCTTTGGCGCGGCGATCAACACCATCTTCTCCACGCGCCAGTCGATCGAGGACTACGTGCTCGGAGCCGACCTGGTGATTGGCGCGGTACTCGTGCCGGGAGCGGCAGCGCCAAGGCTCATCAGCGAGCAACTCGTGAAAAGCATGAAGCGCGGCTCCGTGATCGTCGACATATCCATCGATCAAGGCGGATTTGCCGCAACTTCTAAGCCGACGACGCATGCAGACCCCAGCTACGTGAAGCATGGCGTCGTGCATTACTGCGTGACCAATATGCCGGGCGCGGTTGCGCGCACCTCAACGTTTGCGCTCAATAATGCGACGCTGCCGTTCGTGCTGGCACTTGCCGACAAAGGCATCGTGGGCGCGCTGCGCGCCGACCCGCATCTTATGGCTGGGCTCAATGTGCACGAAGGCAAGATTACGCATTCGGCGGTTGCCGAGGCGTTGGGCGCCAAGCACGTGGAAGCTACACGTGCAATTGGAAGATGAGCCGGCTACCCAACGACCATCAC
>CAZURR010000026.1:0-28165 GCA_964622715.1 uncultured Hyphomicrobium sp. | reverse complement strand
AGCCATCAGACACAAGGTAGACGCCGAACTCGCCCTTAGGAGCCTCGACGGCGGCGTAGACCTCGCCTTCGGGAACATGGAAACCCTCGGTGTAGAGCTTGAAGTGGTGAATCAGCGCCTCCATAGAGCGCTTCATGTCCGCGCGCCGGGGCGGCACAACCTTACGATCCTCAGCAACAAACGGTCCCTGCCCTTCGGCCGATTGTAATTTCTCGCAGCATTGCTTCATGAGATGCACAGACTGGCGCATCTCTTCCATGCGGACGAGATAGCGGTCGTAGCAGTCGCCGTTCTTGCCGATGGGAATGTCAAAGTCCAATTCAGAGTAGCACTCATAGGGCTGTGCTTTGCGCAAGTCCCACGCTGCGCCTGACGCGCGCACCATGACGCCGGAAAATCCCCAGTCGAAACACTCCTGCAAGCTGACCTTGGCGATATCAACATTGCGCTGCTTGAAGATACGGTTGTGGGTGAGCAGTCCTTCAATGTCGTCGAGGACTTTAGGATGCTCTTCTGAGAAGGCATAAATATCGTCGATCAGCTCTGGCGGCAAATCCATGTGCACGCCGCCCATGCGGAAATACTTGGCGTGCAAGCGGCTTCCCGAGGCGCGCTCATAGAAAATCATAAGCTTTTCGCGCTCATCAAAGCCCCACAGCGGGGGCGTCAGCGCGCCAACGTCCATCGCCTGCGTGGTGACATTGAGGAGGTGCGAGAGCAGCCGCCCGATTTCGCAATAGAGCACGCGGATGAGCTGGCCCCGCTTCGGAACCTCGAGCTCCAACAGTTTTTCGGCGGCATGGCAAAAGGCATGCTCCTGGTTCATGGGCGCGACGTAGTCGAGCCGGTCGAAATAGCCGATCGCCTGCAGATAGGTCTTGTGCTCAATGAGCTTCTCAGTACCGCGATGGAGAAGTCCGATATGCGGATCGACGCGCTCCACGACCTCACCATCAAGTTCAAGCACGAGACGCAGCACGCCATGGGCGGCGGGATGCTGCGGTCCGAAGTTGATATTAAACTGCCGGATGTCGGTCTCGGCCATCAACGTGTTCCCTCCAGCGGCGCAATAGGCGCAACGCGGGCTAAATTAGCTTTCTTGTTGACGCGCGAAACGAACTTGGACCAGGGCACGATGATTCTCTGGTGATGGCCTTCGCCGATTGCATCTATCCCGTCGTGCGCCTTCACTTTGAACCACACGCGGCGGCCTTCGACCTTCGTGCACTCGGCATCGACTGTCACGGTTTGGCCGGGCACAGTTGCAGCCAGGTGGGTCACATCGATGTGCACGCCGAGGCTACCTTCTCCAGGATTGTGATACGGCTCCAATACTTTCATGCAGGTCCATTCCATGAGCCCCACCATAAAGCCGGTCGCAAAAACCGTCGGCATCTCCTTGAACTCATCGGCCTCGGGGTAGAGGTGCGGCACGGTTTTCTCAGCGGGCACGCGATAGGAAAAGCGTGCGCTCGCGCCCGGTTTTAGGGTGTCCTTCATGGGCTCATGCCTTGCCGCCAGTCGACCGTTTGGACCCAACGCCCGCTTTTTCGTCGCCGGGCAGCACGTATTCTGGTCCTTCCCAGGGAGACTCAAAGTCGAATGACCTAAACTCCTGCGTCAGTTCAACCGGCTCGTAAACGACGCGTTTTTGCTCATCGTCGTAGCGCACCTCCACGTAGCCCGTGAGGGGGAAGTCTTTGCGCAAGGGGTAGCCCTGGAATCCGTAGTCGGTGAGGAGACGCCGCAGGTCGGGATGACCCGAAAACAAAATGCCGTACATGTCATAGGCCTCGCGCTCAAACCAATTGGCAGCCGAGAACACGCCGACCACGCTTGGGACGGGCGTCGTCTCGTCCGTTTCAAGTTTGACGCGTATGCGCTGATTGAGCCGCGGGGAGAGGAGATGATAGACGACATCGAATCGGTCGGAACGCGCAGGCCAATCAACGCCGCAAATATCGATCAGGATTTCAAAGCGGCAGCGCAGGTTATCGCGCAAGAACTCCATGACCGCGACGATCTCCTCGCGCGCAACGTGAAGCGTCAACTCATCGCGAGCAATCGTCCTGGATTGGATGGCTCCGGGGAGGTGCTGGGCGGCGTATTGGCCTATGTCTTGTATTGAATCAGCCATCTTCGGTCCTGCTAGGGCAAGCACCCGAAAGCTTCAACGCTTCAGCCGCCAAACCCGTTTTCTAACGCTAGACGCGTCGATCCCCCGTGAGGACTAATCCCTGCCGCGCGCCGCGCACCGTTGTTGCTCCGACTGCCTATAGCCTAGCTGCCTGCCACCGTCACTTACCGTTCAATCGTTCCTGTGCGGCGCATTTTGCGTTGCAAGAGCAGCACGCCATAGACCAACGCCTCGGCCGTCGGCGGGCAACCCGGCACGTAAATGTCGACCGGCACGATGCGATCACAACCGCGCACCACCGCGTAAGAGAAGTGGTAGTAGCCGCCGCCGTTGGCGCAACTGCCCATGGAAATTACGTAACGCGGCTCGGGCATCTGGTCGTAGACCTTGCGCAAAGCGGGCGCCATCTTGTTGGTGAGTGTACCGGCCACGATCATCACGTCAGACTGGCGTGGCGAGGCGCGCGGCGCAAATCCGAAGCGCTCCAGGTCATAGCGCGGCATCGAGGCCTGCATCATTTCTATGGCGCAGCACGCAAGCCCGAAGGTCATCCACATCAGCGAGCCGGTGCGCGCCCAGTTGATAAGGTCGTCAGTTGTGGTGACGAGGAAGCCCTTGTCGGCAAGCTTATTGGAAATCAGGGCGAAGCCTTCGTCGCCGGGCTTGACGAGAATGCCGCCGGATTCGGCACCGGGCTGCGTGATTAATCCCATTCCAGCGCCCCCTTCCTCCACTCGTAAACAAAGCCGATCGTCAACACCGCGAGGAAGATAATCATCGACCAGAAACCAAAGACCCCAATCTCCTTGAAGGCCACAGCCCAGGGGAAGAGGAACGCCACCTCCAGATCGAAAATGATGAACAGGATGGCCACGAGATAGTAACGGATGTCGAACTTCATACGCGCATCATCGAAGGCGTTGAAACCGCACTCATAGGCGGACACTTTTTCCGGGTCCGGATTGCTCACGGCGATAACGAACGGCACTGTCATCAGAATAAGGACGATGGCGAGCGCGACCGCGGTGAAAATGGCAATCGGCAAGTAGTCGAGAAAGAGCTGATCCATGGGCGGCCTACGGTCCCAGCGCCGCACAAGCATGGCGGCGCAATATCAGAATTGGTGTTAACGCACGCTCATGACAGGCGCAAGCGCCGGTCATTAACAAGCTACAACCGCCGTCGAACGGAGCTTCATTCAGCTTGTGTCAGTGGAACAAAGAGTGGCGCGAGAGACGGGACTTGAACCCGCGGCCTCCGGCGTGACAGGCCGGCGCTCTAACCAACTGAGCTACTCCCGCAATCGAAAACGCGCGCCCTTAGGAGAGCGCGCTGCCACGAAGGAATCCCTTACGTCCCTGCCCCGGCTAAGTCAAGAAGGGCGGCTTCGGGGATCATCAGCGTGCCCTATTGGCCTCTTTGGCCGCCCCCGCGCAACATACTAACCGCACATGCAAAGTCTGAGACATAAAGTGGTGGGCGGTGAGAGGGTCGAACTCCCGACATCCTCGGTGTAAACGAGGCGCTCTACCACTGAGCTAACCGCCCAACAACACGACATCTCTTAATTGGCCCTTGCACATCACGCGGCAAAGGGCCGCCGCGGCGAGCCGCGCGCGGCAGAGTGCGCCCGATCGCAAATGCGATCGGATCAGCGCGCGTGAGCGCATTAACCAGGCGCTCCACCACTGAGCTAACCGCCCTAATGCCCGATGTAGCGAGCTTGGACTCAAGGCGCAACAATCATCAGCTTATACCGACCTTGTCATGAAGGGGCCCCTGACCGTCGTGTCGAAGACGCGCCTACACCTGCTGTGTCGAAGACACGCCTACCCCCGTTGCGTCGAAAACACGCCTAAAATCAATGTGTCGAACGCCTATGCTCGCTATGTCGAAGACACACATACGGCGTGATGGGTGCCGGTGTAAGCGCCGCTCAGCAGAGTGGGGCTACGCGTAGGGCGCCGAGCTGGCAAGTTACGCGAACAACGAAGGCGCGCCGCATGAATTGCGACGCGCCGGAATAACGTGTCGTTGGGGCGAAACGTCCGCTAGTTCAGCTGCTCCTTCAGGCCCTTTGAGGGGCTGAACTTGGGCACGCGTGAGGCCGGAATCTTGATGGTCGCGCCCGTCGCCGGGTTGCGTCCTTCGCGCGCCTTGCGCGCGGCAACCTTGAAGGTGCCGAAATCGGGAATGCGCACTTCCTCGCCCTTCCTCATAGAGCTCCTGATGTGCTCGAGCACAGCGTCAACCGCAACGCCAGCTTTTTCCTTGGTGAGCTCGGCGTCCTTGGCGACGGCGTCGATCAAATCTTTCTTGCTCATCTCTTTTGCGTCCTTTGCGTTCGGAGTCGTTTAGGCGGGCTGGCGTCGAGCGCTCAAGCCCCATTCGAATGCGGCTAAAGCCGCTTCAGAGCTGGACAAAAGCGCCCAATATCAGCCGTCGTCAAGGGGGTAGACGGCCCATTTTGCCCGAAAAACCTGGGGAAACAGGTCGGCGACGCGCACGGAGCGGGAACACGACGCCCCGCCCCCAAAGCAAGGAAGCCCTGGCCTCTAGGTTAACGGCTTTGTCCGAGTGCGGACAACACAAGCGTTGAAGCGCGTGAGGCCTCAGTGCGCCGTTACGCGTGCTCCACCTTTTTTGTCGTCCTCATCCTGAACAGCTTGCGCCTCGGCGACGTCATCCCAGCTTAAATGCTCAGGCGTCTTGACAAGCGCCGCCTTCAAAACGTCGTCAAGCCTAGCCGCGGGAACAATATCGATCTTGTTCTTGATCTCCTCGGAGATCTCGGCGAGGTCCTTGACGTTCTCCTCAGGGATGATGACAGTCTTGATACCGCCGCGTAGGGCCGCAAGCAGCTTCTCCTTCAGACCTCCGATCGGAAGCACGCGGCCGCGCAGCGTGATCTCACCTGTCATGGCAACGTCCTTGCGCACGGCGATGCCGGTGAGCACAGAGATGATCGCAGTCGCCATGGCAACGCCAGCCGAGGGGCCATCCTTGGGTGTCGCACCTTCCGGCACGTGCACGTGGATGTCTTTCTTCTCAAATAGCGAAGGTTGAATGCCGAAGTCGATGGAGCGCGCACGCACATAGGCGTTTGCTGCTTGGATCGATTCCTTCATCACGTCGCGCAGATTTCCGGTGACCGTCATCTTGCCTTTGCCGGGCATCATGACTCCTTCGATCGTCAGCAGCTCGCCGCCGACCTCTGTCCATGCAAGCCCTGTAACGATGCCGACCTGGTCCTCAAGCTCGGCCTCGCCGTAGCGGAATTTGGTAACGCCGAGATAGGATTCCAGGTTGTCCACCGTCACCTTAACCGTTTTCTCCGACGAGGTCAGAATCTCTTTGACGGCCTTGCGCGCGAGCTTGGCGATCTCACGCTCAAGCGAGCGCACACCTGCCTCGCGCGTGTAGCGGCGGATAATCTCCAAAAGCGCCTCGTCCTCGATCGACCATTCGCCAGCCTCCAGCCCATGTGCCTGTAGCTGACCTGGGATCAAATGGCGCTTGGCGATCTCGATCTTTTCATCCTCGGTGTAGCCCGCAAGACGAATGATCTCCATGCGGTCCATCAGGGCCGGTGGAATGTTGAGTGTGTTGGCCGTCGTCACAAACATCACGTTCGACAAATCGTAGTCGACCTCGAGGTAATGATCATTGAACGTCGCATTCTGCTCCGGATCCAACACCTCCAGCAACGCCGATGCAGGATCGCCGCGGAAGTCAGCACCCATCTTGTCGATCTCGTCAAAGAGGAAAAGCGGATTGACACGCTTCGCCTTGCGCATGGACTGGATAACCTTACCCGGCATGGAGCCAATGTAGGTGCGGCGGTGGCCACGTATCTCTGCTTCGTCACGCACACCGCCAAGGCTCATGCGGACGAACTCGCGGCCCGTTGCATGGGCGATCGACTTGCCTAGCGACGTCTTGCCGACACCCGGCGGGCCGACGAGGCAAAGGATGGGCCCCTTGAGCTTGTTGGTGCGCGCCTGCACGGCAAGATACTCGACAATGCGCTCCTTAACCTTCTCCAGGCCGTAGTGGTCGGCGTCCAACGTCTGCTGCGCCTCGTCGAGATCCTTCTTGACCTTGCCCTTAGTTCCCCACGGGATCGACAAAAGCCAGTCGAGGTAGTTGCGCACGACGGTGGCTTCCGCCGACATCGGGCTCATCTGCTTGAGCTTCTTGAGCTCAGCCAGAGCCTTGTCACGGGCCTCCTTCGACAGCTTGGTATTTTCGATCTTTTCTTCGAACTCGGCGATGTCGTCGCGCTCGTCGTTATCGCCGAGCTCCTTCTGGATCGCCTTCATCTGTTCGTTGAGATAGTACTCGCGCTGCGTCTTCTCCATCTGCCGTTTGACGCGGCTGCGAATCTTCTTTTCCACCTGGAGGACAGAGATCTCGCTTTCCATCAGCGCATAGACACGCTCAAGCCGTTCAGAGATCGTCGCCTTCTCCAGGACTTCCTGCTTGTCCGCAATCTTGATTGCCAGATGCGACGCGATCGTATCGGCAAGCTTTGAGTAGTCCTCGATCTGCGCGACCGTACCCAAGACCTCCGGCGAGATTTTCTTGTTGAGCTTCACGTAACTTTCGAACTGCGTCACCGCCGAACGTGCTAAGGCCTCGATCTCTTCCTTTGCACCCATGCTATCAGAGACGGGCTCGACCTCGGCTTCGAAATAGCTGGGATTGTCTGTGTAGCCGACGATGCGTGCACGCGAAGTGCCTTCGACGAGCACCTTCACTGTGCCATCGGGCAACTTGAGCAACTGCAGCACTGAAGCAAGCGTACCGACAGGATAGATCGCGTCTGTCGCAGGATCGTCGTCGCCGGCATTCCTTTGCGCGGCAAGCAGGATGTGCTTGTCCGTGCGCATCACCTCTTCGAGCGCATTGATCGACTTATCGCGGCCGACGAAGAGCGGCACAATCATATAAGGAAAGACCACGATGTCGCGCAGCGGGAGCACTGGATAAAGCCCCTTGCCCGCGGTCTCTTCTTTCATCTGCGTGTCTTCGACCATGTCGCTACCTATTGGAGTGCGGTTGTCTTCGGATGATTTTTTGTTTGCGCTCTTGATGTCTCGTGTCCTTCCACACTCTACATTGACGGCCCTGTCGCTTTTGAGGCATCGCCCCGAGATGACAGCGCATAAGTAACTAGCCAAACCTATACAAGGCTCAAATTACGCCGGAAAGCGCTCAAAGCGGCCCAATTGAGATGGGGCCTGAGGCCGCTCGATCAAGTGTCCGCGGCGCAACTCGCAGCACGTACAGCCATTTCAGTTCACGGAATGAGTGCAACCCGCCCCCCGGGGAGCAGCTCCGTTCATCAACTAAGAGGCGCTCGACCCCTTCTCCTCGACGCGATCCGAATAGATGCGCAAGGGACGAGCACTGCCTTCGACGACTTCTGGTCCGATCACAACCTCCTCGACGCCCTTGAGCGCCGGCAGGTCAAACATAGTCTCGAGCAGGATGGCCTCAAGGATGGAGCGGAGCCCACGTGCACCTGTCTTGCGTTCGATGGCCTTCCTGGAAACCGCCTTGAGCGCATCGACCGTGATATTGAGTTTGACGTCCTCCATCTCGAAGAGACGCTGGTACTGCTTTACAAGCGCGTTCTTGGGCTCGTTGAGGATTTGCACCAGAGCGGCCTCGTCGAGGTCCTCCAGTGTTGCGATCACAGGCAGGCGGCCGATGAACTCCGGGATCAGCCCGAACTTCAACAGATCCTCCGGCTCTACGTTGCGCAGAACCTCGCCCGTAGGCCGTTCATCGGGCCCAATGACGGACGCGGAGAACCCGATCGATGTCCCCTTTCCGCGCCGCGCAATAATTTTTTCAAGGCCCGCAAACGCACCCCCGCAGATAAACAAAATATTGGTCGTATCGACCTGCAGAAACTCCTGTTGCGGATGCTTGCGGCCACCCTGCGGTGGCACGGAGGCAACTGTGCCTTCCATGATCTTCAAGAGTGCTTGTTGCACGCCCTCACCCGACACGTCGCGCGTGATCGAAGGGTTGTCCGACTTGCGACTTATCTTGTCGACCTCGTCGATATAGACAATGCCGCGCTGCGCACGCTCGACGTTGTAGTCGGCGTTCTGCAACAGCTTGAGGATAATATTCTCCACATCCTCGCCTACGTAGCCTGCCTCGGTGAGCGTCGTTGCATCGGCCATCGTGAAGGGCACATCGAGGATGCGCGCGAGCGTTTGTGCCAACAGCGTCTTTCCGCAACCTGTAGGGCCGACGAGCAGAATGTTCGACTTGGCAAGTTCGACGTCGTTGCTCTTAGAGGCATGGTTCAGCCGCTTGTAATGATTGTGTACAGCGACCGAGAGCACGCGCTTGGCGTGGTCCTGACCAATCACATAAGAATCGAGGACAGCGCAGATCTCCTGAGGTGTCGGCACGCCGTCGCGTGACTTCACCAGGGTGTTCTTGTTCTCCTCCCTGATGATGTCCATGCACAGCTCGACGCATTCATCGCAAATGAATACCGTCGGGCCTGCGATCAGCTTGCGAACCTCGTGCTGGCTCTTGCCGCAGAATGAGCAGTAGAGGGTGTTTTTTTCTTGAGCCATTCTTAAAGTCTCACCCCTCGTTTAGGCGATATGAACCGGCTTGCACCGGATCGTTCCCCCCACTGGATCGTCAACACATGAGCCCGCACTTAAGCCTGCTCGATGTGGCCTCGAGTCCATTTTTGCAATCTGAGCACGCTAGGCTTCTCCAGATCAAGATTGGATTAACAGCTGGGGCCGCGGTCGGGACCGAAGCGGCTCTATTGTCACACTTTTGTGTCCTCAAAAGGTGCCCCAATAAAGGGCGAAAAATAGCTGATGCAACCATTTTTGCACCAAGCTGGCGGGCGCAAAAGCATCGGGTTGAAGGTTCTAGGGAGGGCGCGGGAGCCCAGGCGCGGGGCCCTTGCTGTCAGGTGGTTACCTTTTCATCGGAAATTCCGAATTCTGCTTCGTCGCGCCGCGACAGTACCTTGTCGATAAGGCCGAACTCCTGAGCCTGTTCTGCTGTCATAAAGTAATCGCGATCCAGTGTGCGTTCAATGACATCGTACGACTGGCCCGTGTGCTTGACATAGACGTCGTTGAGCCGGCGCTTCATCTTAATAATATCTTCGGCGTGACGCTCGATGTCTGAGGCTTGCCCGGAGAAGCCGCCGGAAGGCTGGTGCACCATGATGCGCGCATTGGGGAGTGCATAGCGCATGCCCTTTGTGCCGGCGCACAATAGCAAGGAGCCCATGGAGGCCGCCTGCCCGATGCACAGCGTCGCCACGGGCGGGCGCACAAACTGAAGCGTGTCATAGATCGCAAAACCCGCCGTTACGACGCCGCCGGGTGAGTTGATATAAATCGATATCTCTTTTTTCGGGTTTTCCGCCTCCAGGAACAAAAGCTGCATGCAGATCGAAGCTGCCATGTGGTCCTCGATGGGCCCTGTCACGAAAATAATGCGCTCCTTCAGGAGCCGCGAGGGCAGGTCGTAGCCGCGCTCGCCACGGTTCGTCTGCTCGACCACCATCGGCCAGAACGTGTTCGTGAGGCTGCTGACCGGATCGTTCATGACTTCTCTTCCTCTAAATCGCAAATGAGCTTGTATGCCAGCTCGAATGGCCGCGAGCGGCCCACTTTCTTGGGCAGATGGCCGCCCAGCGCAATGCCTTGGGCGCCCTTTGCATGTATTGGCCAGCGCCTTAAGTCTCGGTGGTCTCCTCGACCTGCTTGAGCAGCTCGTCCTTCGTCACTTTTTTCTCGGTAGGTTTTGCCTGCCCTAGCACGTAGTCGACAACCTTGTCCTCGAAGATCGGGGCGCGCAGCTCCGACAGCGCACCGGGCGTCTTCTCATAGTACTCATAGACCATCTTCTCCTGGCCGGGGAAACGGCGCGCCTGCTCCATCAGCGCACGGCGCAGCTCGTCCTGGGTCACCTCGAGCCCACCCTTCTCGCCGATCTCGCCAACGACTAGGCCCAGCCGTACGCGGCGCTCGGCGATGGCACGGTAATCCGCTCGTGCTTCCTCCTCCGTCTTGCCCTCGTCGGCCAGGGTCTTGCCGCTTTGCTTAAGGTTCTCGTTGAGCTGACCCCAAATGGCTTCGAACTCATGCTCAACAAGCGAGCTTGGCAACTCGAAGCTGTGAGCCTTCTCCAGCTGGTCGAGGAGTTCGCGCTTGAGCTTCAGCCGTGCCGTCAAATTGTACTCCTGCTTGATCTGCGCAGTGATGAGCTCCTTGAGCTTGTCGAGGCTGTCGGCGCCGAACGTCTTGGCGAACGCATCATCAATCTCAGGCAGTACCGGGAAAGCCACCTCTTTGACTTTCACTTCGAATGTCGCCTGCTTGCCAGCAAGCGTGGCCACGGGATAGTCATCGCGAAAGACCGCCTTGATCGTCGGTGTCTCGCCGGCCTTGGCGCCCATCAACCCATCTTCGAAGCCGGGAATAAATTTGCTCTGGCCAAGCACGAGTTGCGTGTCCTCACCCTTGCCGCCCTCAAAGGGCTCGCCATCGATACTGCCTGCAAAGTCGATTGTTACACGATCCCCCGACACAGCGGCACGGCCTTCCTCAGATGTCCACGTCATGCCGCGCTCAGCAAGCTCACCAATGGCCTTGTCGATCGCCTCCGGCTCGACGCCGGCGACGAGGCGCTCCAGCTTGAGCTTCTTCAAGTCGGTCAATTCGATCGCAGGCAGCACCTCGAAGGTTATGGAATAGGCCAGATCCGCTTCGCCTGCGAATACGCGCTCGATCTCGTCTTTGTCCTCAGGGAAGACGATGCTCGGCTGCGCGGCCGGGCGCTCTTTGCGCTCTTCGATCGCCTTGGTGCTCGTGTCCTTGACGGCTTGTTCCAGGACCTCGGCCATCAGCGACCGCCCGTACACCTTTTTAAGGTGGGGAACGGGAACCTTTCCCTTGCGGAAGCCCTTGAGCTGCACGCGGTCCTTGATCTCGCCGAGCCGATCGGTGAAGCGCTTACCCAGTTCATCAGCGCCGACCACCACTTTGAGCGTACGCTTCAGGCCCTCGTTACTCGTTTCGGTAATTTGCATTTCTCTCCAACCTACTGTTGGCAAGGTCACGACCTTGATCGCATCCATAGCCAGATCAACCCAGCCGCCCGAACCGGCCCCAGCCCGGATGGGTGGTGCGGGCGGAGGGACTTGAACCCCCACGGCCAAAGCCACCAGAACCTAAATCTGGCGTGTCTACCAATTCCACCACGCCCGCGCGCCGCGCCCTGCCTTGGGTGTGGCATATGCCAATCACCCGCAGAGTCTCGCATTTTTCGCAAGTCTCATCTGGCTAATGGGAACGGTCAGGCATGGTATATCTGCCGGGCTTAAGAAAAATCAACGCCATTTCGTCCCTGGCGCTGGCCGCGCAGCACAAGGCGGTAGCTTATCTGGACCGCCTAGACAGCCTGCAAGGCGCTCATTTGGGCACTTTAACAGGTGTCAGTTGCGAGCCCGCAGGCGCGACACTACGTTGCTGCGAACTCAGCCTTCAGGAGTTCACACTTGCTTCCGAGTTCAAGCGTTGCTGCCGCGGTGGGGCGTACGCCTCTCATTCGGCTACGCCGGGCCTCGCAAGAGACCGGCTGCACAATCCTGGGCAAGGCTGAGTTCATGAATCCTGGGCAGTCGGTCAAGGACCGCGCAGCCCTTGGCATCATTTCTGACGCCGTCAATCGCGGCCGCCTCAGGCCTGGTGGCACGATTGTAGAGGGAACGGCTGGAAACACGGGCATCGGCCTCACCGTACTGGCCAATGCTTTGGGGTTCCGCACTGTCATAGTCATCCCCGACACGCAGGCGCAGGAAAAAAAGGACACGCTGCGTCTGCTTGGCGCCGAGGTCGTCGAGGTGCCGGCCGTGCCCTACAGGAACCCCAACAATTACGTGAAATACTCCGCACGCCTCGCCGAGGTCATCAATGCCAGCGAGGCGGAAGGCGCGGTATGGGCCAATCAGTTCGACAACCTCGCCAACCGCGACATTCACATGACGACGACTGCTGAGGAAATCTGGTCCGATACCAACGGCGAGATCGATGGCTTCGTTGCAGCTGTTGGCTCGGGCGGCACATTGGGGGGCGTATCGCGCGTGCTCAAAACCAAGCGTGCCGCCGTGCGTACGGCTCTCGCCGACCCGCCCGGTTCTGCGCTGTACGCCTATTACACGTCCGGAGAGCTGAAGGCCCAAGGCTCTTCGATCACGGAGGGCATCGGCCAAGGCCGCATTACCAAGAATCTTGAGGACGCGCCGATTGATACCGCTTTTCAGATCCCCGACGCCGAGGCCCTGCGCATCGTATTCCAACTCACAGCCGAGGAAGGCTTATGTCTGGGCGCGTCGAGTGGCGTCAACGTCGCTGGCGCCATCCGGCTCGCCAGCGAGCTGGGACCAGGTCACACGATCGTGACCATCCTCTGCGATCCAGGAACCCGCTATCAGTCTCGGCTTTTCAACCCAGCCTTTCTTCAGTCGAAATCGCTACCTATCCCCGCTTGGCTCGAACGCAAACCCCGTGTCCTGCCAAGCGTTTTTGCCGATCCGGCCA
The DNA here is from genome assembly GCA_964622715.1 of uncultured Hyphomicrobium sp. Classification (GTDB taxonomy): domain Bacteria; phylum Pseudomonadota; class Alphaproteobacteria; order Rhizobiales; family Hyphomicrobiaceae; genus Hyphomicrobium_A. The sequence continues at coordinate 15,424 of CAZURR010000026.1, read as the reverse complement.
CCAGCTGAGGCCATTAGGCCAGCTTTGCACCTGGTCCTTGCAGGCGCCGAGAGTTTTTCCTATGTGCCTAGGAAAACGGCGCGCCATTGGCGGCTTTGCCGGCGCGCGGCGATAAAATGGAATGGAGAGGGAACGTGCTCAACACTGCCAAGAAATGGCTAGTCGAAACCGATTGGCTCGCCGCGCATCTCGATACGCCCGATCTCGTCATTCTCGACGCAAGTTGGCATTTGCCCGACGTCGACCGTGATCCCAAAGCGGAGTTCCTCGCCGAGCACATTCCTGGCTCGCACTTTTTCGATATCGACGATCTCTCCGACGAGAAATCTTCGCTACCTCACATGCTGCCCTCCACCGTCAAGTTCTCTTCCCGCATGAAGAAGATGGGCATCGGTGACGGGATACGCATTGTGATCTACGACAGCTATGGCCTCTTCTCTGCACCCCGTGTGTGGTGGACATTTCGCGCCATGGGTCACGAGGACGTTGCTGTCCTCAACGGCGGCCTGAGGAAGTGGAAGGCAGAGGCACGTCCCCTCGAGGATGGCCCAGCCAGCAAGCGCGCCGAGTGTCATTACACGCCACGCATCAACGCCTCGCTCATCCGCGATATCGACGACATCAAACAAGTGCTGAGCAAGAATTCAGCGCAAATTGTCGATGCGCGCCCCGCGGGGCGGTTTTCGGGAAGCGAGCCAGAGCCTCGCCCCGGCTTGCGCGGTGGTCACCTACCAGGCGCGCGCAATGTGCCCTCCCAGTCGCTGATCAATGACGACGGAACATTGAAAGCCCCTTCCGAGCTCGCTAAGATTTTTGCCGATGCGGGGATCGATCCTTCCGCTCCTGTCATCACGACCTGCGGCTCCGGCGTCACTGCCTCGATCCTGTCGCTAGCCCTGGCTGTGCTCGGACAGACAAACGCCGCCGTCTATGATGGTAGCTGGTCGGAATGGGGTGCAGATAACGCTTTGCCCATTGAGACAGGCGCCGCGCGTTAAACTCCAACTATTCAGGCAGATGCCGCCCTGCTCGACGCGGAGCGATGCTCAGCGCTTGTTGGTAATGACGTGGTTTTGCACGCCGCGCGCGGCAAGCTTTGGGCGCAGACTTGAGATGGTGCCGGAGTTCACTCCTGCCCATCCAATCTCACCAGACAGACGTCCATACTCAATTTTCGCACAACGGTTCATGATGACCTTTAGGCCAGCTGCTTCTGCCTCGGCTGCAGCTTCGTCGTTACGCACGCCGAGCTGCATCCAGATGATCTTGAGGCTTAACTTGTCCTTGAGCGCGATCGCCTCGCGCGTGATCGCAAGCGCGGCCTCTGAACCGCGAAAAATGTCGATCACATCCACAGGACCATCCAGCTCGGAAACCGTTCCATAGACCTTCTGGCCAAGGATCTCTTTGCCAGCATTTTCCGGATTGATCGGTATCACTCGATACCCTTTGCCAAGAAGATACTTCATTGCGAAGTAACTGGGCCGGCTTGTATTTGCGCTGGCACCGACAAAGGCAAACACGCGCGCGTCGCTCAAGATTTGCGCGATTTCATCGTCGCGATAATGATCGTGGCTCATGCCTCGCCCATTTCAAGTTCGATGCGACCATCGTCACCGAGCTTGAAATAGGGGTTGAAGGCGACTTCCCACAAGTGGCCGTCCATGTCGGCGAAGTATCCTGAGTACCCGCCCCAGAAGACCTTTCCAGCGGGCTTGATCAACTTGGCACCGGCGGCAACGGCCTCGGCCAGCACGGCTTCGACATCGGCCTCGCTGCGTGTATTGTGCGCAAGTGCGACACCGGAAAAACCCGGCGCACTGTCCTCCACAGTTGCATCTTCGGCCAACGGGGCGCGCCCATAGAGTCCCAATACGACCCCGCCGCCATCGAAGAAGGTCACTGACTCCTGGGATGCCGATGATGCCTTAAACCCTAGCGCCTCATAGAACGCGCGCGAACGCGCAACATCTTTGACGCCCAGCGTAATCATCGAAACCCGCGGCTCCATTGGCTGCATCCCCCTCAAGCTAACCTAGCCGCTCTTCCATTTAGGCTTGCGCTTTTCCAAAAACGCGCCGATGCCCTCTTCGGCATCGCGAGCCATCATGTTCTCAACCATAACCTTCGTGGCATAGGCATAAGCGTCGGAAAGCGGCATCTCGGCTTGGGTATAAAAGGCGGTCTTGCCTGTTGCAACGGTCGCCGGCGACTTCTCTGCAATCTTGCGCGCAAACGAAATTGCAGCCTTCATGAGTTCGGCCCGGGGAACCACGCGATTGACTAGCCCATACTCGGCTGCCGCGGCGGCAGGCAACATCTCACCCAACAGCAGCATCTCCATTGCGCGCTTGCGCGACACATTGCGCGATAGTGCCACCATGGGTGTCGAGCAGAAGAGGCCTATGTTGACGCCGGGCGTGCAGAACTTTGCGTTCTCGGCAGCCACAGCAAGGTCGCATGTGGCGACAAGCTGGCAGCCCGCAGCTGTCGCCGTTCCTTGCACCGCAGCGATCACCGGCTTGGGGCACGCAACGATCGCCTGCATCATGCCAGAGCAGCGCTCCATCGTGCCCTCAAAAAAGGCAAGGCCCTTATCAGCGTCTGCGCGGTGGCTGGACAGCTCTTTGAGATCGTGGCCGGCCGAAAAGACCTGCCCCTTAGCGGCAAGCACGATCGCAGCAATGCCGCCATCCTCCGCCAACTCCGACACCGCGGCGTGCAATCCGTCGATCATGGACAGTGATAAGCTGTTGCGGGCGGCTGCCCGGTTCATCGTAACAACCGCCACACCCTTTTGCGGGCGCTCGATCAGAAGCTCACGCGCACCCTCGTTGTGGCCTTCTGCCGGTGAGGCTCGCTCCTGCATAAGTGCGTTGTCCTCTGCGTATCGTGCGCTAGTCCAGCGCCTTGTCGATGGCTTTGCGGTGGGCCTTCACCAGTTCAATGCTATGGGGATGCACCACGGCGGGCGACGTTTTGATCGCCTCGATCAGCTCCGCGACGATCTGCTCCTTTTCCTCACCCGGAATGGATTTATCCCGCTTAACGTTTTCCAGTTCCATTTTCATCACCTCGATGGGATCTACGAACTCGCCCGTCTCGGGATTAACCCCGGCCATCACGATGGAAATGTTGGCCGCCACCTCGTCAAGCTCGCCGAAGTCCGCAAAGCCATGCTTCTTGGCAGCTGCGTCGAGTTCTGCCCTAGGGGCAGGACCGCGATCGCCGGCGTCTCGTAGTCTGTCGGTAAGGCGAGCGAGGGTGTTCTGTGCTGCGATGAAATTCTTTATCTGAGTCTCAGTGAGCTTAATCTGCTCTGCGAGCGCCCCATCTCTGCCTTGAGCGTTGGCGCCGATTGTTAGCATCGCAAAACTAAGCGTCAGGCACGCAAAAAGCGCCGCCACCTGCTGAAGAACATGCCTCATCGTGCGCATCCTCTCACCCCGATTTTGTCCGCGATTCTACGGACGGAAACTCCCATCTGCACCTCGATTTGCGACCTATTTCAGGCTTCAAGGGTGGCCGGTGCACAGTTTGAACTGCGTAGCACAGCCCCATTCCGCAAGTCATTGGGGTCCGCAAGAAAACGCGTTGCAAAACTGCAAACCCGCATCCTTCCATTTTCTGCATCAGCCAACTTGAGGACTCGGCAATATGATATCATATGTGGTATCCTTTTACCGTTCATACCAACTTATGGTATTTGCTTTGTTTTTCGGCTTCATAAGAGTCTCTTATTGACAATCATGGGCTGATTTGGTTTTTGCGGCTCATGCAACGGCGCAGCAATGACCTCGCCGTCCTGGTGTCGCTGAAAGCCGGCCTAAGGCCTGAGATACCGCCAGCAAAATGGAGCGTCTCTCATGACGACCTTCGTCGCCAAACCCGGCGAGGTGGAAAAGAAGTGGATCTTAATCGATGCCAACGGCTTAGTCGTTGGACGGTTGGCCGCTCTGATTGCAACCCGCCTGAAGGGCAAGCACAAAGCCATCTACACCCCTCACGTCGACTGTGGTGACAACATCGTCGTCGTCAACGCCGATAAGGTCGTGCTCACCGGCAACAAACGCACCGACAAGGTTTACTACCGCCACACGGGCTACCCCGGTGGTATCAGGGGGCAGACGCCGCGCCAGATCTTCGAAGGAAAATTCCCTGAGCGCGTGCTCGAAAAGGCGGTTGAGCGCATGCTCAAGCGCGGACCTTTGCAACGCAAACTGATGCGCAATCTTAAGGTCTACAAGGGATCCGAGCATCCCCATGCTGCCCAGACTCCTGAGGAACTCGACGTGGCAAAGCTGAACCGCAAGAACGCAAGGGTGTAACGAGATGGCCGAAGAAACCAAGACACTCGACGACCTTGGCCAACTCAAGGAGGCCGCGCCCCCAGTTAGCGACGCCGCTGCGGCGCCTCTGCACGAACAAAAACTCGATGCCCACGGTCGCGCCTACGCCACTGGCAAACGCAAGGACGCCGTTGCCCGCGTTTGGCTGAAGCCTGGCAAAGGCATGATTACGATCAATGACAAGGACTACACGCAGTACTTCGCTCGGCCCGTGCTGCAGATGCTCTTGCAACAGCCGCTCACTGCCGCAAGCCGCAACACGCAATATGACATCATGGCAACCGTAATGGGCGGCGGCCTGTCCGGTCAGGCAGGCGCCGTACGCCACGGCATCTCCAAGGCCTTGACCCACTATGAGCCGGAACTGCGTCCGGCTCTCAAGAAGGGCGGATTCCTAACGCGCGACAGCCGCGTCGTTGAACGCAAGAAGTACGGCCGCAAGAAAGCACGGCGCAGCTTCCAGTTCTCCAAGCGTTAAGCTCGGCGCAAGGCGAAGACGATCAGCAGCCCGCCGCAAGGCGGGCTGCTCTGATTCAACGCAGGATGCCTTGCCGCGGCCGCCACGCGATGCCACAAACCCTTCGCGGTCAGCTCAGTGAGTTTGTGCGCAAGGCCGGGACCTGCTCCCACTCGCTTGTCGTCAGTGGTTGCAAAGGGCTAAGAGGGATTGAGCGATGGAATGGCTGACGCAAGACGTGGTCGCAATGCTGGCCGCCGCAGAGGCCGAACTTGAAAACCTGGTGTCAATCGACTGGTGGCAGCAAAACTTCGTTGCCTTACTCAACATAACGATGATCGATTTGGTGTTGGCGGGAGATAACGCCATCGTCGTCGGGCTCGCTGCATCACGCGTCACACCAGAGATGCGCGCCAAGGTGATCTTCTGGGGCATTTCGGCTGCTGTTGTCCTGCGCATATTCTTCGCCGCTATCACCATCCAGCTTCTCACAATCATTGGCCTGACGCTCGCTGGCGGGCTGTTGCTATTGTTCGTTTGCTGGAAGATGTACCAGCAGATCACGACGGGCTACGATCACGCACAGGCCAACGCGGCGCCGGAAAAGCCACTGGGCTTCTGGTCTGCGGTGGGGCTCATTACGCTGGCCGACGTATCAATGTCGCTCGACAACGTTCTGGCGGTGGCCGGCGCGGCGAAGGGCTCTACGCTGGTTCTCGTCGTCGGCCTCGCCGTGGCGATCATCCTAATGGCGGTCGCTTCGCACTTTATTGCCGCCCTTCTAGTCAAATATCCCTGGATCACCTGGATCGGCTTGTTCATCATTCTCTGGGTAGCGCTCGATATGATTTACACCGGCTCGCATGAAATCGCCTGCGAGGCCTTTAACTTTGGCTGTTCCGAAAGCCTCTGGCGCGCCATTATGCACCGCCTAGCGTTACTGGCGTAGGCCATTCCCGCTCTAGACGCGCATTGACAGTGCCACTATTGGCGACCTAAAGCCGTCGCAGAACTGGAGCTGGCGCGCCTACCTTGGGTGCGCAGCGAACTTGAGAGCCAGCACGTTGGCAAAGCGCAAAATCTTTATCGATGGTGAGGCGGGAACCACCGGCCTGCAGATCCGGGAGCGGTTAGCACAGCTCTCGGACGTCGAAATCAAAAGCATCGATCCGGCCAAGCGCAAGGACCCTGCCGCGCGCAAGACGCTCATGGCAGAGGTGGACCTCGTCGTGCTCTGCCTGCCTGACGATGCCGCTCGGGAAGCTATCGCGCTGATCGACGAGCTTGGCGAAGCCGCACCTAACATTCTCGACGCATCGACCGCACATCGGGTCGCGCCGGGATGGGTCTATGGCTTTGCTGAGTTGGAGAAATCGCAAGCTGAGGCGGTGCGGTCGGCCAAGCGCGTCGCCAATCCCGGATGCTACCCCACGGGGGCAATCGCGCTCATTCGCCCACTTGTCGACGCCGGTCTGATGCCACCCGACTACCCGCTCACGATCAACGCCGTCAGCGGCTACTCAGGCGGCGGGCGCACAATGATCGAAGCCTATGAGGCAGAAACGGCGCCTTCATTCGAGCTCTACGCGCTCGGGCTTGAGCACAAGCACATTCCTGAGTTGATGCGTTATGCCAAGCTCACTCGGCGGCCAATCTTCGTGCCCTCGGTCGGCAACTTTCGCCAGGGCATGCTCGTCTCTATGCCGCTTCATTTAGAAACGCTGCCAGGCAAAACGACATCGAGTGATCTCGAAGAAGCATTGGAAGCCCATTACCGCGATCAACCTGCGGTACGGGTCATCGCCCAACCGCTTTCGGCTATGACGAAGTTGGAGGCCGAGACCCTCAACGATACTGACGTCATGGAGTTGTTCGTCTTCGGAACCGATGAACACGATCACGCCGTTCTTGTTGCCCGGCTCGACAACCTTGGAAAGGGTGCCTCCGGCGCTGCGGTCCAAAACATCAAGCTGATGCTTGGCCTGAACGAAACAAACGCCGCGGCGAAAGGGTCCGGTCAGGACCGCGTAGCCGATCGCGTCATTCGGTGAAGGTGCAGCACGCAGGCCGCAACGATGAGCGCGGCTCCGCCTTGATGGATCAGGCCAAGCCACAGCGGCACATGGGCCAGCAACATCCAAATGCCAAACGCCATCTGCGCTAGGACGGCGAAGGTGAGCAGTGCAGCCGATCTGACGGCACGCGAGCCGTCTGCCGTGCGCGCCAATGCCAACAGATGCCAAAGTGCCAGGACAACGAGCGTGTACGCCATCACGCGATGGTTGAACTGCAACGTGGTGACGTTTTCAAAAAAGTTGAGATGCCATGGAGAAACGCTGCCGAGCCCTGAAGGGATTAGCTTGCCGTCCATGAGTGGCCAGGTGTTGTAGGTCAGCCCGGCCTTGAGACCGGCGACAAGCGCGCCGAGCCCCGCTTGCACAAACACGAGAGCAACAAGCACAACAGCAAGTCGCCGCTGCATGAGCGAGACCGTCTGCAGACGCGGAGACTGAATGTCGGGCGCCAGGTCGAGCGCAAACCAAATCAGCAGCCCCAAGATTGCGAAGGCTATCAAGAGGTGGAGCGCCAAGCGGTACTGGCTCACATCAATGCGATCCACCAGCCCCGACTTGACCATGTACCAGCCAATGAACCCTTGCAGCCCGCCGAGCACGAACACGCCGAGGCACTTGCTCGCAAAACCGGGCCGCAGTTTGCCGGCAATCCAAAACCCGAGGAAGGGAAGCGCAAAAGCTACGCCAATGAACCGCCCGAGAAAACGATGCGCCCACTCCCACCAGTAGATGAACTTGAACTCGGCAAGCGACATACCCGCGTTGACGATCGCATACTCAGGGATGGATCTGTATTTTTCGAAAACCGCTTGCCAGTCGGCCTCACTGAGGGGCGGGATTGCACCAAGTATGGGCAGCCACTCCGTAATCGACAAACCCGAGTCGGTGAGCCGCGTCGCGCCTCCGACAACGATCATTGCAAACACGAGGCCTGCCACGATCAGCAGCCACGTGCGCACGGTCGCATCCGCGGACGTAGATACTGCCTCCTGTCCCTGCTTCATCGAAACCGCCATGAACCGGCGCCCCAGAATTGCACTGGACGCGTGATAGTGAGCAATCACTCGGCGATCAATGCGCCCAAGGGGCGCGGGGTGCGCGTTGCCGACCGTCACCGCCAAACGGCGCGCGTACCGTTCAGCTTGCTCCTGCCTCGAGCCGATTATGTCGGGATAAATGCGCAGCGTGTTCTTGCGCCTGCTGCCTCACAATCGTCCGCTCAAGCCGCAATAGCTCAACGTCTATGACATGGAAGCCAAGGAAAGTGCCTGGCGGATCCGGGAAGACGCCTGCGCGTCGCCGCCCTTCCATAACAATCACGCCAGCGTCGAAACGGCCTTCGATAGTCTCGAACAAGTCCCTTGCGGCAGCATGTTTTCCCACGACAACGATGTGATCATAGGCCGTGTCGAGCGCATCGAGTGCGAGATTAACCTGGCCGGGATCGAGCAGGGCGGCGGGGATGGTTGCGCCCGCGCCGGACGGAATGAAATACGCTTCACTGCCGGGCACACGCACAACCACGTCGTCGAACTTGGCCTTCCCTTGCAGGACTTCCGACAACCCTGGCCACGACAACACACCGGTCTTTTCTGCAACTCCACGCCCATCGAGAGACCAGTCGATTAGCAAGACTTCGGCACCCGCACCAGCAAGCTCGTTCACAAGCTCGACCGCCTCGTCTGCTGGATCTAGCTCACCAGTCTCACAAGTCAGCAACGTGCGGAAGCCGCCAGCTCCAGGCGCCAGCACTCGAAGCTGGTCGGCAAGTCCTGACACAGTGTCGACTATGAGCGGCATCCCGGACGTCCCTGCAAGTGAAGGACACATATCTTCGACATCCATCACCCGTTGTCCATTGCTGTTCTCTGGGATTTGCGATGCGTTTTGCCGCGCGCCGACAATCGGCCACGCCGCCGTGAAGAACGCTTTCGTCAGCACAACTGCAAGCCCGATCAAAAGGACCACGAACCCAACAAGAGCCGAGCCCGGCAACTGTTTGGCCCAATTCTGGATTGCGGGTGGCTGCGCCCGCTTTGTGATTGCCGCTTCGAGCGGAATTGTCCGGGCGTCTGAACGCGCGCGGCTGACTTCAAGACGCTTCTCCAAGCGTCCAAGCTCTTCGCGCTTCGATGTGGCCACCTCCTCGTAGTGGCGTAACGGCACGACATCGCCCCCCGCGCCGACCGTCGGCTGTCTCATTTCGTCGAGTCTGTTCTGCACCTCATCCACGCGACGGGCCGCAACCTTGGCCTTCTTCTCGAAGCCAGCAAGGATCTTGCGGACCTCTCTCGTCGTCTGGCGTTTGAGACCTGCGATCTCGGCGCGGAGCTGACGCATGCGCGGATGTTGTGGCAGCAATGTCGCGGACAGCTCTGACATACGCTCTTCTACGTGTGTTTGCTGCTGGTTGAGGTTTTGGATCAGCGGCGATTTTTGAAATTCCGGCAACGCATCCGCGCTGCCTACGGCCACCAACTCGCGAGCATCTTCGACGCGTGCTGCCTCCGCGGCCCGAACCGCCTGTGCCTTTGAAAGCTCGCGCTGCAACTCGTCGATCTGTTTTGAATTGCTTCCACCGTCTTCAGGCGCTTTGTTGAAAATAGCAGCCAGTCCGCGGAAACGGTCGACCGCAGCTTCAGCTTCGGCGACCTCCTTCGTCAACGTGGCGATCTTGCTTTGCAGGGCCTTCTGCAAACTTTTCGCCCGCAACGTAGCCTGTCGCCTCAGAAATGCGATGTAACTCTCAGCAAGACGGTTAGAAACGCTCGCTGCAAGCTGGGGATCGGCTGCTGTGAACGCAATGGAGATGACACGCTGGTTCTCGGGAACATAGACACCGAGGTGTTTGTAATAGGCGTTACGAACGCGAACTTGCTTGGTCTCGGCGCTACGTGGGCCAGTCAATCCTAGCGTGCGCTTTATGCGGTGGAGCATCGTCCGCGATCCCAGCGAATCATCAAATTCAGGATTGTCGGCCAAGTGCTCTTTCTCGATGACCTCAGCTGCAAGATCGGTTGAAGTGATCGCGCGCACGTGGGCGTTGATCGCTGAATTGTCGCTTTGCGCGTCCAAAGTAATCGGCGACGCACCTGGCGCCAGTTGCGTCGTGTCAGCCCCCACCTCGATCTGTACTTTTGATGTGTACTGCGGCCGCGTTTTTGAAAGTATACCTAAGGTGGTGGCACCGGCACCAATGCCTACCAAAAGCAATAGCGGCAACGCCCGGCGCACGCTGCGCCAGGGGGTTGCAATCTTGATGTTGTCAATTGAGCTCGTGTTCATATGTACGCGTATCACTCAAAGCAAGCACTAAAACTTGCCCCAATTTAGAGCGCTCACTGGTAAGGATTTCCTTAATCGCACCTTATAAAGACAATCATTTGGCGCATGTTAACCGCGGATGGTGGGAGCGAGTTCCTGATGCCCATGTCTGGCAGTTTGCTTCATCGACACCGCAGCGGCTGTCGCCTTTATCGAATGCTCAGCAAGTGATTATCGAAGGCGCGGCCGGGAAACGACGCCATTGTCAGATGCGTGTGGTCTGGCGTCTCCGTCTGCAACACACCCATGCCGGAACTCAGCGCAAATTCCGATTTGGAAATGCCGGCAAGACCGCAACCATCGGCCAGCTGCGTGTCGCCAATCACCATCGCACGCTCCGTATCGACGTAGACAATGTGCCCGGAACGCGGGGCGGAGGCCGCCAGCACGCGCCCGTCGCCGCTCATTGCTACAGAGCCGATGTAGCCGGCTAGCTTGGCCCCCAGCTGGTTGGCCGACTCAAGAATGTGAAGCGGCGCATCCAAGCTTGCTTGCCCGACGAGTTCCGGTGACTCCTCAGTGGCCCCTTGCCATTGCCCGCCGAACCAGACTGCGCCACGCGCATCTGCCGCGATGTGCCGGATTGAGAGCTTGTGCAGCGCCCCATTCTGCATGTGCTGGGCCAGAAGTGCACCGGTCTTGCTGTCAATGAACGCGAGTGAGGGCTCCATAGTGTCGAGATTGAGCTTTTTGCGCCCCGTCTTCACATCGGTCTCTATGCCGCCGTTGGCGACAGCGAGTGTTTTGCCATCGGAAAGCATGATCACTTCATGCGGTCCGATCCCGTACGTTGGGATTTCACCGATACGCGCGAAACCGCTGGTTGCGTTGTAGACACCGAGCAGCCCTTGCCGTGTGTCTATGTCGTGCTCGGTGGCATAGAGCAATCGACCATCAGCGGAAAAGACGCCGTGACCGTAGAAGTGCCGGTTATTTGGCGTGGCAAAGACCGTCGGCTTGCCGCGGCTATGCACGTCGAAGGCAAGTGCGAAGGATCCTGGCCTGCGCGCAAAGACGACGGCCATCCCACCCGCATGATCGTAGGCAATGTCATGTCCGCGGCCTTCAAGCGGGATCTCGCGCACCACCATCCCGTCCAACGTCAAGACAACGACTGAGTAGCTGCCATCCGGCCGGCGGCAGGCCGCAATAAGATCGCCTGCTTCAACGTCACCTTCGTCCGCTTCGCTCTCCAACACGCCAGAGAACGCGCGCGAGGTTGAGGAAAGCATCAGCGCGGTACCGATCAGAAGTTGGCGTCGATCAATCGCCATCGAGCTCGTTGAATCCTATTGTCAGATTTGCCACCGGCGCGATCTTGTGCCCGATTAATTTTCGAATGCCTTCGATTTGGAAGCGCAGGAGGCGCAGCTCGCGTTCCCGCTCGGGATGCTCTTGCCTGTCCTGAAATGAGAGCACCATAGCAGGACCATCGCGAGCGACCCTGTCAAAAGTACCCGCGATCCATGGCTTCATCCATTCCTCGGTCTCGGGGATGTAATCGGAAAGTTCCATCGCCTCATACAAGACCTTGCAGGATGTAATCGAGGCCGCGAAGTAGTCTGCGCTTAGACCTGAACGCGCGAATGGCAGTCGCGGCGTCTTTCCAGGTTTAGACTGCGCCGCAATCATGGGCACGATCTGGCGGTCTTGGATTAATTGTAGTCCCGTCATCAGCGCGCGCACGAGCGCAGCAGCTACCTCTGCAGATGACTTGTACCGGGCGTTATCAGGGGCCGGCGTGAGCATTTTCTCACGCCATCGATTGGGCCCGGACCACCCCGAGACGGCCTCGCGCGCCATAAATTCCAGGTTTCTTGCGATGCTAACGGCAAAGCGGCAGCGGTAATGACCCTCCTCGGTGTCGGCTAGGATCGACTGCTTCTGATCGGTCAGCAGAACCTGAAGTGCCGGCAGTCCTTGAACAGCGACACTCGTCTTGGCGAGCACCTGCGGGTCCAGAACCGCCACATCGCGCCGCCCCAGCAGCTTGCGTAACTGGCGTTCAACGACGCGCCGAGGGTCGGGCGAAAAGTCGAAGCGTTCCGCCCGCGACTCCTCGCCCATTGGACCCAAGCGCAGAAACTCGACACCAGCCCAGGCAAGCGCCGTCTGCTTGAAGTCATTCTGGACTGCGGTCAATTGTCCCGTCGGTCGTTCACACGTCTCGCTAAGCGTCGCCGCCAGCTTGGCCGTTGCCGACTCCAGCTTATCAAAATGCGGTACGATGTATTCGTCGATCACCCGCTGATTTAGTTCGGCGAAAGTCTGCGCTGCATGAGCTGGCTCATGGCAAGCCGCACAGATAAGAAGAACAAGGATTAGACAGACGGTTGGGATATCCCTCAGCACACGAAATCCCTTCAGCGCCATACAGAACTCGGCCCCGAGCGGCAGTACCTCGCGCGCCAAGGTGGCATGTCCGGCAATTTGAGACGCATTGGATACCATTGCGCCAAAGATGCACCATCCTCGCGACTAATTGACGGCCCCCAGCACAAATTCTTTCTTGACTTCTCGAGTCATAAAATACTTTGATCGCGCTGAGATTGCCTCTTTGGGCGCCTTATAGCCTTCCAAGTTCGCAGGCATCCAGACTTGGCGAGCAAGTTTGATGCAGCGCTACCGGGCGAGAGTTAGCGGATATCCGATTGATGGAATTATCTTTTTGCGACAGGGGTAAATTGATCATGCGCAGATCTCTTGGCGCCACAATAGCCGCCGTGCTTTTGAGCGCGACATGTATTGCCGTCTATGCGGATGCACCGCCTGACGCGGCCGCAATCGCGAAGACCTATGCCAACATTGCAGAAGCGGGATATGCCGACTCGCTTATCGAAGCTAAGAAGCTCAAGGTAGCGGTCAACAAGCTCATCGCAGAACCCACCGAGGGCAATCTCAAGGCGGCACGCCAAGCCTGGCTTGCAGCACGCGTTCCCTACGTGCAGACGGAGGCGTTCCGCTTCGGCAACCCCATCGTCGATGACTGGGAGGGTAAGGTCAACGCGTGGCCGCTTGATGAAGGACTCATCGACTACGTCTCGGCCGACTACGGCGACGAGTCGCCGGAGAACGATCTCTATGTCGCCAACGTGATCACCAACACGACGATCAAGGTTGGCGGCGAGGAGGTCGATACCTCGAAGATCACTAAGAAATTGCTTGCCAACAAATTGCAGGAAGCCGGCGGCGTGGAATCGAACGTCGCTACCGGCTATCACGCCATCGAATTCTTGCTCTGGGGCCAGGATCTCAACATCACAGGCCCTGGCGCCGGCCAGCGGCCCGCAACCGATTTTGACCCGAAGAATTGCACCGGTGGGAATTGCGAGCGGCGCGCCGAATATCTTGCCGCTGCGACCGATCTCCTGATCGATGATTTGACGTGGATGACCGGGCAATGGGGTCCGTCGGGCGACGCGCGAAAAGCGGTGATGGCCAATGGCGGTAAAGCTGCGCTGGTCGCCATCTTCAAAGGGCTTGGCAGCTTGTCCTATGGTGAGTTGGCTGGCGAGCGCATGAAGCTCGGCCTGCTCATCCACGATCCCGAGGAAGAGCACGACTGCTTCTCAGACAACACCCACAACTCACACTACTTCGATGTGCAGGGCATCAAAAATGTCTACCTCGGCACCTACACGCGCATTGACGGGACCGTGGTCTCGGGCCCGAGCCCGTCCGATGCGCTGCGAACCAAGTCGCCGGAATTGGATCAGCAAGTGCGCGCGGCCATTAGCGAGTCGATGACGCGCATGGGCAAGATCGTCAGTCGCGCCGAAGGCGGCGAGGCTTATGATCAGATGATCGGTGAGAATAACGCCGAAGGCAACGAGACAGTCAACGCGGCCATAAACGCGCTCATCGCACAGGCCAAGCAGTTTGAGCGGGCGATCGCGGCACTCAATCTGGAAGTCATTGGGTTCGAAGGCTCAGACAGCCTTGATGATCCAGCAAAGGTCACGTCGGAATAATGGTCGCACCCGACTGGCCGTTCGACGACTCAGGACATAGTTGATAGAGCCAAATAAGAGGGCTCCTACTTGTGCCAGCATAACCGGGAACAAAAACGTCCAGCTGCGCATGTTGGGTGCAAGGGCCACGAACGAGAATGCCGCTAAAGTCGAGACCGAGAATTCATCAACAGGTGCTCCTCCTGCCAGGGCTGCTGGCAATGTGCTTAGCAGGCGTCACCAGCACTATCGGATTGGGCAAGGAAGCGCGAAAGCCGGAGCAAAGCGCGAGCAAGAAAATTTTGCCCGCAACGGAGCCGGGCGAGGAGAATCCCGGCGGCAACGCCACAACGCGCAAGAGCGTCAACACACGCGATGCTTTCTCTCATGCTTCAAATGGCATTGGCTTTGAGGGTGAAGCAAGGTTCAAGGTCGGCAATGCCATTTTTCGCAAGTTGTGGGTGTCGGCGCCTGCTTCAACGAAAAGCTCAGATGGTCTCGGGCCACTGTTTAACTCGCGCTCGTGCCAGAGCTGTCACTTCAAAGACGGGCGCGGTCATCCACCCGCCGGCAACTATCCTGATGATACCGCCGAATCCATGCTGCTGCGGCTGTCAATCCCGCCCGAGACGGACGCGCATAAGGAACTCTTGGCCGAACACCGCGTCAACGCAATCGATGAGCCGACGTATGGCGGTCAACTGCAGGATTTCGCCATCCAGGGCCACGACGGCGAAGGACGCATGCGCATCACCTATAAGGATGTGCCCGTGACGCTCGGTGATGGAACGACGGTCACGCTGCGCCAACCGACCTACTCCATCACAAGCCTCAAATACGGCCCGCTGCACCCTAAAACGATGATGTCGCCGCGCATCGCACCACCCATGATTGGGCTGGGGTTGATCGAGGCAGTACCCGAGGCGCAGATCCGCTCCAACACAGACGCCAATGATACCAACAGCGACGGCATTTCTGGCCGCACCAATGAGGTGTGGTCGCTAGAGGCTGAGCATCCAATGCTTGGACGTTTCGGATGGAAGGCCGGTGTTCCGTCGATCCGGGAGCAGAGCGCGGGCGCGTTCTCCGGCGACATCGGCCTGTCCACATTGATCGTTCCAAAGCCATCAGGCGATTGCACGCAAGCGCAGACCTTTTGCCGCAATGCTCCCAACGGCAACACGAAACGCGATGGCGGCTTCGAGGTGGGCCCGAAGCTCTTCGACCTCGTCACCTTCTATGCCCAAAACCTTGCTGTGCCGCCCCGGC
>CAZURR010000025.1:0-28625 GCA_964622715.1 uncultured Hyphomicrobium sp. | reverse complement strand
CATCATATTGCAGCATGGCTTGTCTCTATTCATTCTCAAGCCGCCATCTCACAGTCGCATCGTTTAATCTTAGAATGCCTTTTGCGTTGCCTGGCAACAATGCAAACGAATAAGGGTTATCCGAGCTGAAAGCGGCCCGCATTTCTGGGCACTCGAGCGGTGTGGAGTGGCATGATCAAAGTAACCCAAATAGAAAACTCAGATCCGCTCAAATTCCATGTCCTGGTCGGCGATGAGAAGGGTGAAACCTGCCATCAGGTTACTTTGGCGAGGGAGTATTGCGAGAAACTAACGCGCGAAACTTGCGCGCCGGAGGGCTGTATCGAGGCGGCCTTTCGCTTTCTGCTCGACCGGGAACCGAAGGAGGCGATCCTCACCAGCTTCGACGTGACCGTCATCTCGCGCTACTTCCCCGAGTTTGAAAAGGAGCTTCCGCGCTATATCGCACAAGGCTGACCTGATGACGTCCACTAGGCCAAAAAGCGCTCATGGCGCCTAGCGCATGGGATGGGCACCAAGTCAAAGCAACCTCCCGTCACCATATCCACCTTATTCCCCCTCATCTTCCCACAACTTATCTCCCCTCACCCACTCGTCTCGCGCCTAACCTTCTCCGCCTCCTTGTACTTTGGCGCCCGGCGCGCTAGCTCCTCGGTGAGGTGCGTGCCCTGCACTCGGTGCGGCGTTGAGTGCGCTTGCCGCGGGCCCGTTCGATATCCAGAAAGCTCGCAATGGCGTATCTCGCTCACCCAAAGTCGCGAGCGAAGGGCCGTCGCTACCGAAGAAAACCAATATGAGAGCGAAAAGCTAAGGCTATGCACGATTTGACCGGGGCTGCAGAGCAGGTCCCGCAACAGGGCGAGACGCAAGACGCCGCGAGCGGGGCAATGAGCGACCTGTCGCGCCAGATCCAGCGCCGGCGCACGTTCGCGATCATTTCTCACCCCGACGCGGGCAAGACGACGCTCACCGAGAAGCTCTTGCTGTTCGGCGGCGCCATTCAGCTTGCCGGGCAGGTCAAGGCGAAGAAGGATAAGCGCGGCGCGCGTTCCGACTGGATGGCGACCGAGCGCGCGCGAGGCATCTCGGTGGCAGCCTCGGTGATGACGTTCGAGTACGACGGGGCCGTCTTGAACCTGCTCGATACGCCAGGTCACGAAGACTTCTCCGACCATACCTATCGGACACTGACGGCGGTTGATTCGGCCATTATGGTCATCGATGCAGCCAAGGGCATCGAGGCGCGCACCCGCAAGCTGTTCGAGATCTGCAGGCTGCGCGACATCCCCATCATCACGTTCATCAACAAGATGGACCGGGAGAGCCGCGAGCCGCTCGAGCTGCTCGACGAGATCGAGAAGGTGCTCGCCCTCGATACCGCACCGATGGTCTGGCCCATCGGCAAGGGGCGCAAATTCCGCGGCACGTACGACCTCGTTAAGCCGCGCATACGCCGTGTCGACGAGGATCCCCAGGGCCTGCCGGTCTCAGGCCCCAATGATCCGGTCTTGGAAATATTGCTCGAAGACGAGAAAGTCAACGACTGGCGCGAGGAGATTGCGCTCGTTCAAGACGCGTGCGGCCGCTTCGATTTGAAGGCCTTCCGCGAAGGCACGCTCACGCCCGTGTTTTTCGGCAGCGCACTCAAGAACTTTGGCGTGCGCGATATCTTGGACGCGCTCGTTGCCCATGCGCCGCCACCGCTGGACAGGAAGGCGGCAACGCGGATCGTGGCGGCGGCTGAGCCGGCGATGACGGGGGTCATCTTCAAGATTCAGGCGAATATGGACGCCAACCATCGCGACCGCATCGCATTCATGCGGATCTGCTCGGGACGCTTGGCGCGGGGCATGAAGGTGAAGCACGTGCGCACGGCTAAGACCATGGCACTGCAGACGCCGCAGTTCTTTTTTGCGCAGGATCGCTCGCTTGCTCAAGAGGCCTATGCCGGTGACATCGTCGGCATCCCCAACCGCGGCAGCTTGAGGATCGGCGACGTCCTGACGGAAGGCGAAGAAATCGGGTTTCTTGGCATCCCGAGTTTTGCACCCGAGATTTTGCGGCGCATAAGGCTCGAGGACGCGATCCGCGCCAAGAAGCTCAAAGAGGCCCTGTGCGAGATGGCTCAGGAGGGCGTCGTCCAACTCTTCCAACCGCTTGACGGCATGCAGCCCATCGTGGGCGTCATCGGCAACTTGCAGCTGGACGTTTTGGCGGACCGGCTCGGCGAGGAGTATGGACTCCCCATAACCTACGACCCTGCGCCCTGCGACGCTGCACGTTGGATCACCTCCGAAGACCCCGGCGCATTAGAACAGTTCGTTGCGACCCACAGGTCATCCGTTGCCACCGATCTCGATGGGGATCATGTCTTTCTCGCCGCCTCGGCATTCAACCTGTCTTGGACCCAGGACAAGAATCCTCAAATCGCGTTTGCCGATATCAAGGCCATCGACCGGTCCTGACCACGCCCCACGTTCATTCCTCAATCTCGCCGCGAAAGCCTGTGGCCAGAACATACAGCTCAGCGGAATGTTGCCGGCTCGCGGGCGGCTTCACGTGGCGCACAGTGGCAAAGTTGCGCTTCAAAAGATCCAGCAAGTCGCGTTCCGTACCGCCTTGGAACACTTTGGACAAGAACACGCCGCCTTCGCTCAGCACATCGAACGCGAAATGGGCTGCCGCCTCAGCCAGCCCCATAATGCGCAAGTGGTCGGTTCGCGTATGCCCCGTCGTCGGCGCAGCCATGTCGGAGAGCACCACGTCCGCACCTCCATCGCGCAATAGCGCTTTCAGTGTGTCCTCAGCCTCCGGCGCCATGAAATCGAGATGCAGCACCTCCGCGCCAGGCAGCGGCTCCATCTCCAGGATGTCGATGGCGATCACCTGTCCTTTGCCGCTCACCGACTGTACGCGCTCGGCTGCTATCTGACTCCACCCTCCCGGTGCCGCCCCCAGATCGACGACACGGCGACCTGGTTTCAAGAAGCGATGCTTGTCGTCCATCTCTTTCAGCTTGAACACCGCACGCGAGCGATACCCTTCCTGCCTTGCCGCCGTCACGTACGGGTCATTTAATTGGCGTTCAAGCCAACGTTGCGAGGAGGGCTTGTGCTTGCGCGCGCTCTTCAGTTTGACATGAAGCTGGCGTTGCCCGCCGCTCGGCCCACTCCGGCTCTTGTTCATAAAAGCTGTCCCAAAGAATTGAGCCGACTAACGCCGCCGGCGGCGACGGCGGCGCTGCCGCAAAACGCCGTCGTCATTCATCAACGTGGTCAGGATGCCCTCGCGCAGACCCCGATCGGCAACGCGCAACCGATCGCACGGCCACATACGCAGCACCGCTTCGAGGATCGCGCAACCTGCGAGCACGAGGTCGGCGCGGTCGCGGCCGATGCACGGTTCGGCCACGCGCTGCTCGTAAGTACGCCCGAGCAAATCATTGTTGACGTTGCGCACGTCATCGACACTAAGCCAGCAGCCGTCGACGCGGTTGCGATCATAGCGTGGCAGCTTGAGTTGGATACCAGCGACCGTCGTAACGGTGCCCGACGTGCCCAGCATATGCACCCGCTGGCCGTTCAATTTTTTCGCAATAGAGTGCTCGGCCTCGAACGGGTGCAGCAGGTCCATAGTGTGCGCGACCATCGCCTCAAAGTCGTCGGGCGTGACGTCGCGGCCGCCAAACCGCTCCGCCACTGTCACCACGCCAAGGGGCAGCGACGTCCACGCCGCCATGCAGTTGTGCGCGTCCATACGGTCAACAAACCTACGGCCGCGGCGCCCCCAGCGCGTCAGATCGAGTACGATCAGCTCTGAGGAGCCACCGCCAATGTCAAATACCAAGACGTAGTCGCAGCTGGCATCGATCAGCGCGGCTGAGCCCGAGACGGCAAGGCGCGCCTCCGTCTCCGGCGTAAGTACCTCGATGTCGAGCCCGGTCTTGTCGTGCACATCGGCGAGAAAATCAGAACCGTTCTCGGCTATGCGGCAAGCCTCGGTCGCAACGAAACGCGCGCGGCTCACGCGCGCACGTTCCAGTTTCGAAGCGCACACTTTGAGGGCGTCCAACGTGCGCCGCATCGCATCATCGGAAAGACGACCTGTCTGGACGACGCCCTCGCCGAGGCGAATGATGCGCGAAAAAGCATCGACGACGCGAAAACCGCGTCGCGACGGCCGGGCCAGCAACAGGCGGCAGTTGTTGGTGCCAAGATCGAGCGCGCCGT
This sequence comes from uncultured Hyphomicrobium sp., assembly GCA_964622715.1. Classification (GTDB taxonomy): domain Bacteria; phylum Pseudomonadota; class Alphaproteobacteria; order Rhizobiales; family Hyphomicrobiaceae; genus Hyphomicrobium_A. The sequence continues at coordinate 24,396 of CAZURR010000025.1, read as the reverse complement.
AAACATCATCGCGGGTGTTTTGCGACGTTGGAGCTGGGGTGCCTCTGCGTGGTTGAGCCGCTGCTTGCCGCTGCTGTGCGTCGATCGGTTTGTCGGGATTCGAGATTGGCGGGATGACCGGGTCGGCTCCCGACCTGCCAATGGATGTGTCACGGGTCTCGAGCTTTGTGTTGGACGTATCGCCAACGGTGCTATCTTCGCGAAAGCCCTTCAAATCCCTACTCCAGCGCCTGGCTTCGCGTCTGCCGGCAACAAGACCGGTCAGCCGCCCGTCATCAGGCGTCTCCTGGATGACACTTGTGATACACTTTAGCAGCAATTGCGGCCCGGTAAAGCGCACACTATCTGCTTCAAAAGCCTCTGCATTCGGAGGCGCAGCCCCGATTAGTGTTGTCACAAATGCGAATCAGTCTTTTCTCCGCCTTCGTCCTGTTCACGCTTGGCGCAGCAACGGCGGGTGAGCTTTCGGACCAGCAACGCGCCCGCCTGCTTGCCGCATATCCCGATCACCTGGAGCGTATCGAGGACGGCGTTCTAATTTGGCGCGATGGCACGCGCATGGCCCTCGACGACGGCAAGGGTGAGAAAACATTCGATGACTGGCTCAACACTCCCGACATCGAGGATACGTTGGCGATTGCCTATCCACTTGGCGACGTGTCACCGCCGCCCCAAAACGTCGATCCTGGCCGCGCGCGCAACGAAGCGTTCTTCAACAAGATCTATGGCGATTGCCGCAAAGGTGAAGTTGCCGAGAATTTGGTGAGCGTCGTCTGGCTCCCCAAAAAGACGGGACAGCGCTTGGCGTTCAACAAGATCAATGGTGCCGCCGCCGCATTAGAAGCGGTAAGCCGGGAGCTCGATCAGTTGCCAGAAAGGTTCGACACTTATCTCTTTCCCTCCGGCGGGACTTACAATTGCCGGATGATCGCGGGCACCAACCGCTTGTCCGCGCACAGTCATGCCATCGCCATCGACATCGCTTTGCGTCACACCGACTACTGGCGAAACGCCAAGCCCAGCAAGGACGGCGCCTATGCCTATAGGAACAAAATCCCCATGGATATCGTGCGTATCTTTGAAAAAAACGGCTTCATCTGGGGCGGCAAGTGGCAGCACTACGACACGATGCATTTTGAGTATCGCCCGGAGTTGTTGGGAAACGATCGCTAAGGCGCACATGCCGCATTCTTGCGAAGCGCAAACCGAGCTGTTATATGGCCCGACCGGCGGCCTTCGCCTCTTCCGGTCCCGGCATTGGGGGATCGTCTAACGGTAGGACTGCAGACTCTGACTCTGCCTATCTAGGTTCGAATCCTAGTCCCCCAGCCACCCCTCCCATGACATACTGAGGCTGCGCTTTTGCTCGTCGCACGAGACGGCAAGGCCCGCGGCTATGTCGACGAGGCCAAGGTGCAAAGGCTGCAGTAATCGGTACGCGATACGGTGGACTATGAGATCACACGAAGATGGTAAGCTATAGCGCGTACCGATAAGCTGAAAATCGGCGGAGGACTTGCTGCTACCGGCTCACGCCTTAGCCGAGCTGGCGTATGCGCCGAGATTGCGGCCCACCTGCGTCAGCGCCTCTTCTAGAAGCCGCCGAATGGTAACGGGATCGGCGAGAACAGGCAGCTTCAAGTCCTCACCACCGGTACCGTGGACGGTGATCTGGCCGAAATTGAAAATCCGGCCCCAAACGCTTTGAGCAAGCGCCGCCTCCTCAACGGCACGCAGCTGAACCTCCTTCGTATCCCGATAGAGAAACCCACGTTTGTAGATCAATCGTTCGTTGGTCAGTCCAACCTCAGTGGTCCAGATCGGGATCAAGATCCTTAGGAATAGCGCGATACCGACTGCCACGACCGCTATTGCCGCTATCGGGACCTTTTCAGTGTAAAGGAACCCTGCCAGACCTAATGCTGCAAGCAACACGATCCAGCCGCGCGCTTTCCAGAGCCAGTTGAAGTGCGCCCTATACACAATTTTCTCGTTGGGGCCGAGGCTTTCTTCAATGTAGCTCATGGCGTGCTTTCACCTTCGTACTCGATTTGGGCCGCCAGTATCCGGTTGGCTCGCACCGTGCAGTCTACCCATTCGTGTGCTTCGCACCACTCCTATTCACTTTAGAAGCATTGCGTAAGGGCAACCGGCCGGCACGCCGCCGCAGCGCGCATTCACACAACAACAGCATTGATGGAAAAAAAGCAGGTTAGTCGGAGATCGCAATCCCGCTCAGCATGCCCGCCTCGAGCCAGCCTTTGAGGTAGCCTGCGGCACGTGCGGGAGCACCCGCTGCGTCGTCATAGAAGGCGATGAGCTCGCAGAGGGTGTCAAAGCGCACTCCTTTGGCGGCCTCCTCCCACATCATGGCTTCCTCGGCAGTCATTTCGCGGAACATGGGCGACATTTCGTGACGCCACGCCACGATGCGCGTGGGCTCCTCACTCGTCGCGGCGGCCGGTGGTTCGTTCTCCGCCTTCAACGCCGTCCAGATCGCCGCAAGATTGGTATACGCGTTAAGACGCGTGACGGTCGGATGTGGGACGAAGGACAGCCGTCCCCAGTCTTGTGGTGGAATCACAACGAGATCGCTCATGGTTATCACCGGCGCATCGGCGCCGTCGAAGACATCATTGAGTGCTTTTTCAAGCGATGCCAATTCACCAACGACCTTATGACGCGAATAGGGTTCATTCGCCTTCAGAAAATCGGGCACGCTTTTTGAGAACCATCGCGCGTTTGGGTGATGCGAGGGCTGGCTGGCGATGTAAGCCCGCGCCATCTCATTGAACGCGTCGTCGCCAAGATAGGAGCGAAGCAGCTCGTGATCATTGCCTACAACGTCGATGAGGCGCAGCACGTAGGCGTCACGGTAGACGCCGAGCAGGTTATACTTGGTCTCTCTCGGGCCATCGGGGATGTCGCCCAAGATCTCATCGTCGCCCTTGAGGATCGCGCGCTGGAACCGATCCTGAAAGTCTTTGAACTTCAACGATGCCTCCGGGCGGGGAGCGACCAGTGTCATCTTACCCACAACATTAGGCAATCGTGGTCGACCTTGCAGGGGTGGGAGCGACATTCTTTGGCTCCAAGACCTCGGCCGCCAACGCGCGGGCATGCTGCAACTCGTCGAGCATGTCAACCAATGGCGGAATGTTATCATCTCGCTCGATCATCGTGGAGACAGGCCCGAAGCGTTTCAGTGCCGCCTTATAGAGGTCCCAAACCTCCTCCCGCACGGGATGATCGTGCGTATCAACGATGTAGTTGCCCATATCGCTATGGCCGGCGAGGTGGAATTGAATAACGCGATCGGCTGGGATGCCGTTGAGGAAGGCGCGTGCGTCATACCCGTGATTGTATGCACTGACATAGACGTTATTGACGTCAAACAACAGCCAGCAGTCCGTGCGTCGCGTCAGCTCGGAGATGAACTCCCACTCCGTCATCTCAGATTGGTCGAATTGCACATAGGTCGACACGTTCTCCAGGCAAAGCTGGCGGCCGAGCCGCTCCTGCACGTAATGGACGCGCGACACCACGTGATCGAGAGCCTCCCTTGTATAGGGGATCGGAAGAAGATCATGTAGGTTTACGCCGTGCACACCGGTCCAGCACAGGTGATCGGAGATCCACTTCGGCTGAACGCGCTTGGCGAGTTTGTTGAGACCATCGAGATAATCCTCGTCAAATGGCGCGGTCGAAGCGATCGAAAGCGAGACACCATGCATGACACAGGGGTAGCGCTCGACGATACGGTCCAACATGGCAAGCGGACGTCCGCCGGGAACCATGTAATTCTCCGATAAGACCTCAAACCAATCGATCTGCGGGTTGCCGTCGAGAATCTCTTGATAGTGCTGCGGTCGAAGCCCAAGCCCGAAACCAAGAAACGGTGGGCGGCCCTCAATTTGCGTGGACGCCACCACTGCGGGCTTGGGTGGTTGCGCTTTCTTGCTCACGTGATCAGACATCGACAAACCTATTTTTTCACTGAGAGGTGATTTGGCTGGGCAGACCCAGCGGCCGAGGCCGCTGGGTCGCACTATGCTCTCACAAGTGTAGCAAAGCGCACCTTAGCTCTTCACGGGCTCAAACGTCGCGCCTTCGATCTTTGCGCATTCGTCTTTCGTCATTGCTAGAAAGCCCTTGCCCTTGCAGGCATTTTGGCCCTTGCACGCATTACTGGCGGTCTTACAAGCGCCCTTACCTTTACAGGCATTGGCACCCACACAATGGCCCTTCGCGCCTTCGGCGGCCATTTGCACTGGTGCACTGACAGCCGTTCCGGCGATCAAGAGAGCGGCGGCAGCGGCGGCAATGGCAGCTCCAGAGTTGACGTTGATCTTCATGGTATTCCTCCAACAGATGATGAAGTTGAGCTGGGATGAGAGGCAACGTGAGGCCTATTTTTTCAGCGCTCCCTTGTTCGGCTTGATCGCCGTACTGTTTGCACTACCCCTCCCGGAGCCAAATTGAGGCCCGGCTCCCTGCAGATCGTTGCTTGACCTGCATTCGCCTGTTACGCAGATCAGCGCGCTATTGTTTCCATCCTCACGTTTTTGTGTTTGGGAAATCGTCGCCGCATGTTTTGTAGAATGATGGACCGAATCGAGATTAAGGAAATCGCCCTTTTTGAGTGTAACAAACCGGGAACTAAGGGCGTAAGGCCTATGAGGAGCGTGTGGCTCAGGTAAATCGCGAGGAGGAATGGTCGGCCTTGATGCGGGCGGCGATCGACGGTGACGAGGCGGCCTATCGCCAGCTGCTCGAATCGCTAACCCTTGGCCTTCGGGCGGCAACACGTCGCGGCTTCGTTCAGGTGGGCGCACCACCGAATGACGTCGAGGACGTAGTCCAGGAGACGCTGCTGGCGGTTCATCTGAAGCGTCACACCTGGGACTCCAGCCAACCTCTCGGTCCCTGGGTGAGAGCCATCGCACGCCACAAATTGATTGACGCGCTGCGTAAGCGCGGACGGCGTATCGAGGTACCGATCGATGCGATGCTGGATTTTCTGGCTGCCGAGGAGCCGCGTGACGACCTCGACCGTCAGGACGCTGCAAGGCTGGTCAACGAACTGCGCGGCCGTCAGCAGGTGATCGTTCGTGCGATTAGTATTGAAGGAAAATCGATCCGCGAGGTGGCGGAGAGTTTAAGAATGAACGAAGGCGCGGTGCGCGTAGCGTTGCATAGAGGACTAAAGACGCTAGCTGCCGTGCATCGGAAAGACAACGAATGAAGACCGATCAACTCATTGCCGCTCTGGCGGCAGATACAAAAACGGTCTCCAAGCCGATTGACCATCAGCTATGGATCGCCATCGCTGGCGGCGCGATGGTGGCTGCGCTAATTTTCTTGTTTGGAATCGGCCCGCGGTCTGACATATCCGCAGCGCTTGAGACGCCGCGCTTTCTCTACAAGTATGTGCTGACGCTTACCCTGTTCGCGTCAGCGTTCGGTCTCATACTGCACCTCGCCCGCCCAGGAGCCGTGCCTAAGGGATGGCTTGCAGCACTCGCGGTCCCACCAGTCTTGCTCATCGCCTCGGTCATCGCTGAATTATTCCTCGTTCCGTCATCGGCGTGGGCCATGAACCTTATGGGGAAGAACTCGATTGTCTGCCTCGTCCTCATTCCTGTATTGTCGGCCGCGCCGCTGGTCGCGGTCATATGGACGCTTCGCAATGGCGCACCGACACACCCGGTGCTTGCCGGCGCCACCGCTGGTCTCGTCTCGGCCGGCATTGGGGCCACGCTCTATGCCACTCATTGCCAGGACGATAGCCCGTTCTTCGTCGCAACGTGGTATGGATTGGCCATCATTATTGTGACAGTGGTCGGGGCTTTCCTCGGCAAACACCTGCTGCGCTGGTAGGCGACGCCACCGGCGAGAAGTGTCACACGCCGCGCGTGCACAAGAGACAAGGACCGCGGATGCGTCCCAGGTATGTGCTACTGACATTGGTCGTTGCAGCCGTAGCCGCGATCGTCGCTTTCGGCCCGCTTTCCGGCAAGAGCATTCACGGTGGCCTCAGCGACTTGAGCGAGAGTGTAACGTCGTCTTTCGCCAGTTTAATCAATCTTGCATCGGGCTCAGAAAAACAGAAGGGCGCGACGCTACCTCCACGTCCCGAGTTGACCGTTAGCCAGCCAATCACGCGCAACGTCATCGAATGGGACGAGTACTTGGGGCGCTTTGATGCCGTTGAAGAGGTCAGAGTGCAGGCCCGTGTCAGCGGGTATCTGACCGAAGTGAACTTCACGGACGGCCAAGAGGTGAAAGAGGGCTACCTGCTCTTCAAGATCGATCCACGGCCGTTTGAGCGCGCTCTGGAGCAAGCCAAGGCGCAGCTTGATCAGGCCCAGGTCGGAGTCTCCAATGCCGCGCTCGACGTCGATCGTGGCCGGCCGCTCCTAAAGCGCGAAATCATTTCGAGAAAGACGTTCGATGACCGCGAGAACCTGGTGCGTGAGGGCGAAGCGTCGGTGAAAGTCGCTGAAGCGCGAGTGAAGGCAGCTGAACTCGATTTGAGCTTCACCCAAATCATAGCGCCCATATCAGGTCGCATAGGCCGCGCCCTCGTGACCCCTGGCAATTTTGTCAGCGGCGGCGGAACGGATAGCAGCAGCACCATCCTGACGACTATTGTCACGCAAGATCCCATCCATATCTACTTTGACGTGAGCGAAAACAACGCGCTTAAATATCAGCGCTTGACAGGACGGGCGGGCAAGAAGGGCAATGCGGATCTGTTAGGCGCGGCAGTAGGTGTCTCCTTGCCCGATGAGGACGACTTTCCTCACCAAGGTAAACTCGACTTTCTCGACAACCGGCTCGACGTTGGCACAGGCACACTAAGGGCGCGCGCGGTACTTCCCAATCAAGACGGCCTCTTCTCTCCCGGCATGTTTGCACGTGTGCGGTTGCAAGGCTCTCCCGAATACGAAGCGCTACTTTTGCCTGATGAAGCAATTGGAACCGATCAAACCAGCAGATATGTTTGGGTCGTCGGCCCTGATGACGTTCCTGTGCGCCGAAAAGTCAAACTTGGTCCGCTTATCGATGGGCTGCGCGTGGTGCGTGAAGGCATTGAGCCAACTGATTGGGTCGTGACCAAGGGACAGCAGCGTATTCGTCCCGACATGAAGATCGTGCCCAAGAAGGCGCCGTTGCAAGTGTCTCGCGCTGCGAAAAACGGCGACGGTGACACGGCGGAGAGACCCTAAGCCGACAGCGTGAGGGCGCAGATGCGCTTCAGCCACTTCTTTATCGACCGTCCGATCTTCGCCACGGTGCTCTCGCTCCTCATCGTGATCGTCGGGCTGATTTCTTATTTTGCGCTGCCTGTCGCTCAGTTCCCTGGAATTGTGCCACCGACGATCTCCGTCAGAGCGACCTATCCCGGAGCAAGCGCAACCACCGTCGCCGACACGGTGGCATCGGTTATTGAGCAGCAGGTGAATGGTGTTGAGGACATGATCTACATGTACTCGCAGTCCACGGACTCTGGGAACATGACGCTCGCCGTCACTTTCGAAATCGGCACAGATATCGATAAGGCCCAAGTGCTCGTGCAAAACCGGGTCGCCGAAGCCGAGCCGCGCCTGCCCGAGGAGGTACGTCGCACCGGAGTTTCGGTCAGTAAACGTGCACCCGATCTATTGCTCGTTGTCCACATCGTCTCGCCGGATAGCAAGTACGACCAGGTCTACACATCCAATTATGCAATATTGAACGTCGTCGACGAGTTGGCACGCATTCCCGGCGTCGGTGACGTGACGCTCTTCGGCGAACGCGAATATTCGATGCGGATCTGGCTCGATCCGGAGCGTATTGCCCTGCGCGGCATGACAGCCGACGAAGTGCTTGCGGCACTTCGCGCGCAGAACCTGCAAGTTGCCGGCGGCGCGCTTGGGCAACCACCACAAACCAACATGGGCGCCTTTCAGCTCTCCCTTCAGCTCAAGGGGCGACTTCTAGAACCCGACGAATTCGACGACATCGTCCTTAAGACAGGCGATGACGGGCGCGTCGTACGCGTAAAGGATGTGGGTCGCGTTGAGCTAGGCGCGTTGAACTATGCGACTCACGGATATCAGGACAAATTTCCAGCGACCGTGATGCTGGTCTCGCAGCAACCAGGCTCCAACGCGATTAAGACCGCAAACGCGGCCAAGGAAGAGATGCAGCGCCTGTCACAACGGTTCCCCAAAGGCCTAGAATACCGCATCATCTATAATCCCACTGAATTCATCGAGATCTCAATCGACGAACTCTATGTGACGATATTGGAAGCCATCGCTCTCGTCGTGATCGTCATTATCCTCTTCCTGCAAACGTGGCGGGCGAGCATCATTCCGCTTGTGGCGATCCCGGTGTCACTAATCGGCACATTCGTCGTCATGCAAGCCTTCGGCTTCTCCATCAATATGTTGACGCTGTTCGGGCTGGTGCTTTCTGTCGGAATCGTCGTCGACGATGCGATCGTCGTGGTGGAAAACGTGGAGCGAAAGCTGCGCGAGGGCCTCTCGCCGTTGCAAGCAGCCCGGGTCTCAATGGACGAGGTCGGAAACGCCCTCATCGCCATGGCGCTTGTTCTCGTTGCTGTCTTCGTACCCACTGCCTTCATTGGCGGCATCACCGGAGAGTTCTACCGGCAGTTTGCCGTCACCGTGGCTACCGCAACTGTGATCTCTGCCTTCAATTCGATCACCTTGAGCCCGGCATTGTGCGCGATGTGGCTCAAGCCCCACGCTGAGGACGCGAAGCAAAGCTTCTTGATGCGGCCTGTGCACGGATTCTTCCGGCTCTTTAACCGCGGCTTTGACGCGGTCGCGAGGGGGTATGCCTGGTTCGTGAAGCGCGCGACCAATGCGCCTGGCTTGATGCTCGGAGTTTATACTGCACTCATCATGTGTGCAGGACTGCTTGCGGCCTACACGCCAACTGGCTTCATCCCGAAGATGGATCGCGGGCTGCTGATTGTCTCTCTGCAGCTGCCGGCTGGCGCCTCGTTGTCGCGAACGGACGCGGTCGTGGAACGCGCTAACGATATGATCCTTGCCACGCCAGGTGTAGCCCACACTTCCGGCTACGCCGGCCGATCCGGTGCAACCTTTTCCAACGCGACAAACGCCGGTGCCATCTTTGTCGTCTTGAACGGGGCAACCGAGCGGCAGAGCAAGGGCCTTTCGGTCGAGAAGGTCGCCAATATGATCAGAAAGGAATTGGGTGAGATCGAGGAAGCGAACACGTTTGTTTTCATCCCGCCCCCCGTGCGCGGCATGGGCGGCCAGACGGGCTTCTCCATGCGTCTGCAAAACAGGGCCAACATGAGCCCCGTGGAATTCGACGCTGTCGCGGCAAACTTTATTAAGGCAGCAAATGCGACGCCCGGCATCAAGAACGTGTTCACGACATTCGCAACGAACACCCCGCAGCTCTATGTCGATGTGGATCGCGACAAGGCGCAGATGCTTAAGGTGCCGCTAGAGTCCATTTTTGAGGCTTTGCGAATCTATCTCGGGTCCGCCTACGTCAACGACTTCAATATGTTCGGGCGCACCTATCGCGTAACCACTCAGGCTGATGCTGCGTTTCGCGTGGACCCCGAGAACGTCGGGCGCATTCGCGTGCGCAACGAGGCGGGACAAATGGTGCCGCTCAGCAATCTCGTCACGTTCCGCAACATTGCCGGACCTGATCGCGTACCACGCTACAACCTGTTTCCAACGATAGAGGTCAATGGCGCAGCGGAACCGGATGTCAGCTCCGGCCAAGCGCTGCAGATCATGGCCAACCTCGCTGAGCGCGAGTTGCCGGATGGCATCACGCACGAGTGGACGGACCTGTCATATCAAGAGAAGAAAGCCGGCAACACCGGTTATTACATCTTCGTCCTCTCCGTGGTATTCGTCTTTCTCGCGCTCGCAGCGCAGTATGAGAGTTGGTCACTACCGCTCGCCATCTTGCTTATTGTGCCCATGTGCCTGTTGAGCGCACTTTTTGGTGTGTCACTGCATGGCCAGGACATCAACATTCTCGCCCAAATCGGCTTCATCATTTTGATCGGACTGGCAGCCAAGAACGCCATACTCATCGTCGAGTTTGCGCGCCAGCTCGAGGAGCAAGGAGCGGACCGCGTGACGGCCGCCGTCGAGGCTGCCAAGCTGCGGCTAAGGCCCATCATAATGACCTCGCTCGCATTCACGTTTGGCGTTGTGCCGCTCTACATTGCGACCGGAGCCGGAGCTGAAATGCGCATTGCCCTCGGCACTAGCGTGTTCTGGGGCATGATCGGCGTCACGCTTTTTGGCCTGATCTTCACGCCGGTTTTCTACGTGGTCATCCGGGCCTTAACCGCGCGGAAGAAGGCAGGGCCAGCAGCCACCAGCGACGCTGCCGCCTCCCCTGCAGAGTAATCGCACACACACTTGAAGGACCGCCCCACGTTGGCGGACGTCTTGCTTGTGGCTACCCGGTTAGCGCTCCTGCCTAAAAATTTGCCATTAAGGCGCACGCCGCCCGTGTGACCTCGACCTTGCACTCGCCCAGGCTGCCATCGTCAATCAGCCACTGATCGAATTCGTGATCAGGAGTTAACGCCTCAAGCCGCCCTTCAGGCCGGCCACCGCCCTATCGGAATGGCTTGCCGGCTCGACGATTCCCGCGAGGGCCATCACCTAGCAGTTGAGACAGGCAAGCAATGATGCACTGCAAGACTCGGCAATAGAACGTGATTCTCCAACAAAAAAATGGGCTTAACGGACGGCGGTAATAGACTTAGTCTCAGAATAGAACATTCCTAACCTCTCTCTGTCCAACTCTGGTGGTCACAATGTTTGTAGTTCTGCGATCGACATCTGAGAAGCAGGTCCAACTGATTTCACAATCGGGACGCTCAACGGAGTTGCCGCCTGACATCCGCGAGCGTGGACCTTGGAAAGTTCTGCGCAAGGGCGATACGACGCGGCTGAAGCTGCACTATAGGCGTGCTCTTGCGCGCGAGGGCTACTGTGTGGTGAGCGCCGATGCCGCACTATTTCGACGAGATGGCGAAAGTCGATCCCGTTCGTAGGCGCTCGCCAACCATAAGATGTCGTTTCCGAAATCCGGCGCCATCGTCGCGACGTGTCTCATACGTCGTCTTGTGTATGCGTGCTCAATTCGAGCATAGTGGCGTTCCTGCACCTTACACCACCAAAAATCATGCCGAACGCTTGTGACTCTTACTGCCAAATTCGGTGGAGCCAATTGTAAGCCCGTGCAGCTTGTTCAAGTCATGCGGGCCAGAAATCCTGCGGCCCCGGTCAGTCAATGCTACCGTCCGGAATCATTTTGATTGGCAGCTCATGACACCTCAGAGCGCCCAGAATTCTAACGTTCTTCGTTGTCCTCGTTTACACTTTTTGTAGTACGCCGTTGCCGGCGCTGATCTCACGAAAAGTGCGCCGGTCCAGGAAATGACAATCGCCCAACGACCATCATCCGCCCTTGCGGAAAGGGGCAATCCCCCGAGAGGAATACGGAGCGATGCCACTCCGTAGTAAGGTTGCCTGTCCCGGACCGGCTTGTTTTGAGTTATTCCTCATTGCGTGCTTTTGGCCCGTATTTAAAGGACTTTTGCGCCTAGCACGTGCCCGCCGAAGGAGCAGTTACCGATCGTTTGGCGCAGCGCCACGCATCATTGAGGTCACCGCTTTCGCTTGCGCATTAGAAGAGCACTCACCCAAGTACTAACAGGTCGCACCCTTATACCAACGAATAGTCCAATGCCGACACGGCCCAGGTGCCCATGCTTGCCTTTACGATTGAGATTCGCTGCTTCGCATCCATCAGGAAACGACATCGCGCGGCTCCAAGCATCGCAGGTGGAAATCGCAAAGCAGCAATTGCACACAATGAGAAATGTAGTTGCTCTGAGACGCTAACTCGTCGCCATCGATCGAAGAACGATTTACAAATTGGGAGATTTGGAAGTGAGCTGAAAGCCACGGGGAGTTGCCCTAAAGTCCAATCGAACCCTTTGAATTATTGCGCCTAACTACAGATACTGTAGTATTTCCCGTGTGGGGGGTCCTTTTTGTAGCGCTTGGGGGAGGGCGCTTGAGTGAGTATCGCGGCTCAAGTGGACGATCTCCGGCATTCGCTGACGGGCGACCTGCCGCATATTGCGCTGACCAAGATAGTGCCGCCCTCGGTCGGCAAGTTTGCCGTGACGAGACAGGGTCTACTTGACACTCTCGAAGAAGCGACCTCGCGGCGGCTGATCCTTTTCAAAGCACCTGCCGGTTACGGCAAGACGACGTTGGCTGCCGATTGGTGCCAGCGCTTGCGCCAAGCGAATGCAAGAGTGGCTTGGCTGAGCATCGACACCGACGACAATGAGCCAAGTGCCTTCGCCTATCACGTGGCAAAGGCAATCCAACGAGCTGATCCCCACCTTGGTCAAGACGCGATTGAGCTTCTTGAGATCTCAAGTCTTATTCCACCGCGCAATGTGGTCTCGGCACTTGTCAATGCGGCGTCTGAGAGCGACAGCGAGATCTATCTTGTTCTCGACGATTTTCACTTGGTCACAGATACCCGTTGCCACGAATTGATGTCGTTTCTGCTGCGCTACGCGCCTTCGAATTTCCATCTCGTTATTTTGTCCCGGTCAGAGCCACGCTTCGCACTCACTAAACTTCAACTCGCCGAGGACATTGCCGAGATCGACGCATCTATGCTCTGCTTCAGTCGGGATGAGACGACGCAGTTTCTGGGGTCCAATCTCTCTGCAAGCCTCCAGACGACCGGCGTCGAGAAGCTGTTCTCAGCAACAGAGGGATGGCCAGCGGCTCTACAGCTTGCGCGCATTTCATTGCAGAATTCGGCAAACCCCGCCGTGCTCCTTAGTTCTTTCTCCGGAACATCTCGCACAATCTCTGCTTACCTAGATGAAACGCTGGCGTCCGAGCCAGATGAGATTGTAGAGTTCCTCATCAAGACATCCATCCTAGAACAAATGAACCGTTCGCTTGCTGAGGCCGTTACCGGCCTATCGCGTAGTGGCGAACTGCTCGCCGCGCTAGAGCAACGGCAGCTGTTGCTCGTTCCGTTGGACGGGGAAGGTGAATGGTACCGTCACCATTACTTGATGAGTCAATTCCTTGAAGATCGCCTGCGGGCCAGAATGCCCGATCACGTCTCAGATCTGCATCGCCGTGCCTACGCCTGGTACGCCTCCCAAGAGATGTGGAACGAGGCCGTCCGACACGCAATCGCGGCGAAGGATTTCGACGAAGCCCTCGACTTCATAAAAAACTGTGCAATGACGCTAGTCGTCAGTGGTGACCTCCTCACGTTGTTGTCGTGGGAACGTCATCTCCCTGAGGAACTCATGAGCGGCCAGCTCCAAGTGAAGCTCGCCCTGGCCTGGGGAATGGCGCTGGTGAACCGGTTTACGGAAGCTGACGCTTTTCTTTCCTATGTTGAGGAAGCGGCAAGGGCAGAACGAGGGGAAGAACTTTGGTGGAAGTGCCGCGCGGTGCGGGCTGTGATCTTCGGTTTGGAAGGTGAAATCGCAAAGGCGCGCAATATCGCCCTGGATTGTCTTCAGAATAGCACGTTCGATTCATTCTATTTCGATGCGCTGTGCCATGTCACACGCTACGGACATTTGAAGGCTGGTGATTGGGATGCGTTCTATGCGGTACCCAAGCCAAAGGCGGCTGATCGCGAGTCCTCCCTTATCTCAAGGACCTATCAGCTTTGTCTTTATGGTTTGGCGGCCGCCCATCGGCTAGCGTGTGACGATGCGCTCGGCTTTTACGATGAAGCAAAGCAACTTGCGATACGCTGCGCTGGTCCAAAGTCCGTATCGGCGGCTATGGTAACCGGGCTGAGGGCAGCAACCTTGTTTGAGCGCGGTCAAGTTAGCGAGGCAGAGGTTTCCGTCCTCGACGATTTCGATCTCATCGAGACGACGGCATTCCACGAAAGCTTCTTGCAAGCATTTTTGGTACTTGTCCGCTCAGCCCAGGCGCGCGGAGATGCGCATCGAGCAATTGACTTTGTCAATCGTGCCGAACGAATAGGCTGGGAGCGCGGCTGGCGACACGTGGTCGCCACATCGTTGCTTGAGCGCGTACGCCTTCTCCTTGCGATGGGCCAGACGGATGACGCCCAATCGCTGTTGGAGGCATACGAACAGCTGAAGGCCCGTCAACCCTCATCTGACCGATGTACTTGGTCCGAGATATACACCTGCAGCAAGATTGCTGAAGGACTGGTTACTGGAGCAGCTGGCCATTCTAGCGATGCGGTTCGCTTGCTGAGTAGCGCTTATGAAGAGCTTCTCGCAATCAACGATCTTCTCTCTGCCCTACGTGTCGGGACCGAACTATCGCTTGTTCACCTGCGGTCTGAATCACCTCTGAAAGCAATCAATACGTTCAAACCTGTGCTGGGCATGGCGATGGATGCGGGCGCAGTGGGATTTGTCCTCGATTGCGATCTCGACATCGGCAGGCTTCTTTCCATGACGAAGAATGCCCCAAGCGCTGAGCGCATGGACGATGTGCGCAATTTCGCCGATACCCTGCTCACGCTCGTAGAAAAGCGCGAGATGCCGGACCGGGCTTCGCCCAGCCCTCAAAAACCAAAGCAAATACTTACGGTTCGCGAGAACGCGATCATAGAGTTCATCGCAAAAGGTAAATCAAACAAGGAAATTGCACGCGCCCTCGGCGTGACGCCAGAGACGATTAAGACGCACGTCAAGCGCATCTTCTTAAAGCTATCTGCGGCAAGCAGAGCGCAGGCCGTCGTCCGGGCTCAGAGCCTCGGCCTGCTGCGCGGTATGTAGTGAAATAGTAAGTGCGACCTTCTCGATTACAGGTCAATCAGGAACTGTATCGAGCCTCGTCGCCCGGTTCCACGCCACCAATCTCAAGCCCATTTGCAAGCTTTTCGAGCGCACCGACGTCTTTCAGGCGAAGGCCCATCGGTGGACATTGTTCGATGAGTCCCCTGTCCTCAAAAGTTACGAGGATCGAACTAAGAAGCTCAATGTTCAATGACAGGTAGTCGGCAACGACCCCGCATTTCAGCGAATCCGAAATGATGGAGGGATCCCGGCCTTCATCCTTGTTGCCTTGCGATAGCGCTACCAAGAATGCCGCGACGCGCGCAGGTGGTTTCACTCGGGCCGACTCGACCAGCGAATTTCGTAGAATTCTGAAGTCGCGTTCGATGGCCTCTTCGAGTCTCGCCTCTGCTCTTGGATCACCTTTGACAATCTCGTCGACCGCGCTCAATGGCAGGCACGATACTTGTACCTGGGTGGTTGCCCGCGCGGTTCGCGTATAATTTCTCAGATAGCCAAAGCCGACCAAGTCACCGGGAAGTGCAAACTCAATGACAGAACGCTGCCCATTCCAGTGAGGCTCGTAGACACATATCGTTCCCGACTCAATTCTATAGACGTGACTTCTAACGTCGCCTTCCTTAAACAGGATTTCATGCGGCGCCAGCGTACGCAGCATGCCGGTCGGTTCCGACGTGTGCACATCCTTTGAACCGGCAGCGGCGTGGTTCGGGTGCCGCCGGGAAAACCAAGTTATTCCGTGGCAACTGCCTAATCCGGTCGCAGAAACGGGAAGCACTTCGCCTGGCACTTTGGTGGCGGTCGGGGACATTGGATCACTCCAGGTACTCACAACGCTTGGATGACGCATCCAACTCGTCTCAATCGCGCCGATCGTGCGGATCGGCCATTTGTCTTTTAGTTTCTGCTCCGTCTACGAACCTAAAGTAGTCCGAGATCAACCCGAATCCAGTCCCCCGATCGGGGGACAGCGATGTCCGTCGACGGGGCACGAGGGCCAAACGCCTGAAAATACGGCGTTTTGGGCGTCTTCAGGATTCATTCCTTTATTCTTTAGTATGACCCGCGGCATAGATATCCACAACGATTTCCACAATGTCGCATGCGGGTGAGACCGCTGGTGGCCCTTAGTCTTCCTGCGATCCCAATGCAATCAGTCCACAGACTGTCTCTCAGCCAACGTTCCTGATTGATGGGACGTCCCCTAAGTGGGGGACTTATAGAATGTCGCTCAAACGCTTACGTAAAGAGTCAATTGATTGTGCGTTATGTCCAGATCAGCTCAGCACCTCAACGCGAGCGCAATAAGTGGCGCATGTTTTGTTCGTCATAGTGAATGATCCGGATCGAAGGCACACCGCGTATTCTAGTCAGGAGTGGTGTCATGTCCCTACTAGTATTGTCGCGATCCGCCACATCGATGACCGCCGTTATCGGCGCGATATTGACAGTCGCCTGCGCAACAACAGTCGCAGCCAAAGATCCCGAACCCTACCGGGTCAGCGCCACTTACAAGATTACTCTCAACAGATTTGAGATTGGAACCCTTCGCTATGAGTCGAGTGTGGGGTTTAATGGGTACGTGGTCGAAAGTGAGGTGGAACTGTCCGCGCTTTTCGGGGCTGTTTCCTGGAAAGGCGCAACGCGCAGCTCCGGCACCATTCATGGTGCTAAAGCCAAGCCTGCTAATTATGCGTTCGACTTTAGCGGCTCGACCGGCGTTGGTGGAATCAACATGGGATTTGGTGAGTCCGGGGTATCGTCTCTTACTGTCCTGCCTTCAAGGTCGCTCGCCGCCGACACGGTGCCTCTCAAAGGGAAGCACTTAAAAGGTGTCCTCGACCCGTTGAGCGCAGTCCTCGCGCTGACCCGCACCCAGGGCAAGAGCCCGTGCGGGCGCAAAGTGGAGATCTTCGATGGACGGCAACGCTTCGATCTTGAGCTCTATTTCCGCCGCCAACAGCCGCTTGGGCAGGGCAAAGCGATCGTGTGCCGTGTGAAATATGTGCCGGTCGCTGGCTATCGCGCCAACGATGAAACAAAAGCCATGTCGCGCAGCACAGGCATCGAGATTGCGTTCCGGCCTGAGTCGCACGCCGGCCTTATGGTGCCTGATGAGATTACTATCCCAACGATATCAGGACCTATCGCGCTCAAAGCGCAAAACGTCGACATTAAGACATCAGGCCGCAGCAAGACGGCGTTGGCGAAAAAACTCGGCCGCTGAGATCACGCTGCAAGCATGAGCCTTGCAGGAAATCTCCGGCCGATTTCGCGGGCACATGTGAACTGGGGCGAAAATCAATATGCGCCCGGCGCTTTCAAGCTGCCGCAAACAGGTGTCCGATGCTCCGGCGCGAGATAGGGCACGCGTGCCAAGAGTCTACCAACGTGGTTGAGGCTCGTGCGTCGTACTGAGTTGTCGAGCCTCAGGTCCTCAGCGCTGGCTTGCCCGGATTCCCCGGGCCAGTGATCCAACCGAGAGAAAAATCTCATAAAGCATTGAAATAGAAGTTGCCCGGAGGCGAACCCTCCCGCAGCTTTCTCGGATCGATCGTGCCCCCAACAAACCGTTTCAGGGGCGGCGCTGATAGTCATGTAACAAAGGTAGCGCAAGGATCGAATAATGCCTGGGCCGATGTTTCGGTTCGGGGCAATCGCTGCCTCTATTTGGAATCCAAGGAGCCTTGAGATGTCGAAGAAAATTGCCACTGCTGCTTTGGTCGCATCTGCTGTCGCCACTGCCGCCTCAATGAGTGCGCCGGAAGTCCGTGCTACCGATCAGGAGCAGTGCTACGGCGTTTCACTGGCGGGAAAGAACGACTGCGCAGCTGGCCCCGGAACCACGTGTGCTGGCACTTCGAAAGTGGACTACCAGGGCAACTCTTGGACGCTTGTTCCGAAGGGCACCTGCGAAACCATGGAATTGCCAGATGGCCGCAAAGGCAGCTTATCCGCGTTAGATCGCGACCGGCCCAAGTCGTAAGAGCGAAGGGGCCTAAGACCTCCTGATGTTTCGATCCATGCTCGTCGGCCGCCTCATAGACCGGCCACGCGCATGGATCGGTAACGATCAGCAGCTTAGGTGGGCGTCATGGCGACAACTTTTTCCCGGTTTGATTCTCCGATTCCCGCCCGCGCCGGCGTCGGCTTCAAGCCTGAGCACTTTACTGCGATCCTTGCGGACCAGCCTGATCTGGGCTGGTTTGAGGTCCACCCGGAAAATTATATGGGCGCAGGCGGCGCGCCACATCATCAACTAGCGAGCATTCGTAAGTATTATCCGATTTCCCTCCATGGTATCGGTCTGTCGATCGGCGGCCCGCAGCAGCTTGATACCGATCATCTCGATCGCTTCCGGGCGCTCATCGACCGCTATGAGCCGGGTCTTGTCTCAGAGCACTTAGCCTGGTCGACCCACGATACGGGGTTCCTCAACGACCTTCTACCCCTGCCCTATACGCCCGAAACGCTCAACATTGTCTGCATTCACCTCGATCAGGCGCAGAACCATCTCGGTCGACGCATCCTCTTAGAAAATCCGGCGACCTACGTCGTATTTGAGGAAAGCAGTTTTGACGAGATCGACTTCCTCATCGAGATCGTAAAGCGCACCGGTTGCGGCCTACTGCTCGACGTCAACAACGTCTTCGTCTCCTGCACCAACCACAAGCGCGACGCAGTAGCCTACATCGAAAGGTTCCCGATCAGCCATGTCGGTGAAGTCCATTTGGCGGGACACGCTGTGGACCATGACGATGCTGGCGCGCGGCTCTTGATCGATTCACACGACCGGCGCGTGATCGATGATGTGTGGGCGATGTTTGCGCGTGCGATTTCACGGGCCGGCGCGATCCCGACGTTAGTTGAGTGGGACGAAGACATCCCGGACTGGCCGGTGCTTTTTGAGGAGGCCCGTCGCGCTGAGGCAATTTTGCAGGCCTTCGAGGCATCGGAAGCTCCCGCTGTTAGCGCGCTGGCTGCGGAACAGATGTCGTGAACACATCAACGCCAACATTTTCCGGGCGTGCACGCGTGGCTTCGGCCAAACGCTGGTCGGATATGGTGCGCAATTTTGCGAACGCTTTGCGCCAGCCCGACCTTCCTGTCCCCGATCAGGTCGGCAAGACGGATGGCGCACCTTCCCTCAAACGCTTCAACGTCTATCGCAACAATGTGGCTGTGAGCCTGCGAGCAGCTTTGGCGGCCACCTTTCCGGTGGTGAAGGCCCTGGTTGGCGAAGAATTTTTCGCCGCGATTGCGAAGATCTATTTGGCCGATCACTTGCCGTCTTCGCCGGTTCTGTTGAACTACGGCAGCGATTTTCCAGATTTCATTGAGACGTTCGATCCGGCCCGGCGGCTGCCCTATCTGCCAGATGTCGCCAGGGTGGAACGGTCATTCAACGAGAGTTTCCACGCCGCTGATGCCAAGGCGATCACCATCCAGGCCTTGAACGCGCTCGATACCGAAGCATTCGAGAAGGTGCGCGTCATTCTACATCCCTCACTGCGGTTGATACGCTCCGACTGGCCAGTCCTCTCCATTTGGCATGCCCATCAGCAGGACGACCCAGCTGCACTCCTGACGAAATTGACGCAAAGACGTGGCGAGTGCGGTTTTCTCGTGCGGCCGAGGTTGGAAGTGCAGCCCATGCTGATTCCACTCGCGGGCTTCGAACTTCTTGCCGCACTTTGTGACGGGCAATCCCTCACAGAAGCTGCGGAAGCGCTTCCGAAGACGGCACAAGCTGACCTTAGCGCAATGCTGGCGACAATCTTTAACGCCGGAGCCGTCGTCGACCTGGCAAAGCAATAAGCGATATTTGGCCGTCGTGATCAGCAGACCACCGCAGCCGCAGAAACAAAGGGCACGACGATGTTTGGAATGATCAAAGATGCCTACAACGGCTTTTTCGGCGCCATTGAGCGGGTTACAGAGGGCTGGTTCATCGGGCTTGCCGCGCGACTGACGTTTGCCAGCATATTGCTTCCATATTTTTGGAACTCGGCGCTGACCAAGATCGGCAGCGGATTTCTCGGCGTTTTTTCCATGACGACTGGCGCTTATGCGCAGATCCTGCCCAGCGTTTCTCAACAATACAGCTACAATATCGAAAAGATCCCGTTCTTCCCCTACGGGCTGATCGTCTATCTCGGCACCTACAGCGAATTCATTCTACCCGTTCTTATTGTTGTGGGTTTGTTTACGCGGGGAGCGGCGCTCGGCATGCTAGCCTTCATCGCCGTGATGACCTATGTCGACATCAATTTGCACAGCATTGATGCCAAGACGATAGGCGCTTTCTTCGATCGTATTCACGATTCTGCCCTCGCCGATCAGCGGCTCCTCTGGGCGTTTCCGCTGATCGTTCTCGTGGTGAAGGGAGCGGGACTCGTGTCATTCGACTCTCTGCTCTGCCGGATCTTCGGCCGATCCTCATAGCGGCGTTCGACGTCCCGCTACGCGCGAGCCCGATCTCAGCCTGCGTTCTGCCGCAGCGTCATTTAGGTCGCGTGTTCCACGAGCGACTTACGCGCGGGTAAAAGAACAAGACGACTGCACAGGCCACACCCGTGCCGATCACGATCGCGAGGACTAAGTTTTCCTCACCTAGGAGGTAGTAGGTCGCGCTGTTTGCAAGAAAGATGAGTGCGATAAATAGCAGGACTTCGATCGCGAAGTCGCCCACGGCTCGTAAGGCGCTGAGGAGGGCGTCCATTTTAACCACCTCCATCTCTAACTGTTTCGTTGGCGTTTTGCTCCTAGACGTTCTTTAGGCCCTGCGGCACGATATCGTTTTCAAGCTTCTCCTGCGAGTCAAAATTCGGCAACGGCGAAGGCCTGCTCTGCAGGCCTTTGGGACCAAATAGCAATCGACCGAAGGCCGGCAAATGATAGGTGGCTGGCCCCGACCACGGCCCGGGGCCAGCCTTGGCGCACGCGCGACGGGCTGCGTATTGAGCTTATCAACGGCGCGCCGAATCAGATTCTCGGCGCAAACTGAGTCAAACAGAGGTCGGAGGCATATTGCATCGCGAAATCCAGAGCGAAGCATCCACTGAAATACCACGCGAGCAGGGAGCCCTACGCGACGCCGAATGAGCTCCGCACTGACATGTTGACATCAGCCTTCCCTGCCCGTTTTGGACCCGTAGCGAACTCTTCCGAAACGTGTTTGAGACCACTCAGAATCGAATACGCCAATTGAATTCTCGAATACGCCAACCACATCAGAGCAACAGTACCCGCTACGGCAGAGCAGAAAGCGTTGAGGCTAAGAAATGCGAGTCCCAGCAAAGCCGCTGAACAGCTATCCCTTCTACTTGCAGCCATTCTTCTCCAACCAGCGGCGCAAGTATGGAGACGTGCTGCAGTCGGCGTTGCTATGGGCAAGGTCGCCGAAACTGTTTGCTGCCGTGGCGTTCCTGTACGGCATGATCGACCGGCGCTCCTCGCCGATTGATCCAGCCTTACGCTCGCTCATCACTGTCCGAGTGTCCCAGATCAACACCTGCTCGTTTTGTGTCGATATCAACTCAGCGATACTCATCAGGCGGGGTGTCAGCACGGAAAAAGTGGAGGCAGTCGACGATTGGCGCCACAGCAACCTGTTTGATCGCCATGAGCAAACGGTCCTCGAGTACGCAGAAGCTATGACGCGATCCGACGTGCAGGTCGACGATGATCTGGTCGATCGCTTGAGATCCTATTACGACGATGATGGCATTGTAGAACTGACGGGGCTGATCGCGTTCCAGAACATGTCGAGCAAGTTCAACAGCGCGCTTGATGTGCCGGCTCACGGCTTCTGTAAGCCGCCGAATGCGAAATCCTCTGAGCCGTCGAGCGCGTAGGATTGGTCGGATAGGCGTTGCAAAGGTCCGCGTTTCATTGCTGAGCCCGGCCAACCTTATACGGCCCTCGGAGCTTCATCGGGGGTTCGCTTTTGATTCGGCACGCGTCGTTGCCGCCGTGCGCAAACAGATTCCATAAGCACGAAAAGCCAGCCTGTCCTCTCCGCGGTGCCACAGATGCTTCGCGGGGCGTCCGACTGTTGTTAAGACCCGTTACCGAGGTACTCGTCCGTCGTAATCGTATTTGCGTAGGCAAAGCCGAGAGCTGCCATATAGGCGGCATGGGCCTGTTGCGCGGGAACGCGAACGCCGTTGAACTCAAGATCGCGCGTAGCGCAGGCATCATGAACCACGGTGCATTGGTAGCCAAAATCGTTGGCAGCCCTTGTCGCAGCGTCGACGCACATATGGCTCATCGCGCCACAGATCACGACCTCTTCGATGTCGTTCTTGTCAAGAACGTCTTTCAGATTCGTATCGCGGAAGCTGTTGACCTGGTTCTTGAGAATGACGGTTTCACCGCTGGCCGGCTGTACGTCCTGATGAATTTCTGAGCCCTTTGAACCCGGCGCAAAAAAGGGAGCGTCGCTGGTGGGAAATTCGTGACGGATGTGTACGACAAGATTGCCCTTGTCACGTTCGGCAGCAACAAGCCGCACGGCATTGGCGGTTGCCGCATTAATTCCTTCAAGCGTCCACTTGCCGCCAGGAAAATAATCATTCTGAAGATCTATTACGAGAAGAGCTTTCTTGGTCATTTTTCGGATCCACTTTTGATCGGTCGGTTGAGGTGTCGATCTAAACGAACCACAATCAATGAGTCCATGAAATTGGTCGCCGCGTAAGTGATGGCTCGATATTTTAATTCTTCCGCTCAAGCCGTCTTAATACGTTCGACTTTCACAAGCTTGGCCACCACTGAGCGTGTGCAGGTGTATCGAAGAGGTCCACATTTGGCAGCCTGCGGATGTTCCGAGTGCCCTGCCGCACGTTTGCTTCAGGCAGATCACGCGGATCTCCCTGACGCTCATTCCATGGTCGATTTTGTTGATCTAGTCCGTTGCCGTCGGAGACAAGCGCCCGCACCCGTCAAGAGCGCGAGGCCGAGCGTCCGCTCGTAGCAATACGGACGCCGGGACCCCAAACTCAACTGACATTATCGAAGGTTCAATCGGAAGCAGATCTTTTCGATTTGCGTTCGGGATCGAACCGCTTGGTCCGCTCCGGGCGTGAGGCACCCGAAGCGGTTGTGGTGCTCTTAGGCGGCCTCTGCGTAGTAGGACTTCAGCCGGCCCATCACTTGTTGCTTGTCGAATTCGGCGCCCATGTCCAGCATGGCATCGGCGAAGCGGTCGACGATTTCAGTAATCGCATCGGTGTTGAGTTGGTTGAGAATGCCGATGCGTACCTGGACGGGTTCCGAAAGGGTCGGCCAGATCCCGAAGTCCTGAGCACGGCACTTCGCGACCAGGTCCTTTTCCTTCCCTGCAAGCTTTCCAGGCAGATTAAGCACTACCAGACTTGTCATATTGGAGGTGACCTCGCAGCCCATCGCCTGCACCGCCTGCCGCAACGCTCTTTCGTGATAGGCGTAATCGGCCGCCTTGCGCGCCCGTCCGTAGGTCAGCAGGATGCGCAATGCCTCGTGGAACGCCGCCACTGCGTAGCAGGAATGCGTGCGATGGTAGCCCGCCGCCGCAACGTCTTTGCCGTCCACGATCCCCCAGTGGCGCCCTTCGAGAATTGGATGGTGCACATAGGTGTAGCAGCCGCGCTTGGCTACCAGATCGATCGCTTTATCGGTGAAGCTCACCGGCGCGTATGTCAGAGGCAGGCTGAGAACGCCTTTCTGCGGACACGAGGCCCAGGCGACAACGCCAGGATAGTCGTCGATATTATAGTCGGCAACGCCCAGACTGGAGACGACGTCGACGATGCCCATCGCCCCGTGCCGTAGGCACGCCTCGTTGAAGCCCTTCAGATCGTTGATGCGCCCGCTGCCTGTCTCCCAATGAGCCATGAAAGCCCACATCGGCTTGTGCTCGGCAAGTGCTGCTTCGATGATCTCGCCAGTCACCGATTGCCCATGTGGCACCTGCACGATGGTGACGCTTGCGGGTTGAGGGTTCAGGGCGTCTGCGGCCAGCTCTTCTCGCGTGGACGCCTTCATGCGTATGGTGAGCCCATCGATGCCGCTGAAAGTGCCGTTCACGAAGGCCACGACCGTATCGCCGGGCAAGATCATACTGAGCACGCAATCAAGTCCGCTGAAGCCGGTGCCGCCGACGCCGTAGGTGTAGGCGTTCTTGGTGCCAAACACCTCGCGCAGCATCTCCTTGGCCTCCAACATGCCCCTGATGACGTCTTTGTGCATATGATCGGCCACGCCGGTCTTGGCAAAGCGTTCGAGCACTCTGGGATCGGTGTTACCCGGCCCCGGGCCGGCAGCCAGGGTCTGGGGAATTTCTAGGGCGGGGTATATCGTCATGGTTCCTCTCGAGGTCTAACGCACATCATCAAGAAATAACGGCCTAGTCACCTATCCGGACGCGCATCGGGCGCAAAGGCCAACCGGACAATACTATAACCAGATCGAATTCCGAGCCAATCCGTGTCCGTCGTCAGATTTTTTGAGACAGATGGCGTCCTGATTTAAGGGTGTCT
>CAZURR010000024.1:0-28844 GCA_964622715.1 uncultured Hyphomicrobium sp. | reverse complement strand
GCCGAGGCAACCGCCAAGTTGCTGATCAGTTTAAATTTGGGGTCGGGCGACGCCGTCTTCTTCGCCGCCGGAAACCCGGCGAAGTTTCACAAGTTCGCCGGCGAGGCGCGCACCAAGATCGGGGAGGAACTCAAGCTCATCGACGAGGACCGCTTCGCGTTCTGCTGGATCGTCGACTATCCCATGTACGAGTGGAACGAGGACGAGAAAAAGATCCAGTTCTCTCACAACCCGTTCTCCGCGCCGCAGGGCGGCATGGCAGCGCTGGAAGCGGCAAAGACGACAGACGATCTCTTGGCGCTCAAGGCTTGGCAGTACGACATCGTATGCAATGGTGTGGAGCTGTCGTCCGGTGCTATCCGAAATCACCTTCCTGACGTGATGTACAAGACGTTCGAGATCGCAGGCCACCCACCTAACGTGCTGGAAACCGAGTTCGGCGGCATGTTGAAAGCCCTGCAGTGCGGGGCACCGCCGCATGGCGGAATTGCCCCCGGCATCGATCGCATCGTCATGCTCTTGGCCGGCGCTACCAACCTTCGCGATGTCACCATGTTCCCCATGAATCAGCAAGCCGAAGACCTGCTGATGGGCGCACCCTCACACGTGCACGCCAAACACCTGCGCGAGTTGCACATTCGCCTTGCTGTGCCGCCCGAAAAGAAGGCCTAGCACGCAGCTGGTGCACGGCATGGACTGGGATCAGAAAATCTACCGCTATTGCGAGCGCGGGAACGATCCAGCCTTTTGGGCTGAGCCGTTAAATGCAGTGTCGAACGCGGCCTTCATCATTGCCGCGCTGGCGGCCGCTTATGCTTTTGCGCGCTTGCCAAATGACGAGCGCAACATCGCAGAAGCGTTCCTCATCCTCATTACCATCGCGATTGGTATAGGCAGCTTCCTGTTTCATACCTTTGCAACCGCGTGGGCGGCGCAAGCCGACGTCATCCCCATCGGCATCTTCATGCTGGTCTATCTTGGCTATGCGCTGCGCCGCTTCCTGGCGCTGCCCTGGCTGGTTGTGGCGATCGGCCTTGGCCTATTCGTGTGGTCCCTCCAGGCGGTTGGCAACATTCAATGCACCGAGCCGCTTGCCATGACGGGCGAGAATCGCGGGCCCTGCTTTAACGGGTCGCTTGGCTACGTGCCGGCGCTGATCGCCATGCTCGGTATCGGCGCGGCGCTTGCCGTCCAGTGCAAGCCTGCGTGGGGCTACGTCCTCTCTGCCAGTATCGTATTCTTCTTCTCGCTCACATTCCGTTCCCTCGATTGGGACCTATGTGAGCTGACCCGTTTGGACGGCCATGCGATTGGGACGCATTTCATTTGGCATATCTTAAACGCGATAACGCTTTACTTGCTGCTGATGGGCGCTATCCGGACCGGACGGCGATCCCATTGATTGGCGCAGCATTGATTATGAGATCGACTGTGCCCATAACGGTCGGCCTCGCGGACGTGGTGGAACTGGTAGACACACAGGACTTAAAATCCTGAGGCCGAAACGCCGTGCGGGTTCGACTCCCGCCGTCCGCACCATTGGCACTTTGGCGCCACCCGATCGTGCCGACCCTGTAATTCGCCCAGCTGGCGCCAGAAATGTAATTACCCAGCCGGCTAGCCCTGCCGCCAGCCATAAAGCCAATCGTAGCGCGCCATGAGCCACTGCGGCGAAACCGATCGCAGCGCTAGATTGCGCGCCTGCGCGAGCGGGCCTGAGAGGTGATAAACGCGGCCGTTCTGGCGGGAAGCAATAGCGACGTGAGCGGCCCGTCCACGTCGCCGGCGCCCATACAATGTGAGCGCGGCGGGAACGTCAGTATTGAACCGGTGTAAAGCGTCTGCCAGCACGGCGGCGTCTTCCAGTGCGAGCACGCCGCCCTGCGCCAGGAATGGCAGTACCGGGTGCGCGGCGTCGCCGAGAAGGGCGACCGGCCCACGTGACCATGTTTGTGGTACGGGCAGCGTATGCAACGCCCACCGTTTCCAGGTTTGAGCTTTCGAAAGCAACTCGTGCAGCGGTAATGCGCAGCGTGGCACGTGCTGCTGCACCCAATTAGCCGAAACCGGCGCGCTCCAGTCTCTATCGTTGTGTGTGTCGTCGACAATGGCAACGAGCGCGAACTCACGCCCGTTTGCCACGGGGTAGTGCACGACGTGCGCTCCGGGAAAGAGCCATACATTGGTTTCGAGATCGCGAAGTGTGTCGGGCACCGCATCGGCGGCGAGAACGGTTCGCGCGGCGCTTTTGCCGAAGAACCGGGGCGCGCGCGGGTCAAATTGCAGGTTTCTGATAGCCGACCATACGCCGTCGGCTGCAATCAGCGACCGTCCCGTCCACGCGCGTCCGTCGGCGGATGTGACGGCGACCATCTGGCCATCGGTTGCCAATTGAACCACATCGAACCCCAACGATAGGGCCACGAGAGGCTCGGCGTGGGCAGCGTGTAACAGGGCAGCGTGCAAGTCGCTGCGATGGGCCACCCAATACGGTGCGCCGTGGCGCTCCGCGATCCAGCGGCCGAGTGGCAAGCAAGCAAGTTCGGACCCGCTCGTGCCGTCACGCACGCGGATCGCGTCTGGCACTGAGACATGCGGGCGAAGGGCGTCTGCCACGCCCAATAAGCGCAAGATGTGCGTACCGTTGGGGCCGATCTGGATGCCCGCACCTTCCTCATGAAAAGCTGCGCGACGCTCCAGGACATGCGAGGCAATCCCACGCCGCGCCAGTGCTACGGCTGCGGCAAGCCCACCGATACCGCCACCTGCGATGAGCACCGGTTGTGCGCGGTCGTTGCGCGCGCGCTGCAGAGCCGCTTCGGCGTTCTCGTTTGCACGCGCCTGGGGTGGCAGCACGCTCATGTCACGTTGCCGTCGGAAGCGCAGGACGTCAGTCGAATTCCTCAACGAGGTTGACGAGGCAGCCCTTGGGATCGGACTCGCCAGCTGCCAGGCGCGGATCGTGGATATAGAGCGTCGAGCAATAGGGGCAAAGGATCTGCCCGTCAGAGCCCATGTCGAGATATACGTGCGGGTGATCGAAGGGCAGTCGCGCGCCCATGCAGTTCAGCTCGCTTACACCTATGAATATTTTCTCAACGCCCTGATCGTTGGCGAGGTGGGGCACGACGCTTGTAGACATTCTTTCCGCCTAGTGGATGTTCAAAAGGTCACGGCTCGACGATAGCCGCCACGGTCCCGAAATGATAGGGGTGTGGGCCATCGCACACTCGAGGCTCAAGGGACCAATCCTGGTGCACACGTTCGATTCCGATGGGGTCGAGATCGCCTACATCGACGATGGCGACGGCGATCCAACGCTTCTGATCCACGGGTTTGCCTCAAACACGGCGACCAATTGGATTGATACCGGCTGGGTCCAGACGCTGACGGCCGCGGGGCGCCGCGTCATTTCATTCGATAATCGCGGGCACGGGCGCAGCGCCAAACTCTATTCGACGGACGACTATGGGGCGCCACTGATGGCGGAGGACGCGCGCCGCCTTCTCGACCACCTGGGAATCGAGGCCGCCGACATCATGGGCTATTCCATGGGTGCGCGCATTTCGGCCTTTCTGGCCTTGGCGCACCCGCTGCGCGTCAGGAGTCTCGTTTTCGGAGGTCTCGGCCTCAACATGGTGCGTGGCGTTGCCGGCACCGGGCCGGTTGCCCGCGCACTCGAGGCGGAAAGCATCGAGGAGGTTTCGAACCCGACAGCGCGTACGTTCCGCGCCTTTGCCGAGCAAACGGGCAGCGATCTCAAGGCACTCGCCGCCTGCATACGGTCGTCCCGCGCGCCGATCACAGCTGAGGATCTTGGCCGCCTTACGTGCCCCGTGCTCGTTGTGTTGGGTGAGCAGGACGTGATCGGCGGCTCCGCAAAGGGGCTGGCAGAACTGATCCCTGGCGCACTTGCGCTGGAGATCGAGGGCCGCGATCACATGAAGGCGGTTGGCGATCGGGCCTATAAGGAGGCGGTTGTGGATTTTCTAGCGCGACGGCCCTGAGTTCTGGAAAGCTCGCCTAAGCCGCGCTCCAACTACGAGGCCCCGGCACATCCTCTTGCGATCTCGGAAGACAAACGCGGGGATTGTCACGAGGCCAGCAGAGAACCCAAACCGGGGCCAAGACGCAGATACTCGATACTCTCAGTACACTACACGAACTCAAACCGACACCTTTCGGTGCCAAGAGCCCAAAGCGTGAAACTTCGAGCACGTCATTATTAACACGATAAACTGTGTAGGTCTGGGGAAATCGAGCCGATGAGCCCGAGGCTGTGGATAACTTTGCGGGGCCGAGCCCCGAATTGCCCCTGTTAGAGCCGCAAATGGGCCGGAATTTGCGGGCACTTGGAAGGCGGGAGAGATGGGATTTACGAGCCATTAGGGTTAGCGCGCTTAACGTTACCATCTCATGCTGTCCATTCGCGTCCGCGTTTTTCTGGGTTTAGCTGGCTTGGTGTTGCTACCGAGCTGCAGCACGAGCCCTTATTTCGTCGCCAAGCACGAGCCCTGGCGCGCCAAGGAAGAGCAGGCCTGCCTGGCGTCGGGTGTGGTGCGCGAAACCCCTTACATTCGCAGCCGCTCGGCGCTGGGTGGTCCGAGCGCTTGTGGGGCCGAGCGCCCCTTTGAGATGGCTGCCGCCCACAGGGGGCGCGTGCGCTTAAAGCCGGCGGCACTCTTACGCTGCTCCATGGTCCCGCAGGTCGATCGGTGGGTGGCATCGGTGATCGAGCCAGCCGCACGCCGAAACTTTGGTGCTTCCGTCGCCGAGATCACTGTGGCCGCATCCTATGCCTGTCGTCCGATGAACAATAAAGTGGGCGGGAACTTATCGGAACACGGCCACGCCAACGCACTCGACGTGTCGGGTTTCGTGCTGAGCGATGGGCAGCGCATCACGGTGAAGCAAGGTTGGCACGGTAACTGGGGCGAGCGCGCTTTCCTGCGCGCAGTTCACGACGGCGCTTGTGCCCAGTTTTCGACCGTACTGGGCCCCGACTACGACAGTAATCATCATGACCACTTCCACGTCGATCTTATGCGTCGGGGGCGGTACGGCGAGCGCAGCGTCTGTAAGTGAGCGCGATGTCGGGTAGATGTTTGGGCGGCCTGCTGTGACCACTGATGCGATTTGCGGATGTCGTGTAGATACGCTGAGGGTGTCGGTCAGCAGAAAATACAGGAACGGCAAAGGCTGGCAGCTTCCGCAATCTGGCCGTTGATGATGCGAGCGTAATCGCGCAGCTTCTTTTGCCAGCCGTCGCAAAGTTCTTTCTTGCGTTCGGGCTCGCCGTGCACGGCCTCCCATTCTTTGAGGTACTTGGCCTTCTTGGAGCGGAAGACGCGGAGAACTTGTCTAAACGATGATCGCGTGACGCACGTACCAACGGCTTTCCAGGCTCGGCGCCTGAGGTTGAGATTCCGGCCGCAGAATGCTTGAAGCGCATCGACCGTGGCGTACTGATCCACCCTCTTCCACAGCGTCGCCCTGTCGGACTTGCTCATTGAACTCAAACCGAGCTTGACTGAAATAATGCCGTCAGTTTGGGCCACGCCTGGTATGGCCCAGGGGAGCGCAACGAGCAGGCAGGCAAGTCCGATCAACCGGCGTAAACGGCAATGCCAAAACATCCATGAGCCCCGTCAGCAAGTCAGATGCCGGCAGCCTAATCCTCCTGGCGGCAACTAAGCAATATTGCACGTCCAATTTGTGCTCGATCGTTGTTCTCGGTCAAGGAATTCTGGCGTATCTGGCACCGCCCGGCCATGATCGACGGCCCATGGTTTGGCGGCGTTGAAGCGTCTTCAGGCGCCTTGATTTTGTCGGCGCGATGGCATGGGGCCAGCAGTTCGCATTCTACCGTTACGTGCGCGACAGCCTCGCCTCCCCGCACGGCCAGCAAGTCAGGCATCGGACTCGAAGGACAGTTGAACGGAGACCGAACGATTGAGCCGAATCCATCGATCCAAGGAGGCAACTAGCAATCGCCCGGAACGGGCAAATGTCCGATGACCAGAGCTTCATATCGGAGCGAGGTCGCGCTTTGGCACGACGCATTGCCCTGCACGACCTGACCTGGGGCGCTCAATCTCATGGCCGCCCAAGTAACGCGTCAACACTTGATGGCGTATTGCCAGGTAGATCGTATTACGCCTGTGCGACCGCCGCGCCGAGACAGGGAACCTGATCCGTTCTTTCGGTTTTGCATTCATGGTCGTTGTGATTACGCAACATTGTTGCAACGCTGCATCCGCCTGCGCAGGAGCCCTGACGGCGGTGGGCGATATGTCTTGACGCATCCACGACTATAAGTTCGCGAAATCACGCTAAGCGGAGGTCTCTCAAAAATGCTCAACGAAAAGCAGGACGCGCTTTGTGCCCAATCTGAATGGGACTTTTCAAGTCTCCGTGCCCTCTTCATCAACTGTACGCTCAAGCGCTCACCGGCCGTGTCACATACGCAGGGACTTGCCGACGTTGCCCTGGAAATTATGCGCAAAAATCGCGTGCAGACAGATTCCGTTCGCTTGGTCGATCATACAATTGCGTTCGGGGTCTATCCGGACATGACAGAGCACGGGTGGCCCAAGGACGAGTGGCCGGCCATCTATCCCAAGGTACAAGCGGCAGACATTCTCATCATCGGGACGCCCATATGGCTTGGCGAGAAGTCATCGGTCTGCACGATGCTTATTGAACGCCTCTACGCCATGTCAGCGCAACTTAACGACAAAGGTCAGTATGCCTACTACGGGAAGGTCGGTGGCTGCATCATTACTGGCAATGAGGACGGCGTGAAGCATTGCTCTATGAATATTCTCTACAGCCTACAGCACTTGGGCTACGTTATCCCGCCGCAGGCTGACGCGGGCTGGATTGGTGAGGCCGGGCCCGGGCCGTCGTATTTGGACGAGGGATCAGGCGGCCCTGAGAACGAATTCACGCAGCGTAATGTCACTTTCATGACGTGGAACTTGATGCACGTGGCCCGCATACTAAAGTCGCAGGGCGGCCTTCCCGCGCACGGCAATCAGCGCTCTAAATGGGACGCGGGATGCCGCTTCGATCATCCAAATCCACTTTACCGGTAGATCGCTGCGCACCTCGTAATGGCAGGATACTAGCGTTCGTTGTAGCTGGTGGGTTGCGATACAGGGCCCGAAGCGTTAGGTGTAGTCCGACGATCGGAGTGGCGTTGAGCGCGGCTCCATTGGACGGGCATCCCCAGCGGCTCTGAAAGGACCCGAGGGGGGCAAAATTTGCCCATGAACCGTCGGCTATAGCCTCGCGCCGACCCCTGCAAATCCCAGGCGGCAATCGACCCTCCATCGCACAATCCTGTTGTCTGACCGCCAATGGTGGTCCGCGCGGCGGCGGACTGCGTAACACATGCCAAGTGGAGAGGTCCCATGTCCTCAACGAATTCCGCTAAGACAAGACCCAAGTCGCAAGTGGCCGCTCATAGCGCGTCGCTCTGTAGTCGCTTGCGCGACAGCCGACAACTCTCGGTCAAGCTTGCCGCGCCACTCAGCGACGAGGACCAAACCGTCCAGGCCATGGACGATGCGAGCCCGACGAAGTGGCACCTCGCGCACACGACTTGGTTCTACGAGGCATTCGTTCTCAGGGCGCATTTGCCGGGTTACGTGCCATACTCCGACGACTTCGAGTACTGCTTTAACTCGTACTACGAGGCGAAGGGCGACCGGCACCCGCGCGCACGCCGCGGGCTCCTGACCCGCCCGCCTGCGCAAGAGGTTCGTGACTATCGCGCTCACGTCGACACCGCTCTCGGCCGGCTCTTTTCGGAGGGCCTGGCGAATGATCCTTCCGACGCGGTCGGGGCTTTGATCGAGCTTGGCATCAATCACGAGCAGCAACACCAGGAACTGCTCCTGACCGATATCTTGAGCTTGTTTGCTGGGAACCCTCTGCGCCCAGCTTACCGGCATCCACAGCCCAGACCCGAGACGGTTGCCTCAACGCAGCCCGAGCAAAGGTGGGTCGCGTTTGAAGGCGGCATTCACGCGATCGGGCATGACGGCGACGGATTTGCCTATGACAATGAGGGTCCGCGCCACGAGGTTTTGCTGCAGCCCTTCCAGCTTGCAAGCCGCTGCGTCACCAATGGTGATTGGCTCCGCTTTATGGAGGACGGCGGTTACCGCGATCCGATGCTCTGGCTGGCCGACGGTTGGGCGACGGTCAAGACGCAAGGGTGGCAGGCTCCCCGCTACTGGCAAGAGCACGAAGGGCGTTGGCATCAGATGACGCTTGAAGGCTTGTTGCTCTTAGACCTATGCGCGCCCGTTTCGCATGTGAGCTACTACGAGGCCAATGCGTTCGCACACTGGGCGGGCAAACGTTTGCCTACCGAGTTCGAGTGGGAGGCGGCAAGTGCGGGCTACTCGCTCGAAGGCAATGATCTTTCAACCAACGCATTGCGCCCGCGCCCGACAAAGTCTGCAGGTACGGGGCGGCTTGCCCAGCTGTTCGGTGATGTTTGGGAGTGGACCGCGTCCGCCTATCAACCCTACCCCGGCTACCGTCCTGCACCGGGCGCCATCGGCGAGTACAACGGCAAGTTTATGGTGAGCCAACAGGTGCTGCGAGGGGGATCGTGCGCCACGCCGGGAGGTCACGTCCGTGCGACCTACCGCAATTTCTTCTTCCCACATCAGCGTTGGCAATTTACGGGCCTGCGTCTGGCAGAGGACGTATCATGACGTTAGTCGAAGAGTTGAGTTTAGACACAGTCGAGGTCGATTTTGATTTCGCGAGCGCACTTTTCGACGGGCTTTCCGCTCCGGCGAAATCTATCCCCTGCCGTTTCTTGTACGACGCGGCCGGCAGCGCTCTGTTTGAGAAGATCACGGTGTTGCCCGAATACTATCCGACCCGCACCGAGACCGAGATCCTGCGCGATCGCGCCTGTGAGATCGCGCGCGAAACGCCACCGGGTTCGGTGCTCATCGAGTTTGGTTCTGGCTCGAGTCTCAAGACCGAGCTGTTGCTCGCCGAGATGCACGATCTTTACGCTTACGTACCGATTGACATATCGGACGCCGCATTGCGCGGCGCGCAAGCGCGCATCGAAGAACGGTTCCCGGATCTACGGGTGTTGCCATTGCGCGGCGATTTCGCGCAAACTATTCCGATGCCGCCGGACGTTGCTGGCCGGCCGCGGCTTGGATTCTTTCCCGGATCGACCATCGGCAATCTGGAAAATCCGGCAGCAATCAAGCTCTTGGCGAACATGTCGCGCATGCTCGGTGCGAACGGACGTCTCATCATTGGTGCCGATCTGAAAAAGGACGAGCGCCGGCTCGTTGACGCCTACGACGATGCAGCAGGCGTCACGGCCGCGTTCAATCTCAATCTGCTCAAGCGGGCCAATCGCGAGCTTGGTGCCGACTTCGACGTTAGCCAGTTCGATCATTTGGCAGAGTACGACGCCGATCGCGGCCGCATCGAGATTTACCTTGTGAGCCAGGCTGAGCAGACGGTGGAGGTGTTGGAACGGCGTTTCCATTTCGCCGCAGGCGAGCGCGTCCATACTGAGCATTCGCACAAGTACGATATTGAAGGTTTCCATGCGTTGGCCGCGCGCGCTGGGTGGCAGCCCGTCCACGTTTGGACGGACGAGGAGAGCCTTTTCAGCGTGCACATTCTGGAGACTGTGTAGTTGATGGTGATGCCCTTTGCTGGCGAATTGCGCTAAAACCGGCTTATGGCATGGCACAAGGACGGCCCCGGCGCGCGGCGCGGCTATCATCACGGCAACTTGCGCGAAGCGCTTATCACGGCGGCGCTTGAGCTGATCTCTCAGAAGGGGCCGGCGGGCGTGACGTTCGCCGATGCCGCGCGTGCGGCCGGCGTCAGTCCCGCGGCACCCTATCGTCACTTCCGCGATCGCGACGCGCTATTGGCTGATGTTGCGCGGCGCGGGTTTGACGAGTTTGCAGATGCGTTGGCGCGCGCCTGGGACGGCGGTAAGCCGACGCCGCGCGCTGCGTTCGAACGCGTCGGTCGCGCCTATCTCGACTTTGCCAAAAAAGAGCCAGCGTTCTTTTCCGCTATGTTTGAGTCAGGCATTTCCGTCGCCGACTACGCGGAGGTGCGTGAAGCAGGAGATCGCGCATTCGCCGTGTTGCGCGAAGCTTGCGAGGCGTTGGCGGCCACCATGCCGAAGGATCGGCGGCCGCCCTCGATGATGATGGCCTTGCATATCTGGTCGCTGAGCCACGGCATCGCGGCGCTTTTTGGTCGCGGCGATGCCGCGCGACGCTCCATCCCCATGAGTCCGGAAGAACTCTTGGAGGCCGCCGTGCTCATCTACCTGGAGGGCTTGGGCGCTCCACCCGAACAGGGCCGCTAGTCGATACGCGCTGCGCGCCTCTGGCAGTGAAGCCCTGGCGTTCCTATCTCAACGTTTGCCCGCCAAACGCGTCCAATTTTTGGGTCCAGACCCCTTGACGCCGCCACATTCGGTTGGCATTTATGTAAATGTAATGAACATTCACATGAGGACGAACGCGCGATGACTCAGGTTGTGGCAACGCTGGATGACTATGGCCGACCCGCATGGATCGCGGTGATGGTCTTAGGCTTCATCATTTTCTGGCCCATTGGGCTCGCAATCTTGGCCTATCTAATCTGGAGTGGACGCATGGGATGTGGACGGTACGGTGAAATGTCCCGCTGGCAGCAGCGCATGGCCGACAAGTGGGATAGCAAAATGGAACGCTGGGGCCGCGATGTGCGGGGCTTTGCTTCGAGCGGAAACCGCGCGTTTGATGAATATCGCGGAGAGACACTGCGTCGGCTTGAAGAGGAGCAACGCGAATTCCGGGAGTTTCTCGATCGCTTGCGCAAGGCCAAGGACAAGCAAGAGTTCGACCAGTTCATGGAAGAGCGCCGGTCACGGCCGCCTGAGACGTCAGCCGGCGAGACTTCTCCCGCTTAAGCTAGACGCCACGCTAATGATGAAGAGCCAGGACAGCGAACGTGTCCTGGCTTTTCTTTTTTGAGCAACATTGCGGAGACGAATGTTTAGCGTGTTGCCTTGTCGAAGTTTTCAGTCGACGAAAGCCCTTTGACCGTGTCGAGACCGCTTACACCGGTCAGCTTGGTGCCGTAAAGGTTTGCACCAGAGAGATCGGCGCCTGTCAGATCGGCTCCCGTGAAATCGACCATTGAAAGATCAGCGTCTGTCAGATCAGCGTCAGTCAAATCCGTGCCGACAAAGCGCGAAAAAGTGAGATCTGCTCGCGTTAGGATCGCGCCCCTCATAATCGCGGCTGAAAAATCACACGACTTCAGAACGTTTTTAGCTAGCGTTGTGATTGTACCCTGGCCGGCTCGCGATTCAAGTGGCGTGAAGTCGGCATTGGTGAGGTTGGCTCCGCGAAAATCGGCACCGGAAAGCTTGGCCATCACACGCACCCCTGTGAGGTTCGCGCCGGTAAAGCGCGGGGCGTCGGCGAGATTGCTTGTGAGATCGGAATAGATGGTCGGGCGGAAGATCGTCGCGCCGGTCAGATTTGCACCCGACAAGTCTGCGCGGATGAGAACGGAGCGGTTAAGCCGCGTGTGAGACAGATCGGTGCCCCTTAGATTGGCGCCCGTGAGGTCGGTTCCGTAGAGATCGGAGTGCGCTAGCGTTGCACCCTTAAAGTCGAGGCCCGCCAAATCGAGGTAGGTGAGATCGTGGTTTGAGTAATCGAGCCGCTGACCAGGCTTAGCTTTGAATAGCGCTGAGGTGATCTCGCGTACCGTGAAGTCGGCGTCAGGTGAGACAGGCTCCGTCTCCTCGGCAACGGAACCTGTCGCCAGGCTGAGCGTAAGAGTCAGAATCAGTGCCGCAGTGGCACGGGCCGCGCGCTGCAATCGCATTTTCTTTTTTCCTGCGCCCCGCCGAGGGCGTCTTTCTCATAATTAGCGATGTGCTGCGATCTCTCAAGGGGCGCGCGGCGTTAAATCGAGGAAAGGTGCCTCGCAGGGCCGCTTTGCCACAAGGCGCGGCATCGAAGGTCCGGTTATGCGTGGCCAAAACCGCCGCCGGTGGGGGTGACGATCATGATCGCTTCACCCGGTTCAAGCGTCGTTTGATCACAACCTTCAAGGCGTTCCAGGTTGCCGTCCTTGCGGCGCACGAAGTTGTCGCCGGTCTCGCCTGGCTCGCCACCGTTCAGACCAAAGGGCCGTACCTCGCGCGAGCTCGATAAGATCGCGCAGTCCATACGCTCCAGAAAGCGGATGACACGTCGCGTGCCGTCGCCGCTGTTCCACTTGCCCCTGCCGCCCGAGCCGCGTCGGATTGAGAACTCTTCCAGCAGCACGGGATAACGCAGTTCCAAGATCTCCGGATCGGTTAAGCGCGTATTGGTCATGTGCACGTGTACGGCTGCGGCGCCATCGAAGCCCGGACCAGCGGGCGCGCCCGAACACAGCGTCTCATAGTATTGGACCTGCTCGTTGCCAAACGTGAGGTTGTTCATTGTGCCCTGGGACGAGCCAAGCGCGTTGAGCGCTGCGAACAAGGCGTTGGTCACGATCTGACTCGTCTCCACGTTCCCAGCGACGACGGCGGCGGGGTAAGTGGGCCGCAGCATCGAACCGTCTGGAATAACGATTTCGATCGGCTTGAGGCAGCCTGCATTCATGGGAATCGGTTCTTCGACCATGACGCGGAAGGTGTAAAGAACGGCCGCGCGTGTCACCGGCTCGGGTGCGTTGAAGTTGTTGGGTTGCTGCGGGCTTGTCCCCGTGAAGTCGACATTTGCAGTACGTGCTTCGCGATCGACACTGATGCGCACCTCGACGCCAGTGCCCTGGTCCATCTCCACGCGAAAATGTCCGTCCGATAAGCGGGCCAATAGGCGGCGCACGCTCTCCTCGGCATTGTTCTGCACATGCTGCATGTAGGCATTGACGACATCGAGCCCAAAATGCGCGACCATCTTGTGAAGCTCAGCCTCTCCCTTGGCGCTGGCCGCGACCTGCGCCTTGAGATCAGCAATGTTCTTGCCGGGTTGGCGCGCAGGATATTTCGCGTCTTGGAGCAGCGCGCGTGTCTCGTCCTCAAGAAATCGTCCCTGGTCGACGAGCTTCACATTGTCGATATAGACGCCTTCTTCTTCGATCGAGGTGGCTCGCGGTGTCATTGAGCCCGGTGTGATCCCTCCAACGTCCGCGTGGTGGCCGCGGCTTGCGACATAGAAAAGGACATCGTTGCCTGGCTCATCAAATACCGGCGTGACCACGGTGATGTCGGGCAGGTGTGTGCCGCCGTTATAAGGCGCGTTCAGCATGTAGACGTCGCCCGGATGCATCTCGCTTCGGCGCAAGCGTATGATCGTCTCCACTGAGCGGTCCATGGAACCCAAGTGCACAGGCATATGGGGTGCATTGGCGACAAGGTGGCCTTCCGTGTCGAAGATCGCGCATGAAAAGTCGAGCCGCTCTTTGATGTTGACCGATTGCGCCGTGTTGCGCAGCGCCTCGCCCATCTGTTCGGCGATGCTCATGAAGAGATTATTGAAGACCTCCAGCAGTACCGGATCGGCCGCAATGCTGAGCCATTCGCGCGGTCGCGGCACCGTCCTGCGAAGAACGAGATCATTGCGTTGTGAGACTTCAAGCTGCCAGCCGTCTTCGATCACCACCGTTTGGTGCGGCTCGATCAGCAGCGCAGGGCCCGTCAGCTCTGTGTCTGGTCTGACTTGCGTGCGCTGGTAGACGGGCGCGTTGCGCCAGGCGCCGGATGAGTAGAACCGGGTTGAGCCAGAGGCTTGTGTGGACCCAGCGCCGGCCACGGTTTCGTTGGTGGTGTCCCCCTGGGCAATTTCCGTGATCTCGCCACCGCCGGCGGCCTCGACATCGATTGCGGCAACAACAATGCCCTTTTCCGGCGAAACGAAGCCGAAGCGCTGACGGTGCAGCGTCTCGAAATCCCGCGCCATGATATCGGGCTCGGACAACAGAATAGGTAATGCTGAGTCGGTTCCCTCATAACGCAGATGCACGAATGTCTGAATCGCGATGTCGTCGTGATCGATGCCTTCATCGAGCAACTCTTCTGTCGTCTCGCTTCCCATG
This sequence comes from uncultured Hyphomicrobium sp., assembly GCA_964622715.1. Classification (GTDB taxonomy): domain Bacteria; phylum Pseudomonadota; class Alphaproteobacteria; order Rhizobiales; family Hyphomicrobiaceae; genus Hyphomicrobium_A. The sequence goes on along the minus strand of CAZURR010000024.1, from coordinate 14,738 downwards.
TCGAAGGCGAGGTTCTCGATCTTTCGCATTGTGTCTGCGTTGAGTGGTGCTTCGATGGAGCGTTCGCGACTGGCGCGGATGTGTGCGAGCCCCATGCCATATGCAGAGAGCAGGCCTGACAATGGATGGATGAGAACCGCTTTGATGCCGAGCGTATCAGCAATAAGACATGCGTGCTGACCGCCTGCCGAGCCAAAGCAATTGAGCGCATATTCGGTAACGTCGTAGCCGCGCTCCACCGAGATTTTTTTTATGGCGTTGGCCATGTTCTCAACCGCAATGCGGATAAAGCCGTCGGCGACCTCTTCGGGCGTTCGCCCATCGCCAACCTGTTGTGCTAAATTGGCGAAGGCAGCGTGCACGGTGTCGGAGTCGAGCGGCTTGTCGCGGCCGGGACCAAAGATTTTCGGAAAGTAGGCTGGGTTCAGTTTGCCGACCATGAGGTTAGCGTCGGTGACGGTAAGCGGTCCGCCGGAGCGGTAGCACTTCGGCCCTGGGTTGGCGCCCGCACTCTCTGGGCCGACACGGAAGCGCGTACCGTCGTAGGTGAGGATGGAGCCTCCGCCTGCGGCCACTGTGTGGATGCGCAACATCGGCACAGTCAGGCGCACGGCGGCGACTTGCGTTTCAAACGTGCGTTCGTATTCGCCGGCGTAGTGAGAAACATCGGTCGACGTGCCGCCCATATCGAAGCCAATGACCTGGTCGAAGCCGGCAAGCTTGGCCGTCTCCGCCATGCCGACAACGCCGCCTGCGGGGCCGGACAGGATCGCGTCGCGTCCGCGGAACAGCTCCGCCGACTTAAGGCCGCCAGAGGAGGCCATGAAGAACACGCGTGAATCCTCGTGCGCAAGCGCGCTCGAAACCCTCTCGACGTAGCGGCGTAGGATCGGCGACAGGTAGGCATCCGCCACACTGGTGTCGCCGCGGGCGACGATCTTTATGAGCGGGGAGACGGCGTGACTTGCTGAGACCTGGCTAAAACCGAGCTCGCGCGCAAGGGCTGCGGCTTGGCGCTCGTGTGCGGGATAGGCATAGGCGTGCATGAAGACGATGGCTACGGCATCGATACCGTCGGCACGGGCTTGCCTCAGATGCGCTTCGAGGGCGGCGAGGTCGATTGGCGTCTCAACGGTTCCATCCGCACGCACGCGCTCGATTGCCTCGATGACTCGTGTATAGAGCATCTCCGGTTTGATGATCTTCTTGGCGAAGATGTCAGGTCGGGCCTGCGTACCAATTTCCAGTTGGTCTTTGAGGCCTTGCGAGATGATGAGCAGCGTTGCATCGCCTTTGCGCTCAAGCAGCGCATTGGTGGCAACGGTCGTTCCCATCTTGACCGACGCGATATGCCCTGACGGGATTGGGGCGTCGGTTACCACTCCGAGAAACTGGCGAATGCCTTCGAGTGCGGCGTCGTGATAGGCGCCAGGGTTTTCGCTCAAAAGTTTGCGCGTGCGGATTTGGCCGTCGGGCGTGCGCGCGACAACGTCCGTGAACGTGCCGCCGCGGTCGATCCAGAAGTGCCACTTGCCGCCGCTGTCGTGCCCCGCCATCCGCCGGTTCCAGAATTGCCTTCACCCTGTCAGCTATCGGCCATGATCGAAGGCGTCAACCGGAGAGCTGGACCGAATGTCGCGCGTCCGCGCCGTTTTCGTAAACTATTTCCTACCTTCCTATTCTTATCGGGAATTTCCGCCAGACACCGGAAGCAGCGGTCGCGAGGCCTTCAAGTCGCTCGCGATTGCCGATAAGGGTGTGCCATGTCGTGGATAGCCATATCGAAGGCGATGGGATTGGAACAAAGCGGCGCGATACGTGATGCATTCGCATCCGTATGGGCGCGCGTCAGACCTGATCGCTCCGACCCGCGCGCACCGGTGCATCGCACGGTCGCGTTTACCATTGCCGTCACGACGCTCGCCGCCAAGATGGCAAAGGCGGACGGCGTAGCGCTGCGGGTTGAGGCCGAAGCCTTCGAGCGCCTCTTTCGGATTCCCCCAGGCGAGGAAAAGAACGTGCGCCGTCTCTATGATCTCGCTAAGCGCGACACCGCCGGCTTCGAGGCGTATGCAACAAAGATCAGCAAGTTATTGAAGGACGAGCCAGAGCTCTTGCAGTCGGTGCTCGAGTGCCTGTTCCACATCGCGACAGTCGACGGCATCCTGCACCCTCAAGAAGATCAATTTTTGGAGACGGTGGCGCAGCGGTTCGGAGTGAACCAAACCGCATTCACTGCGATCCGCGCAAGCTTCGTTCATGATCCGGCGAGCCCCTATGAAATCTTGGGCGTATGCCCGGACATTTCTGATGCAGAGCTCAAGGCGCGCCAACGTGCGCTTGTGCAAGAGAACCATCCTGATCGGCTGATGGCGAGCGGCCTTCCCGCGGAGTTTCGTGCCGCGGCCGATCGTAGGCTCGCTGCCATTAACGTGGCCTATGAGATGATCCTGAAGCAGCGTGGCCTGAAGCCGAGCGCGGTTGAGGAGTGCAGTTCGTGATTGTGAAACCCGATAGCCTCCTCGTCGAAGGACTGCACCCCACGCCTAACATCGGCGTGCGCCGCGATGGCTGCCGGCCACGCCTGCTTTTGATGCATTACACAGGGATGGAATCGGCGGCAAAGGCGATCGATTGGCTGGCGCGGCCTGAAAGCAGCGTGTCGTGCCACTACGTTATCGACGAGACGGGGCTGATTACGCAGATGGTTCCAGAGACAGCGCGCGCATGGCATGCCGGCGCCTCGCACTGGGCGGGCGAAACAGACATCAACTCAGTTTCGATCGGAATCGAGATTCAAAACCCAGGTCATAGTCAGGGCTATCCTGATTTTCCCAAAGAGCAAATGCAGGCGATCGCGGCACTGAGCCGGGACATCGTCGCGCGGCATGGGATGAGACCAGAAAGTGTGCTGGCGCATTCCGACGTGTCCCCCGGGCGCAAAATTGATCCAGGCGAGAAGTTTGATTGGGCCTGGCTTGCGCGAGTTGGCGTCGGTCACTGGGCTGAGCCGGCGCCGGTGGACGGTGATGAATTGGGAAGCAGCGTCGGTGACGAGGGAGCTTACATCGCAGAAGCGCAGGTGCTGCTGCGCCGCTATGGGTACGACGTGGAAACGCACGGGCGGCTTGATGAGAAAACCCACACAGTACTGCGCGCATTTCAATTGCATTTCCGTCCCGCGCGCGCCGACGGCCGCCTCGATACCTCGACGCACGATACGCTAAGGCGGCTTGTTGCCGCACTGCCCGTGACGTTTGCGGGATGATTGACGGCGCGATTGGCAAATCACACGGCCACCATCTAAGCGCAATTCAAATTTTCTGCTTGATTTGAGCGGCTTGGACCAATTGACGCGGTGTCCATTGAGTCACTTCTTTCGGCCTCATTGATCTGGCCCATCCCCGCCCGCACTAGAAGCAATACAAGGAAATTCGAATGAAGGTGAGTGTCTTTGCTGCCTTGGCAGCGATCGTCATTGCGTTTGTGTCTACTGGTAGCGCCGACGCGTCCCGTTATTACCCGTCGCCAGCTGAATCTTGGTACTCGTCAGGTGCCGATCGCGCGCAACCCGCTGGTCGCGGCCGCCGTGCGGAGCGCACGTCCCGAAGCCGCAACATCTATCGCAGCACTCGCCGCTCCGGCGGATCACGCAAGACGGGCAGCGCGCGTGTATCAAACCGCGGCGCTAGAAGTAGCTATCGCGCGACAGCGTCCCGCAGAGGATTGGGATCGCGGCCGCGGCAATGGTGCGGCTGGTGGATGCGCACGCAGCGCGGCGGCGGCCCGGCACTCAACGTGGCGTGGAATTGGAGCCGCTGGGGTCGGCCTTCCGGGCCGCAGGTTGGCGCGGTTGTGGTTTGGCGTCATCATGTAGGTGAGATCGTCGGACGTGCGGCGAGCGGGAAATGGCTCGTTCGCTCTGGCAACGATGGCGGTCGCGTTCGCACCCGCGCACGATCCGTGTCCGGCGCTGTGTTTCGGATGGGTTAACGCCGCGCCTCTTCCAACTCGGGACATTTCGACTCTAAAGCCAAAGGGCCGCCACACGGCGCGCGGCCCTTTGCGCTTCCCGAACTGACGTATCCAGTAATTTTGAGCAGGACTTGACGCGGTGGGTGCTTAGCACCTTATTAGAAGCACCAGTCGGCCGGGCGGCCGCTGCCGGAGTTGCGGACGACTGTGGTCCATTGCAGCAAATTCGGCGGAGGAAAGTCCGGGCTCCATGGAAACACGGTGGCGGCTAACGGCCGCCGGGGGTAACCCCAGGGAAAGTGCCACAGAAAGTAAACCGCCATGGCCTTCGTGCCAAGGTAAGGGTGAAAGGGTGCGGTAAGGGCGCACCGCGCGGCCGGTGACGGTCGCGGCAGGGCAAACCCCACCGGGAGCAAGACCAAATAGGGGTGGCCGGGCGTGCGCGTTTTGCGCGTGATGCCAGGTCCGTTTTCAGGCCAGCCACCCGGGTTGGTTGCTTGAGGCATCCAGCAATGGATGTCCCAGATGAATGGCCGTCGCGGAGGGGCAACCCTTCAGACAGAACCCGGCTTACAGGCCGACTGGTATTTTCTTCCCAAGCATAGGGCGGTTCGTGTGCTTGGCCCCTCGTGCGGTGGTGTCTCGTCGAAAGCCGAATGTATCGCGCGTACAACTGCCCTATGGGACAGTGGGAGGCCTCTGTCTGTCGGAACAATACTCTTGACCCCGTCGACCAGTGTTCCAAGAGGGCAGCGTCATGAAGGATTCTTCGATCGTTGGGCAGCACTACTTACTCGACTCCCAGACACAAGAAGCAGTCGAGCTGGTCGAGCACGTTGTGAAGATGCTGGCCCCCTCAATCGAAGCGTCCAGGGATCTGGGGCAATTGCCCGACCTCAAACCTGAGCAAGAGGCTGAATTGCTACTCTGTAACGATTTGGTGCGCTTGCTGCTCACGGCGTCCAACCTGGCTGACTATCTGCGACACGTGCCCGTCTCACGTATATTGAAGGCGCTAAGCGAGTTGCTCGAACCGGCCCCGGCAGTTCGAGAGGACCCGCATGGGCGTGTGTTGCATTAACATTATTCCTGATCGGCATCCCTGTGCGCGCCCAACTCAGTGTCGTGTTCTCGGCCGGTCCTGAATGGTTTCTTAAGCACAATGCCATTGACGGCCAATTTGGTTTGAAGTTGCAATGTGCTTGTAAGTATTGCTGACTAGGCTGAGACGGCACGGTCTATGGAGATTGGAATGCGTACTACGTTGCTTGCGTTTCTCTTCGCGGTGTCGGCGTTGGCGACGCTGCATTTTGGCGCTAGCGCCGCGGTTGCGGCCGGCCCAATCTTTTCAGGTTTAAAAGTCGACCACAGGGCGTCCGACAAGGCACACGTTGGCTGGCGCCGCTCCTACCGCCGGTCTGGTAGTTACGCGCCACTGCATCGACGTCATCATTACCGGCCACCAGCAGTTGTCGTTGTCCCGCCGCCCGTATCCTATCATCCGCGCCCGCGCCGCATCTTTAGGCGCGATTGTCGGCGGGGCCACATCTATGGGCCAGCCGGCACCTACTATCCCAAATACGGTCATCGTCATCACAGCTTTTACTGGGACTGATAGGTCTCCGGCTCACGCTCTCACGAAATCTTTGCTGCGATGACCCAGGCAGGATTAAACCAACGGTCAGCTTCGCCGTCATAGGGGAGCCGCGTGATATCCCAGTGCTGAATAAGAGGTGCGTAGACATCCCACACGGGCGGCCCACCGCCTATGAAAATGACACGGTTTGCAAACTGCGCAATCGTTTCGTGTGGGTCCATGCTTGAGCGCAATTCAACAATAGTCCGCTCCGCGTGCGCAAACTCTGGGATTGAGTGATACGTGCGCGGGCCCGCGAGTAGGACGTGACCGCGCGTTGCGACCCAGAAGCGCGCAACGTCAGCTTTGTACTCGGGACCTGTTGCGCCCTCCCAGGGCATTTGACCGTTGAGGCCGATTTGGCCGCGCTGGCCAATGGCGCACATGGCACGTACGTCAGCCATAAAGTTTTCCTTCCGATTGAAGTGCATCCTGGATCTAAACTCACTGGTCCAGGAAGGATCGCAACTTGGCGAGGAGCGCTTTGGGCACCTCGTCTTGGGGAAGATGATTGCATTTTTTGAGAATAACCAGGCGGGCATTCGGCAACAGCCGTTTGAGCTTGCGTCCCGTTGCGCGTGGCACGACGCGATCACGGCGGCACCATACGAGCAGCGTCGGTTGCTGAATTGCACGGTAGCGTGCGCCCATGCCGAGTTTATTTGCATCGAGGATCGCTTGAGCCGTCGCGATGAAGGCATGGTGGCTGCCAAGGTCATAAAAGGGCGCCGCATATCCTTTGACGTCGGCTTCGGAGGCATCCGGACCGGGCGCACGGGCGAAATTGAGAAGCAGCCGCGCGATGAATTCTGGCGATGTCGCGTTCATAATCATTTTCGTCAGGCCGGGTGCACGCAGGAGTGCCGCGACATCCGAGAAATTTTGCTTAAGTGCGGGAGCATCAATGACGACAAGGCGCGCAATGCGGTCTGGCTCTCGTTTGAACTCGAGCGCCGTGAGCAACGCGACTGTTCCGCCAAACGAGTGCCCAATGAGCGTAACGCTCGTCAGCCTGCGCTTGCGGATGAAGGCCGCGACGAGCGCCGCCTGGTCGGCTGCTGAATATTGGCGATCTAAGAGTTTTTCCGAGCGGCCGAAACCCATGAGATCAAGTGCAATCACACGGTGATCGCGCGCAAGCGCCGGCAGGACGTGGCGCCAGGTAAACGTTGAAGCGCCTAGGCCATGCAGCAGCAGAAGGGTGGGCCCTTGGCCGTATTCCTCGGCGTGAAGCAGTGTCCGTGTTTGGTCCGGCGTAGAAACCGCTAATCGATACGCTAATCGGGCCGACGCGTTTCCGCAGGACGTGCTGAGGCACGCAATCAGCACTGCGCTCAAAACAATTCTTCGCGCAATCGTTGCCATGTTCGCCCGTTGGAGTTCGAAGCCAAGCGTTAGTGAGCCCGTTATTTGTTTAGAGGCGATGGCGTGCCCTTGTCCGGCCAGAACGCCGGAGCCCCAAGATTCGCCGATAGTCGTTGCAGATCCATCACCGGGCCTTGCGGGCGGCGCACAAGCGCGGAAGAGTCACCGGCAGCGCGCAGCAACCCCAAAATGAGCGCCGTCCCACAGATTTGAGTTAATAAACCATTGACGACCGGGCGTTCCCATGTAATCCCATATATGCCCATGAGTACCGGGCAGGGTTCGTGGCCGGGCGCCGGCTTCCAAGAGAGGGCTGGTGGCAGCGAGCGACCGCCACGGCCCGCCGGTTATGAGGGGGCGTGGGTTTCTTCAGCGTTTGGTTTTTGAGTTGTGGGCGAGGCTTTGAACAGGAGATGGACCGCTTTGTCTCGACATTCACAAACAAGATCGACGCCAAAGGCCGTGTCTCGATCCCGGCGCCATTTCGCGCCGTGCTCGAGCGCGACGGCTATGCACACGGAAGCATGGGAGGGGTCTACTGCTATCCTTCTCTCGATGCTCCGGCACTCGATGCAGGCGGCGAGAGACTTGCGAAAAAGATCGATGGGCTTCTCTCGGACTTGCCAGACTATTCGGACGAGCGAGATGAGCTCTCTGTCGCGCTCTACGGCGACGTCCAAGTTCTCAGCCTCGATGGGGACGGCCGCATCAGCCTTCCTGAAAGCCTTCGCACGCATGCCAGTCTCACAACCCAGGTCACGTTTGTCGGCCTTGGCGACAAGTTTCAAATGTGGGAACCGGCCCGCTTCGCCGAACGGCGCGAGCGCGCGCGGGAAAAAGTTCAGCACACAAGGAAACTGTTCAGCGCGGGGAACCGCCATTCCTCCTCGGAGGACGGCGGTGATGAAGGAGCACGGGGATGATAGGGCGGCGCACGCGGCCAGGGATCTCCTCCACTGAGCCGGAGCGTTCGCGCCACATCCCCGTGCTGCTTTCCGAGGTCTTGCAAAGCCTGTCCCCGAATGACGGGGAAACCTACATTGACGGGACATTTGGTGCAGGCGGCTACACCCGCGGCATTCTAAGCGCTGCTAACTGCCGCGTTTTGGCGCTCGATCGCGATCCTAGGGCGATTGAGAAAGGACAAGCGCTAGGCTCAGAATTTGATGATCGGCTGACCCTTGTCGAGGCGCGATTCAGCACGATGGACGCTATTACGGGGTCGCAGGGGTTCGATCTCGTCGATGGCGTTGTGCTCGACGTTGGCGTCTCCTCCATGCAACTCGACGATCCCGAACGGGGTTTCTCGTTTCAGTCGGACGGTCCGCTCGACATGCGGATGTCCTCAGGCGGGCGCTCCGTGGCCGACGTCGTCAACGCAACCGATGAGGAAACGCTCGCCAGTATCATCTACATGTTGGGTGAGGAGCGCCGCTCACGCGCGATCGCGCGGGCCATTGTTATGGCGCGCGCTAAGGCGCCGCTGCAGAGGACACGCGCACTGGCTGACGTCGTTTCAGGCGTGTTTGGCGGGCGCAAGATCGACCGCCGCCATCCCGCGACGCGCACTTTCCAAGCGCTGCGCATCTACGTAAACGATGAGCTAGGCGAGCTGGCGCATGGTCTGAGCGCTGCCGAGCGATGCCTGAAACCAGGCGGTCGGCTCGTGGTCGTGACGTTTCACTCGCTCGAAGACCGCATCGTGAAGCGCTTTTTGAGCGCGCGCTCGGGTAGGAAAGTCAGGGGTTCGCGCCACCTGCCGGAGCAATCGATAAAATCCGAACTATCAAGTTTTCGGATTCTTAACCCCCGTCCGTTAACTCCTTCTAAAGGAGAACTCGAGGTGAACCCGCGCGCCAGATCGGCACGATTGCGGGCCGCCGTCCGGACGGAGGCACGGGCGTGGCCGCTTGATGTGGCGGAGCTGGGCTTACCCTCGATTGAGCACTAGCAATACTGTTCGCGCGAAGGTCGCCACCGATGCGTCTGCACACTCTTGTTGCCCTTGCCTTCGCGCTTGCGAGCGCATTCGCTCTATATGGCATCAACTACGACACGCGTCAGCTGGAGCGGCGCGTGCAGGCCAAAGAGGGTGCAATCAAAAAAGCGCGCAGTGATATTGCTGTGTTGAAGGCGGAGCGTGCCCATCTCGGCCGGCCCGAACGAATCGAACCGTTTGCCAGGGCGCTGGGTCTCGGCCCGGCAACCGACCGGCAGCTGTTCGCCAGCCCCGCCGAAGCTACGGCGGACGTATTCTCCAGCACCGCTCAGCGTACCGCACGCGCATCGAGAGGCGAGTGAGATGGTAGGCACCGTCACCATCAAGCCCCTGGGAAGCGGGTCCGCGGGCCGGACCGAGGGTCGGTTAGGCAAAGTAGCGGCGAGCAGTAGGCTGCGCACTCTTCTTGCTACTTTGACGGTAGCAATTGCCTTCGTGACGGTTGCAGCGCAGCTCGTCCGCCTCGCGATGTCGAGCCAGTTTGACGCCACGTCTTCGCTCACCGAGACCATCGCCGAAAGTTTTGCGCGGCCCGATATCGTCGATCGTCACGGCCGCTTGCTTGCGACCGACGTCGAGGCACAGTCGCTGTTCGCTGACCCCGCGCATGTGATCGATCGTGACGAGGTGGTCGAGAAGCTTGCCGGTATCTTTCCCAACATCAATCAGGCTGAGCTGCGCAAAAACCTTTCCGATCGCAACCGCCGCTTCGTGTGGATCCGACGGGGCCTTTCGCCCAAGACGGCGCAGCGCGTTCACAATCTCGGGTTACCCGGCCTCGCATTTCGCCGCGAACTGCGGCGTGCCTATCCCAGTGGTGCACTCGCCGGACATGTGCTGGGTTACGTCAACATCGACAACAAGGGTGTTTCCGGCATCGAGCGCTATCTCGATGAAGTGGTTGGTGTCGAATCCGTGCACGGCGCAACGCTGACCGAACGTGCGCCCGTGCGCTTATCTCTCGACATTGGCGTGCAGCATGCTGTGGAAGAGGAACTTGCGAACGCACTGCGCCGGTTCGGCGCGCGCGGCGCGGCCGGCACCGTGATTGACATCGATACAGGCGAAATTCTGGCGTCGGCCTCGCTTCCCGATGTCGATCCAGCGCGGCCGTCGATGAGTCTCGATCCCACGCGCGTCGACAAAGTCACCGGCAGCACATTTGAGCTCGGTTCGGTTTTCAAAATCGTCACCGTTGCGATGGCGCTCGAAAATGAAATTGTCTCTCTCGACACCCTAGTCGACGTGCGCGAGCCACTGAGCGCAGGTCGTTTTACGATCCGCGATCCGCATCCCGCCGGCCGGCCGTTGTCGGTAGCGGAAATTTTTATTCGCTCGTCGAACGTCGGTGCCGGCGTGTTAGCGCTCGAGGCCGGGCCGAAGCGTTCACGGGAATTCTTCAAGCGGCTCAAGCTTCTCGATCCCGTCAAGATCGAAACCGGGCCGATAGCAGCCCCACAAGTGCCCAAGCAGTGGCATGAGGCTGAGATCATCACCACGTCCTATGGCCACGGGATTGCGGTGGCCCCATTGCAGTTCGCAGCTGCGGCGGCGACGCTCCTCAACGGTGGCCATCGCGTGCTGCCAACGTTCATCAAGCGCCAGCTCGATCACGATAGTGCCAATGTTGCGGTTATTAAGCGGGCAACCAGCAGAGACATTCGAAAAATAATGCGCCGCAACGTGATCGACCCGGCAGGCACCGGTAAACGGGCGAACATTTCAGGCTATCCCGTCGGCGGTAAGACTGGAACGGCGGAGATCCCTGGCGCGGGCGGTTATAAGAAGGATGCGGTCATCTCGTCTTTCCTTGCAGCCTTTCCTATGAACAAGCCGAAATACTTGGTGTTTGTGCTGCTCTTCGAGCCGAAAGGTACCGGGGACGCAGGCGGTGAGGTGCTCGCGGGTCTAAACGCTGCGCCAACGGCCGGCCGCATCATAGGGCGCATCGGGCCGCTGTTGGGCCTTCTGCCGACGTCCGAGGCAGCGGCGGGACAATCCAGTCGAGCGTTTGACGCCACACGCCTCGCCAAATATGAAGCTCGGTGACGCGTCCTCTAACGCGGACCAAAGCAGAATGCTTCTTTCATCTCTATTCGGACCCGACGCGCCGGTCCCTGGTTCCGCTGGGAACGTGCGGGTCACCGGCGTGACGGCCGATAGCCGCCTGGTTCGTCCCGGCTTCGTCTTTGTGGCGATCGCCGGTACCAAAGTGGACGGTGCGCGCTTCATTCGGGATGCTGTTTCAAAGGGCGCGGTCGCAGTGCTTGCCAGCGAAGACGCTGACGTTCCTCACATTGAAAATATTCCGGTTTGGCGTGCACCCGAACCGCGCCGAGAGTTGGCTCTCATGGCTGCGCGATTTTGCGGTCGTCAGCCGGAGACGGCCGTTGCCGTGACCGGAACGAGCGGCAAGACGTCGGTCGCGGAATTTACGCGCCAGATCTTTACCACGCTTGGGTACAGGGCCGCCTCGATCGGCACTATTGGTCTGGTGAAGCCGGAAAGCGGCTTCTATGGCTCGTTGACGACGCCGGACCCGGTCACTCTCCACGAGACGCTGGCTGAGTTAGCCGACGACGGCGTCACTCACGTTGCGTTCGAGGCGTCCTCGCATGGCCTCGATCAATACCGACTCGATGGAGTAACGCTCACGGCAGCGGCCTTCACCAACCTGGGCCGCGATCACCTCGACTATCATCCAACGATGGACGAATATTTTGCTGCGAAGTTGCGCCTCTTTTCCGAGCTCTTGCCGGAGGGGGCGAGTGTTGTTGTAAACGCCGACGGCGCGGGCGCGGAAGACGTTATAAGGACGGCGCTGGACAATGGCCGCAAGGTACTGACCGTTGGGCGCAAGGGTGAAGACCTAAAATTGGAAAGGTTGACGCGCGAAGGTTTTGCGCAGCGTTTGTCCGTAGGCTCCGACGGACGGTCATTCGATATTCGTTTGCCGCTGCTTGGCGAGTACCAAGCCTCCAATGCACTCGTTGCGGCTGGTCTTGCAGTTGCAACGGGAGAACCGGCTGGACGCGTGCTGCCCGCGCTGCAAAGCCTCAAAGGTGTAAGGGGCCGACTGGAGATCGTGGGCGAGGCGCGCGGCGGCCTCGCAGTCGTCGACTATGCGCATAAGCCCGAGGCGCTCGCCGCGATGCTCGCTGCGTTGCGCCCGTTCGTGACGGGAAAGCTCATTTGCGTGCTGGGTTGCGGCGGCGATCGCGATAAGGGCAAACGGCCCCTGATGGGTCAAATCGCAGTCGATAACGCGGACGTGGTGATCATTACTGACGACAATCCACGCAACGAGAAGCCCGAGGCAATCCGAGCAGAAATCATGGCGGCAGCGAAAGGCGCGCAGGAGATTGGCGGCCGTGGGGAAGCCATTGGCGTTGCCGTTGCCATGCTGGGAGAGGGCGATGTGCTCGTGGTGGCGGGAAAGGGTCACGAAACTGGTCAAATCGTGGGTGATACTGTGCTCCCCTTTTCAGATCATGGCGAGCTGCGCAAAGCGCTGGAGTGCGTCTGACAGGATGGCCGAAGCATTGTGGACGTGGGACGAGCTAGTGCGGGCTACGGGTGGCGTGGCAGACGGGGCACCCGTCGTTCCCATTAAGGGATTTTCCATCGATACGCGTGCGATCGCGCCCGGTGAGGTTTTCGTCGCGTTGATGGACAAACGCGACGGTCACGAGTTTGTGCCCGCTGCGTTCGGGCGCGGTGCATCCGCTGCAATCGTTAGAAATGACTATGAGCGCACTCCGGTGGACGGGGCTCTCCTACGCGTCGATGATCCGCTCAAGGGCTTGGATGGGATCGCATCTGCTGCGCGTGCTCGAAGCAACGCACGCATCATTGCCGTGACAGGCAGCGTCGGCAAGACGGGGACCAAGGAAGCGCTGCGCGCGTGCCTCACCCGTTTAGGAAAGACACACGCGGCCGAGAAGTCGTTCAACAATCATTGGGGAGTGCCGCTGACCCTGGCGCGAATGCCGGCGGATTCACGCTACGGCGTGTTCGAGATCGGCATGAACCACGCAGGCGAAATTACGCCACTCACAGCTCTGGTGTGCCCGCATGTTGCCATCATCACCACGGTGGAACCGGTCCATCTGCAATTCTTCGACTCGGTCGCCGCCATTGCCGAAGCCAAGGCGGAAATCTTGTCAGGACTGGAGCCGGGCGGCACTGCGGTTCTCAATCGCGACAATGCATTCTTTGCACTCCTAGAGCAGCGCGCGCGGGCGCACGGCGCCGGCATTATTTCGTTCGGCCAGAACGAGGCGGCGGACGTGCGTCCCGAGGTCTTGACGCTAAATGCGGACGGCTCCGATATCGTCGTGCGGGTTGGACAGAAGCGGGTTGCCTATCGATTGGGCGCGCCGGGAGCACACATTGCACAGAATTCGCTTGCTGTTATCGCAGCGCTCGTCGCGCTTGACGCCGACGTTGAGCGTGGGGTCGGCGCGCTTGCCGACCTCAAGGCCGCGAAGGGCCGGGGAGCGCGCATTGAGTTGAAGCGCGCAGATGGTGCGATTCTTCTTGTCGATGAGAGCTACAATGCGAATCCAGCCTCGATGCGCTCCGCCCTTGCCGCTATGGCGACTGTGCCGCGCGAACAATATCCACGCCGTATTGCGGTTCTCGGCGACATGCTCGAATTGGGCCAAGAAGCAGGCCGTCTGCATGAGGATTTGAAGGAAGCAGTTGACGCCGCAGAGGCTGATCTGGTCTTTGGCTGTGGGCCTCATATGCAGCGGCTATTTCAGGCGCTGCCGGTGGACCGCAAGGGAGAATGGGCCAATACGTCGGATGGCATCGAGGCGGCACTCGTTGCAACAGTACGGGGGGGTGATGTGGTGATGATCAAGGGCTCGCTCGGAACGGGCATGGCGCCGCTTGTGGACGCGCTGATGCGCAGTGGCGAAAAAGATTGTGTTGGGGCGGACCGGGGCGCGTAGACGCTGCGGTGACCACCATCGGAGGGTGAGGGATGCTTTATGAACTCGTGAACTTCAGCGACCAGATCGGCGTGCTGAACGTTTTCCGATATATCACCTTCCGCACCGGTGGGGCGATCTTCACATCGCTGATATTCGTGATGTTGTTTGGCCCAGGCATCATTGACCTCTTGCGCGTCAAGCAGGGCCGAGGCCAGCCGATCCGCGAAGACGGACCTGAGACCCATCTTCTGAAGTCGGGCACGCCAACGATGGGCGGGCTCATGATCCTCGCCGGCGTAACGGTCGCGACGCTGCTATGGGCCAACCTCAGCAACCCTTACATCTGGATCGTTTTGGGCGTCACGCTCGCTTATGGGGGCCTTGGATTTTACGATGACTTCCTGAAGGTGACGCGACGCACCACGTCTGGCGTTTCGAGCGGCGCCCGGCTCGGCGTCGAGATCCTAGTGGCAGCGATTGCCACGGCGTGCGTGATGTGGCTTGGTCCGCCGGACGTATCCGGTGTGCTCACCATTCCCTTTTTCAAGAACCTGGTGCTTCACCTTGGACCGTTCTTCATTCTCTTTGGCGTGCTCGTGATTGCGGGGGCCGGCAATGCGGTCAACCTTACTGATGGTCTTGATGGGCTTGCGATCGTGCCCGTGATGATTGCGGCGGCCACATTCGGCCTCATCGCGTATCTAATCGGTAATGCGAAGTTTGCTCAGTATCTGCAGATCCACTACGTGCCCGGTACCGGCGAACTTGCCATCATTTGCGGAGCGCTGATCGGCGCAGGCCTCGGCTTCCTGTGGTTCAACGC
>CAZURR010000023.1:5437-29150 GCA_964622715.1 uncultured Hyphomicrobium sp. | reverse complement strand
CATGTGGCGGCGAGCGCGCTTAGCGCAACGCGCGATGCTGTAGACGAGCTGAAAGACCGTATCGGCGGCACCGATTTTCAATACATCGTTGCCTTCTTTTCGGTTGTGCACGATGCCGAAGAGCTTTCCGCCGCTATTGCTGCGGCATTCCCGGGCGTGCCTTTTTCGGGCTGTTCAACGGCCGGCGAGATCACACCTTTAGGAATGATGCAAGGCGGGGTGCTTCTCCTCGCATTCCCGCATGAAGGATTCCGCGTATACGCGGACGTCATCAGTGATATCGATCAGTTCGGAGTCGAAGCGGCCACTGAAACTGTGCGACGGCTGAAATCGCGACTTTTCCGTTTTCATCGACCAACGCGGCCTCTGAGTGACAGCGTATTTGCGCTCATGCTGGTGGATGGGCTTGCGAAAGCGGAGGAATCGATCGTCGCCGCGATTTACTGGGCAATCGAAGACATTCAGCTCATCGGCGGGTCATCCGGGGACGACCTCGCATTCCAGCGTACTTCCCTCATCCACAATGGCCTTGAGCTGCAACGCTCGGCGATCTTGCTAATGATCGAGAGCGACTTTCCATTCCGCATTTTCAAGACGCAGAATTTCGAACCGACGCCTATCAAACTCGTTGTCACTGCCGCCGACACAGAAAATCGCATCGTGCACGAGCTCAACGCGGAACCGGCCGCCCTCGAGTATGCCTCCGCGATCGGTCTCCTGCCCGACGATTTGGGGCCATTCAGCTTCGCGTCCTATCCGCTAGTGGTTAAGGTCGGCGGCGACTATTACTGCCGCTCGATCCGCAACATGAACCCGGACGGCAGCCTTTCTTTTTTCTGCGCAATCGATGAAGGCCTCGTATTCACGGTTGCCAGACCCCAGGACATGCTGCATTCGACCGAAAGTATGCTGGAAAATATCAACTCCAAGCTCGGCGGGATCGATCTCGTGATTGGCTTCGACTGCGTACTCCGGCGCCTCGACGCGGAAACGCACCAAATCCGGCATCAAATGGATGAGCTTTATAGAAAATATTCTGTCTCTGGATTCCATACCTATGGCGAGCAGTACAACGCCATGCATCTCAACCAGACATTGACCGGGGTTGCCTTCGGTCAGCGCCCAAGCGAAAGCTGACAATGGACCGCTCGCTCCACACGTCTCAACCTATGACGGAAATCGAAAGTCTTCAGCGGAAGGTCTTTAAGCTAGAAAAGATCAACGCGGCGCTCATGCAGCGCGTCGAGAAATCAATGGAGCAGCAGGCGAACGCCTATTCGCTGTTCCAGACGGCGATTGCACTCGAAGAGCAGGTGCGCGTCAGAACAGAAGAGTTGAAGAATGCACTTTCGAACCTTGAGCGCACCAATGACGAGCTCATTTCGGCGCGCGACGTTTCGGAACGCGCAAATCGTTTCAAGACCCACTTTTTCACCGCTGTAGGTCATGATCTGCTGCAGCCGCTACACGCCGCGCGCCTGTCAGCAAGCGCACTCGCTGAGGCCGACGGGGAAACCGACCATCAAAGGCTCGCCAATCGCATCGAACACGCGCTCACGACGATCGAGGATCTCCTCAAATCCATTCTCGACATTTCAAAGCTCGAGGCAGGCGCCATCACACCATCGATTCGGCCCGTCCTGCTTGAGGATATTTTTTCCTCTCTCGCAGTCGACATCGGGCCAATCGCGCGCTCCAAGGGCCTTGATCTGACTTGGCGGCGGAATACGCTCGCCGTCATGTCGGATCCCTTGATGCTGCGTCGGATGCTGCAGAATTTGCTCGCAAATGCCGTGCAGTACACCGAGCAGGGAGGCATCATGCTCGCCGCACGGCGCCGCGGCTCCGACGTCCGCATTGAAGTCTGGGACACAGGCCCCGGGATCCCCGAAGCAGAACGCCACCTGATCTTCGAGGAGTTCCAGCGCGGCCCCGACGCTCACCGCCCGGACATTGGCGGTTTTGGACTCGGGCTGTCAATCGTCAAGCGCATGGCCGATGCGCTTAAACATCCCGTCAACTTTTGCTCTCGCATCGACCACGGAACGCTCTTCACGTTGAGCGCGCCCTTTGCTGCCACAGTCGATACACGCACAATGCCAAATTCGGGAGCGGGCTGCGAACGCACCTATGGCCTCGCAGGCACCAAGGTTCTCATCATCGAAAATGATGCGATGGTCCTCGATGCGATGCAGACACTACTGGCGCGCTGGTCGTGCGAAGCACGGGCCGTGCCCAATATCACGGCGCTTGATTCGGTTGTCGGAGAAGGTTTCCGTCCCGAAATCTTGCTCGCCGACTATCATCTAGACCAAAGGCAATGCGGCCTCGATGCTGTCGAGCGCCTGCGAGCCGAGGTCGATCCAAACTTGCCCGTCATTGTGGTTACCGCCGATCATTCTGCGGTTATCGCGGACAAGGCTCGCACGGCTGGTTGCGAATTGCTGTTGAAGCCTGTCAAGCCTGCAGCACTTCGCGCACTGATGGTGCACCTTCTGGCATGAACGAGTGGGCTGCGCGTCCCAACGACTAGGCACGACCACGGCCAATGCTTCAAGCTTGCTCTCCGCCCTGGTCCTTGGTCTGGGCAGTTATGGATTCAAAGTCGATCTTGGCCGCCTCAATGACCGCCTGCGTGCGTGAAGAGACCCTCAATTTGCGCAAAATCTCCGATACGTGCGCCTTGACCGTGGTCTCACCAACGCCAAGCTCATAGGCAATCTGCTTGTTCAGCAGCCCCTGGCGCAACATCTGCAACACGCGCACCTGTTGCGGCGTCAGCGTCGCGAGGCGTCGGGTGAGCACGGATGTTCCGGTCAGCAATGCGTCCGTCTGGGGGGACTGATAGCCCTTCGGCAATACCAGGTCGCCCGCCAAAACGTCGCGAATTGCAACTGCAAGCTCGGCGCCACGCATCGACTTTGAGATGAAGCCTGCAGCACCACATGTCATCGCCTCATGGACGATGCGCGGATCCTCCAGAGCCGAAACGATGACAATCGGTTGCTTCGGGTAACGACGTCTCAATTCCAAAAGCCCATCGAGTCCTGGCGTCCCCGGCATCGAAAGATCGAGAAGAACGAGGTCAAACGACTGCTGTACTTCGAATGCGGCGTGCGCCGAATCAACCGACGTCGCCTCGTGCACGATAGCCTCCGGATAGGCGCCGTGTAGCACAAGCTTGAGTGCTTCGAGAAACAATGGATGGTCATCGACCACTAAAAAACGTGCCGGCACGAATTCTGTCTCCGCCGAGAAACTCGAGGTTGTCGTTCGCCCAAAGTGCTACTGTTCCAGAGTAGGGTCCGCATCGCAACTAAAACACGATGTCAGCGCTTCTCATTGAGCACTAATCCAAAAGCAGCGTTAGCCCAAAGCGAAGTATTCCGCGACAATTCGCGATGAAATGACTTCTCCCGCCAAGGTCTGCGCCTCATACAAAACGCGGCGAATATGGGCGATGTCTATGCAATAATTGACTTGTTTGATGGGCTAGCGCCTTGGGCTACTCGCAACGAGGCGCCGTTGGCTTCATCACGATTTGTCCAATAACGGCCTATCATCCCTCTGAGGAGCCATTCTGCAAGGGTCGGCGGCTATTTCGACGTGAAACTGTGGAACTGCACGATGAAGAATAGAACGGCGTTTGGTGTGCTCGCGCTTGTTGGCGTTGTCTGCGCTACAGGAACCGGGCAGGCCGACGACAAGGCCTTAACGATTGATTTGGGCTCCGGGCAGCAACGCTACATGGCGACCACGCTGCTCGCCCGCCCCGATGTGTCACAGATCACCGTGCCGAATGATGTGTCCTACCGCCTGGCCATGAACTACCGAGCCGTGCCGCTGCTCTCAATTCTCAAGATACCATCCGACGCGCCCTTCGAAACTTTGGAAGCCCGCGCCACCGATGGGTTTGTTTCACAGATCCCACTCAGCCTCGTGAGGAAGGGCATCGACGGTGGCTCTCAGGCCTGGATCGCCATTGAGGATCCGGCCATGCCGTGGCCCAACCTGCCGGGCAAGGACATCAGCGCGGGGCCGTTTTATCTGGTCTGGGAGCACCCTGATCGGTCTAATATTGGCAGTGAGCAGTGGCCGTACGCGCTCGCCGCGATCACCGGCGTTGCAGCCCCGGCCCGACGCTGGCCCCAGATGGCGGTCGGAGATGACGTGCCGGCCGACGCCGCTGCGCGCCGTGGCCAAGTGGTCTTTAGCGTGCAATGCCTGCCGTGCCACCGCATGAAAGGTGCAGGCGCGGGCGACAAGGGTCCTGACCTGGGCAAGCCCATGAACCCCACGAAGTACATGACGCCCACCGGACTACGCATGTTGATCCGCAACCCCAAATCGGTGCGAGCGTGGCCCGAGCAGCAGATGCCGGGGTTCGACAAGGCCATGATCTCAGACCCCGACCTTGACGCGCTGATCGCCTATCTGACGTATATGGCCGAAACCAAAGCTCGGTCCCCAAACTGAGCGCCTATTTATCACGCGTGAGAGGCACGAAGCGCACGGGCACAACGTCCTCGCTCGTAGTTGTGCCATCGGGGTTTTTTGTGACGACCAACAGCTCCTGCCAAAACGTACCGACGGGGATTACCATTCGCCCGCCCGGCTTAAGTTGCTCGATAAGCGCTGAGGGGATGTGGTCTGGCGCGGCGGTGACGATGATGGCGTCATAGGGCGCGTGCTCAGGCCAACCCGCGTATCCGTCTCCAATTTTCGTGTGAACGTTAGTGTAGCCGAGGCGCGATAACGTTTTTGCCGCATCGTTGCCAAGGCTCTCAATGATCTCGATCGTGTAGACGTCCTTGGCGAGCTTCGCCAGCACGGCAGCCTGATAGCCACTGCCTGTCCCAACCTCCAACACCTTATGCTCACCTTGGAGATTCAGGAGATCGCTCATCAGCGCGACGATGAACGGTTGCGAGATTGTCTGGCCCCCGCCGATCGGCAGCGGCCGGTTCTTGTAGGCCGCATGACGCTGAAATCTCGGCACGAATTCGTGGCGCGGAACAGTCTCCATAGCCTGCAGAACATGCGGATCCAGCACGCTTTGCCCCGTCTCAGCTGCTATCTCCGCGGAGAGCCGGCTGATCGCCTTTACCATCTGGTGGCGCTCTGTGGCGCGGTCATCCTGCGCAATTGCCATTGTTGCGAAGCTCATCGCCAAGGCCGCACCGACTAGCCCGGGTTTCACACTTTTTGTCCTTTCGTTGCAGCGAGAATAATGGTTTCGCTGCCACAGGCCTCATACTTTCCCTTCGGCCATCATAATTCCACCACCTCAGCACGCCTCATTGGCAGCGGATCATAAGTCGAGGGAGGTAGTAATCATGTTCCAACGCAAGTCGGATCCAAAGACCTTCCGCGTGGTTCCGCCTAAATTGAAGGCTGAGGACCCGCCTGCTCTGCCCGCCAACAACGACTCTCCCACGCCGCAAATCACACAAGATGACGTGGCGTCCGTGATCGGCAAGGACCTCTCCATAGAGGGCCAGACGATCACTATTCGCTGCAAAGGCTCTTTGCGGGTCAACGGGAATATACACGCCGACCTGCACTGCAAGGAACTCTTGATTGGCGAACAGGCCCTTATTCACGGTTCGATTGCAGCCGACCAGGTCGTCGTGTTCGGACGCATTAACGGTGCAATTCTGGGCGCCAACGTCGTTCTGCACTCATCGGCACAGGTCGAAGGCGACATTCACAGCCGCAGCTTATCGATCGAGCAGGGCGCCAGCTTCGATGGCCGCTCGCGCACGGTGAGCGATCCGGCCGAGGTAGCGCCGCAACTAGAGGTGCACGCGGAAACGACGGAAGACGAGGCACCGGCAACACACGATGAAAGCGATTCCGAGATTCAGGTCCCCACCGAGTCCGATGATTTCACGCCAGCTCGCGATTTTCGTTAATCAAGTCGCACGCGATATTTATCTGGCGAATGCGGTCCTCGCGTAAGCGCCGGTCCGCTTCATCGCGTGCATGGTCAGGATGCCAACTCATGCGTAAGGCATCGATGATCTTCTTCAAAACACTTTCGCTAACATCGGAATTGACGCCGAGTATGGCGTAAGCCTCGCTCTTCGTCTTGGGAAGTGAGCTGGCATCGCGTGCGCACGAAAAGCTCGCAGCTGCGCTATCGGCAATGCGACGGATGCGCTCCAGATCGCGGACAAGAAGTCGAAACTGCGGCCCGCTCTTTGCTTCGATCTCCTTCCCCTCCGCCGCCGCGGCATTAACGTTCGCGAGCCGCCGGTCCACGAGCACGAGCTCAGAGAGAAGCACTTCTCGCAGCGGACCAGCGTCTTTCAGCTGCGCGACTTCCGATTCCGCCTGGTCGAGAATTGCGGCAACCGCACGCCCTGCACCAGTGAGATTGCGACCGACCTCGCCATCGACCCGACTGACTGATAAATCTACGAGGCCCAGGCGCATCAAGAGGGAGGCAAATTTCGGAGAGATCGCTGCAGTCTTACTTGCCCACGAAGGCGACGTACGCGTCCGCACGAGCACCGTTACCGTGGCAATCGTCATGACAACGAGCAGCCACGCCAAGCTACCAGCTCCCAAGGCGCTGACAGCGGAAATCTCGGCGTTCCCGTCATCGCCTGAACGCACGACGGTCACCCATTCGCTACCCGAACCGTTGGGCGCTAATCCAGCCTCGCGTGTCACGGGATCGAGCAGCGGCCGCCAGCCCCGGTAAGGGCCGGCCTTGGCAATGACCGTCTCTTCGGTGCTGCCAGCTAGCGGCGTCAGCAATGTTCCGCCGTACGTACCGGCAGTGCCGAGCACAATGCCGGAAGCATCGCCTGCAAGCAATGCAGGCACGAGACGCGTGTCCAGTTCACCAATCGGCAAATAGTTTTTATCCGCCGCGGCCGAAATCTTCAGCCAGCCCTGTTTGATGCTGTAATTGAAGGGCATCACAAGCTGTTCGCTAGCTTCGGCGACGCCTACGGCCGAAAGACTAACGTTCAACGCGACGACTATTCGAGAGGTGCGAAGCACCCAAGACCCCCCCGGCTACGGTATAAAATCGCAACCATGTCTTGAGCGGAAGAAGGGCACGACTGTGGCGTGCATCACGCTTATGCACTTGAATAACGGGCGTTTTGCTCGCTGAAACAAAAACCCATCAAAGTCATTTGGCAACGCACCGCAAAGCACTGCCAAAAAAAATCCTACTGGACGTGCCCGAGCTGGGACCGCTAGGGAATAGGTTCGCGAACGCTGCGTACAACTGAGGGGAGCGCCAACCATGTCGTCGGTCGATGCGCAAGAAGCAGCGCCGAAAACAACATCGGCGTTTTTTCCTAAACAGTCACAGACTGAAGCGTGTACCGTGACTGAGGGCGGCACGGAGAACGCCTCCGGTTTCGATGCGCTCCAACCGGAAAGCGAACGGCGGCGTGAACGCTTCATTCCCGTCACGCGTTTCGCGCTACTAGATCGGCTGACGGCCCCATCGGCGTGGCCCTCAGGCCAGTCACGCGAAGCGCGACGCTTCTTCCGCTATCTTGATCACTGGCGCCGGCAGCAATATAACGCCGAGCTGCATGAGCTAGAGGAGACTTACGAACCGTTCAGCCCAGACAGCGATCTATTGATGACGCGTAAATTCACGCCGTCGGAACGGCAGGTCATGCAAAAGCGCATTTTGAGCGGCATGGCGCGCATACTCGAGCAGGCGAACTACGTACGCATTGACCCTTCAGACGTCGAGCTGATCCTGACGAGCGATTCAGCCTACAATCTCGACCTGCACGTCGATCTCGATGCTTTTGAGGAATTGCTGCTCTTTTATCGTGGCGCCTCGACCAAACGCGACCAGCGCCGCAGGTGGCACAAGTTCTACCTGAAGGAAGAATTCGATATTCCGATCTTTCAACGGCTGTTCCTGCTGTTCAAGCTGAAGCCGTTCGAAACACGCGTGCGTGAAATCATGCAAGCCAAGAAGTTTTCCCGCAAGGAGGCCGAGCGCGCCATCAAACGAATTCGATCTAGACTGCCACCCGAGGTGAAAGAAGAGAACGTCTACATGAAGCTGTTCAAGAACATTCCGAGAAGCGATCTCGAAATGATCTTCCCCAATACGAAGGTTCGGTTCAGGTTTTTCGATAAGCTGCGACTTGGCGCAACAGCCGGCGGCGGCCTCGGCATCGGCGCCTTTGGCGCGGCCGGAAAAATTGCGTTGCTCGCTTCCAACCCCATTGCTGCAGCGGGTGCCCTTTTTGGATTGGGCGGCATCGCGCTCCGCCAGGCGTTTGCCTTCATCAACCAGAAGCAACGATACATGGTGGTGATGGCGCAGAACCTCTATTTCCACGCCATGGCCGACAACCGCGGCGTCATGCTCAAGCTTGCAGCGCGGGCCGCCGAGGAGGACGTCAAGGAGGAGATGCTGCTCTACTCCGTTTTGGCAAAAGAGAACGCACAGCGGCAAGACCTACCGGAAATCGATGTCGCCATCGAGCAATACCTCTCGACCAGCTTCGGCGTGAGCG
Source organism: uncultured Hyphomicrobium sp. (assembly GCA_964622715.1). GTDB lineage: Bacteria > Pseudomonadota > Alphaproteobacteria > Rhizobiales > Hyphomicrobiaceae > Hyphomicrobium_A. The sequence continues at coordinate 20,640 of CAZURR010000023.1, read as the reverse complement.
TGGATTTCGATATCTCCGATGCGCTCGAGCGGCTCATTGCAGACGGAATCGTCACTGAGCGGTCCGACGGTACGCTCTTTACGCTGTCGCCGCGCGACGCAGCCTTGCATATCGATCGCAAGTGGGACGCTTTCCTCGACGAGCTGCCAGAGCCGGTAAGCGCGGAAGGGTTCGAGTTCGAGGGCAATCCGCCGGAATCCGGCTCGTGATGGTGTGCGGCATTTATTCCGTGCAATCTTAAACCATGCCGCCTAGCTCGAAACTCACACTCGATGTTGCGGAACAGGACCTTGCACGCTCTATCTTCGGCGCGTTCCAGAACCTGATCGACCCTGCGCCCGGCGCTTTGACGTTGTTCGAGAACGGCCCAGATGGCTGGCGCGTCGAAGCCTACTACGACAGTCCGCCGAACACGGCCGCGCTCGCGGCAAGCCTCGAAGCCATTTTAGAAAGGCCCGCACCGCCACTCGATGGTTCCCCGGTTCCCGATCTTAATTGGGTGGCAATATCGCAAGCCGCTCTTCCACCGGTCTCCGCGGGCCGCTTCACAGTGCACGGCAGCCACGATAGCAGTAGGGTTCCCCGTGGGCCGAACGCGATCTTAATCGAAGCGGGCGAGGCATTTGGCACCGCGCACCACGCGACGACGCTGGGTTGCCTTTTGGCCATGGACCGACTGACGCGTGCAACTTCGTTTCGCCGCGTTCTCGATCTTGGTTGCGGGTCAGGCATTTTGGCGATCGCGGCGGCGCGGGCACTTCCCAAGGCACTGATCTTCGCCACCGATCTCGATGCCCAGTCTGTAGCCGTAGCGGCACAGAACATGCGCGCCAATGGGGTTGACCAGCGCGTTGCTTTGGTCAGGGCCCACGGCCTCGACCACCACGCATTGCGGCACGCGGCCCCCTTCGATCTCGTGATCGCCAATATTTTGGCCGGCCCGCTCTGCACGCTTGCTTCAGACGTCGACAAAGCAACCCGCCGGGGTGGCGTGCTGGTGTTGTCCGGAATACTGAACCCGGAAGCAGCAGGTGTCGCCGCCGCCTATAGGGCACACGAGTTTTCGCTCAAAGAACACCGCCGCATAGAGGACTGGTCGACGTTGACATTTGTCAAGCGAGGTTGATTAACGCGCGTTCGCCTACTCCCCACTACGGGCAAGATGGGGCTCGGAAATATTTGCCGGCACACGGCCACACGATTAAACAAGGTTCCATGTTCCAGACCTTTGAAGCTCCATCGCAACGCAGTGCTGCCGCCGAGCGCGTCAAGCAGCTGCGCAAACTCATGGGACAGGCCGGGATTAATGCCTACCTTGTGCCGCGCGCCGATGAGCACCAGGGCGAGTATGTACCACCGAGTGCTGAGCGCCTAAAGTGGCTGTCGGGATTCTCTGGCTCAGCGGGGCTCGCCGTCATCACACGAAAAACCGCGGTGCTATTCGTTGATGGGCGCTACACGGTGCAGGCCAACGCCGAGGTCGATACCGATATTTTCGAGGTCTCGGCACTGCCGCGCGGACGTATTTCGGAATGGCTCGGCGAAAATCTCTCTCGCAATCAAAGCGTCGGGTTCGACCCAAAACTTCATACGATTGCTGAGATCGGCCGGCTGGAAACGGCCCTCAAGGCCAAAGGTATCACGCTCAGGCCGGTCGCGCGGAACCTCATCGATCGCCTTTGGGGGCGCCACCGCCCTGCTCCGCCGGCAAAACCTGTGACCGTCCACCCCTTGAAGTATGCCGGTCGCTCAGCCCAAAACAAGATTGCCGATATACAAAATCGCCTTAAGGCCGATGGTCATGATGCTGCGATTATAACGCTCAGCGACTCCATCGCCTGGGCATTCAACATCCGAGGCTCCGACATCGCCCATACGCCGGTGGCACTCGCCTTCGCCATTATTGCGCAAAACGGCAAGCCGGAACTGTACATTGCACCAGAGAAACTCGATCACGCTGCGCGCACGCATCTAGCGTTTGCCAGACTCAGCCCGCCAATTGCGCTTGCCGACCGTCTCAAAGCACTGCGCAAAAGCAAGAAACGCGTTCGCCTCGATCCGAATAACGCTGCCTGGTGGTTCGCACGCGCATTGGGTGGTGCGCGCAACATTGCGGCGGCGCCCGATCCCTGCCTCGCGCTCAAGGCTGTTAAGAACCCCGCCGAGCTCAAGGGTGCGCGCGCGGCACACTTGCGCGATGGCGTTGCTGTTACGCGCTTCCTTGCATGGCTGGACAAAGCGGCGCTGCCGGACAAGATCGACGAGATTGAGGCCGTGCGCCAGCTGGAATCCTATCGACGCGCCACCAACCAGTTGCGCGAAATTAGCTTCGATACGATTGCCGGCAGCGGTCCCAATGGTGCCATCGTGCACTACCGTGTCAGCGAGGCGACGAACCGCCGGCTCAAGCCTGGAGAGCTGTTCCTCATTGACAGCGGCGCCCAATACTTGGACGGCACCACCGACATTACGCGCACGGTTGCTATCGGCAAACCTACTCAAGAGATGCGCGTACGATTCACGCTCGTCTTACAAGGCCACATCGCCATCGCCACTGCTCTTTTTCCCAAGAGCACGCGCGGCATTGACCTCGACCCGCTGGCGCGCCGTGCACTATGGTCGCACGGCCTCGACTACGACCATGGCACCGGTCACGGTATCGGCAGCTATCTTTCGGTACACGAGGGTCCGCAATCGATTTCGCGCACGGGTCTGGCCATGCTGGAGCCCGGCATGATCTGCTCCAATGAGCCTGGCTATTACAAAGAGGGCGCCTATGGAATCCGCATCGAGAACCTGGTTCTCGTGACTGAACCTCACATGATACCTGGCGGGGACCGTGAGATGATGGGCTTTGAGACGTTAACGCTAGCGCCAATCGACCGCCGGCTCATTGTCCACGAAATGCTGAGCAGGACGGATACCGCCTGGCTCAACACCTATCACGGGCGTGTCCTAGATTCGATTGGCCCGGAGGTCCACGCAGAGACCCGCGCGTGGCTGAAAGCGGCGACGGCCCCGCTTTGAATTGAAGTCTTGCGAATGAGAAAACCGGCTATTCCGCGGCGTGCGCAGCTATGAGTTCTGGTCCTTTCAGCCGCCGGCGCACGTCCTCCTCCGTCAGTCCGAAGTCACTCAAGGCGTAACGGTGCGAACCGTGCTTATCGCTCTGATTCTCTTGCAACCACTTCGACGCCTTGGCCTTTAGTTTCGGATCGGGCCGATAACCGAGGCGGTCGTAAATCGACAGCGCCATAGCAACTGGATCGCAGACGAGCGCATCAAAATCGACGTCGATAATCTGGTCTCGTGGAACGGTCTTTAGCGCGGATTCGCCCGCCTCCTGGCAATGCTGTGCCATAGCCATCGCGAATTCCACGACCTCGTCGAGATCCACATCGTCGGAGATCATGCCCCACGCCACCGCAGTCAAGCTGCACAGCGACGGAACGACCTTTACCGGATCGCGGTGTGTATAAACGATGCGCGCGTCGGGATAGACTTTTAGCAAGTGCTGCAATCCGGAAAGGTGATTGGGACATTTGAGCACCCAGTGCTCACGCCGGTCCAGCCACTGATAAATTTGCAGCTGCTGCTTGTGCAGCCGGTAGGCGTCGAGGTGGTCTTGAGCGCTGAACCACTTCCAATAGCTGGGCAGATAGGAAAAATCGAAGCCCGGCGGCATCAGCACATAGGTTCGGAAAATGAGGTAACACTCCTCTGGGTCGTCGACATTGAGCGGGTGGATCTTGTCCATGTCAGGCGCGAGCCATTTCATGAGCGCAAGAGCACGCCGCGCGCCGTCGATACGACCATCGCTGCCGTCCTGGCCCGAGCCAAGCACTTTGGGCAAAGGCGCATATCCTTCCCAAAACGGCAGGTAGCGGGCACCGGCGTGCATGGAGAGCAAGCGCTGCAATAGCGTCGTACCGGTGCGTGGGAGACCTAGGACGAATAGCGGGCGCGTGATCTTTTCGTCGCGGATTTCCTGGCGCTCCTCTATGAACCTTTCGAACCTCAACGAGTTTCTTAGCCCGCGCATAAATTGATCTTTGACGGCAAGCGCACCGAACAATGAAAGCTTTGCATCGTTATTGAATGCGTTCGTTCTTGCGGGTAGGGCTCTCAGATGCGCCTCCGGCCATTTTGACGCCTTACATTGGCGCTCGGCCGCAGCGATCATCGTCTCCGGCTCCAGGCGCGGCCACCGGCCGAGCGCTTTGACGAGCGGGCCTGCCTTGTTGAACAATTGGATCGGCCATGGCGGACCAAGGCGTATTCCCGATGACAGTCGTCGTCGCATCAACAAAACCTCTCCTGCTTTGACGTGCGCGCTTTGAAAATCGAAGTTGGCGCTCTGTCTCAAACCACCTGAGGCGGCGTGCTTGCCGCGTGGGTCGCAGAGCGTGTGCTTCTCAGCCAGCACTCCCGATCAGCTTCAGCCAGGCATCCTCATCGAGCACGGTGACGCCGAATTCGCGGGCCTTCTTAAGCTTTGAGCCGGCGTCGGCTCCCGCGACAACATAATCGGTTTTCTTTGAAACGGAGCCTGCGACTTTCGCACCAAGGCGCTCGGCCTGGGCCTTGGCTTCGCTGCGCGTCAGTTTTTCTAGGGTGCCCGTAAAGACGACGGTCTTTCCCGTGACCACCGAGGATGCGTCGACGGGGTCGAGCGGCTGGGGCGTTACTTCTTTCAAGAGATCGTTAACGACGCGAACATTGTGCGGTTCGCAGAAGAAGTCGCCGATCGCCTGGGCGACAATCTCGCCGATCCCCTCAATGGCCTCGAGCTCTTTGAACGCGTCCGCGTCCTTGCCACCACCAGCATTGCGCATGGCCGCAAGAAAATCGTCCATGGTCCCGTAGAAGCGTGCGAGCAGCCGCGCCGTCGTCTCGCCGACATGGCGAATGCCAAGGGCGAAAATGAACCGATCGAGAGCAATAATCCGCCTCGCTGCAATTGCAGCAAACAGCTTCTTAGCCGACTGCGCTCCCCAACCCTCACGCGCCTCAAGCTTGGACTTCCCCGTCGCATCGCGCGCTTGCAGCGTGAAGATGTCCTCCGGTGACTGGATGATATTGTCGTCATAAAAGGCCTGAATATGCTTTTCTCCCATGCCCTCAATATCGAACGCGTTACGCGATACAAAATGTTTGAGGCGCTCAACGCGTTGAGCGGGACAAATGAGCCCGCCTGTACAGCGGCGCACCACATCCATCTTGCCCGTTTTCTCATTCGTCTCGCGCACTGCGTGGCTGCCGCAGACAGGGCAAAGTGTGGGAAAGCTGTATGCCTTAGTGCCTTTCGGTCGTTTTCCGGCAACGAAGCCAACAATCTGCGGGATCACGTCACCTGCCCGCTGCACGATCACCGTATCGCCGATGCGCACGTCCTTGCGCTTGATTTCGTCCTCGTTATGCAGCGTCGCGTTGGAGACCACGACGCCACCCACGGTGACCGGCTTCAGTTTGGCAACAGGCGTAAGCGATCCAGTCCGCCCAACTTGAATCTCGATGTCATTGAGCACTGTCATCGCCTGCTGGGCTGGGAATTTGTGAGCGGTGGCCCAACGCGGCGAGCGCGAAACGAAACCGAGGCGGTCTTGCAGATCGAGGCGGTTCACCTTGTAGACGATGCCGTCGATGTCATAGGCAAGCTTGGCCCGCTCCTCAGCGAACCTATGATAGAAGGCGAGAAGCTCCTTGGCCCCCTTGCACACTTTTGCCAGCCGGTTCACCGGCAACCCCCATTTATGGAAGGCTTCATAGACTCCCGACTGCGTGTCGGCCGGCAGCGCCGAAGCCTCGCCCCATGCATACGCCAGGAAACGCAGTGGCCGCGACGCCGTGATTGCGGGATCGAGCTGACGTAGCGAACCGGCCGCGGCATTGCGCGGGTTGGCGAAGACCTTTGCGTCGGCAGCAGCCTGCTCTTTGTTGAGGCGCTCAAAGTCCTTGTGCCCCATGTAGATTTCGCCGCGCACATCGATGACGTCGGGTACGTTGCGTCCCTTCAGCTCGTGGGGAATCTCCGCAATAGTCATCACGTTGCGCGTAACATTCTCCCCTTCGCTACCATCGCCGCGTGTGGCGGCCTCAGTGAGGTGCCCATCGATATAGCGCAGTGAAATGGAAAGTCCATCGATCTTCGGCTCGGCTGTGAACGCTAGCGTTTCGGTTGTATCGAGGCCTAGGAAGCGATGGATGCGCTCGACGAACTGGATCACATCATCATCGTCGAATGCATTGGCGAGAGAAAGCATAGGCACGCGGTGGCGTACCTTCCCGAAGCCTTCAACCGGCGCGATTCCAACTCGCTTCGAGGGGCTGTCGGCCCGTACCAACTTCGGAAATCGAGCCTCGATCGCCTCGTTGCGTAGGCGCAACTTATCGTATTCCGCGTCAGAGATTTCAGGCGCGTCTTTCCGGTAATAGAGTTCGTCGTGATGGCGAATGAGCCCAGCCAGGCGTTTCAGCTCGGCCCTCGCTTGCACCTCGCTCAGCTTTTCGACCGAGACCGCGCTAATGTCCTTGATGCTCATCCGTGCGTTCCGCTCCCGCTACCGTTAAGCTGCTGGGGCAATCTGCGCCAGCAATACCGGAAGCGGGGATGGGGGAAAACCACACCGTTGAGGTGCTGGCACCACTATTGAAGAAACGCGTGGCGCATGCCGCCCAGAACGTCCCTCAGCAATCGTTGTCATGCTGTTAGCTTCAGCGGAATTGTGTCCGCCAAGGCTTGCGCTCAGGAAGCCGGCGGTCCGCCAAGCGAAAGGGGCGGCAGTGGGCCGGGCGGGGGCTGGGGCAGCGGCTCTTGGGCCGTGGGCGGCACCGGCTGCGGAGGCTCAGGTGCGGGCTCAGGTTGCGCTTTTGGCGCCTGCCCGGGCTGCAAGATCTCGTACATCCACGAGCCACTATTGATCTCTGGCTTCAGGCCCTGTTCCTGCAATAACGCGAAGGAATCCTTGTACCAGCGCGAATTCGGGAAGTTATGTCCTAGTACGGCGGCCGCGCTTTGCGCCTCCGATACGATGCCCAGAGAAAGGTAACTGGCAGTCAGCCGGTACAGCGCCTCTTCCACGTGGGCCGTCGTCTGGTAGCTCACAACGACGGCCTTGAACCGGTTGATTGCAGCGACGTAGTTGTCTTGCTTGGCGTAGTAACGGCCCACTTCCATCTCGGCTGCCGCAAGCGTGTCCTCGGCCAGCCGGATGCGGTTGTCGGCCTCTCTCGCATACTTGCTGTCCGGGTAGCGGGTCTTCAGTATCTTGAGCTCGGCGAGCGCCTTGCGCGTCGCGGTTTGATCGCGATCCGGCTGACGCATTTGTTCGAAATAGGACGATGCGATGATGTGATGCGCGAGTGGGGCTTCCTTGGTACCCGGATGCATGGTCGTGTACCGCTCTGCAGAAGCGATCGCCTCCGGCAGCTTGCCACCCTTGTAGTAAGCGTAGGCTCCCATCACAATGGCGCTGCGCGCTTCCGGCGAATACGGATGGTCGCGGTCGACGGCCTCGAACTTCTTTGCCGCGTCTTGATACTTGCCGCGCGACATCAATGCGTCGGCGTCGGCGTACATTTGAGCGGGTGGATCGGGATTCAGCAATTTTGATGCATCCGATGATGCGCAGCCAGCCAGAACGGCAACGCCAAGCGCCAGCGCGCAGCTCTTAAGCGCGCCGGACAAAATGGCCTGCTGTGTTGTTGCCATCCCCTCGTTCGGCATAAGCCTGTTCTTTTTGGACGCCTGTGGCCCATTTGCCATTGCGCGCCCCACCCCTCGCATAGGAACCACTGCGGCAATACCAGAGCCGAGGGGTTCAAACAACGTTATTTGCCTGGTTTTGGGCAATGAATGTGGTTCTTGTTGGACCTCTTTGCGGGTCCTCAGGCCACACCCTTTCCGCAAAACCAAAGCACGGGCAGCTCGTGCCAGCTCCCACACAAGAGCTAGTTGCGTAAACTCCTTACAATGGCAACGAGGTTATTCGCCTGCGGCGACCGCGAAACTGACATCGAACGGCACGGTGTCGCGTACACGCGGGGCCTGCACCGTCGTCCAAGCCTGCGAATCAGCGAACAGCGCCTGAAGGACGATAGAATTGAGACGATGACCGCCCCGCACCGAGCGATAGGCTGCCAGCATCGGCAAGCCGGCAAGCGCCAGGTCACCCACCGCATCCAGCATCTTGTGGCGCACGAACTCCTGCGGATGACGCAGGCCTTCGCGGTTCATGACCTTGTTCTCGCCGATGGCGATTGTGTTGTTGAGATTGGCGCCGAGCGCCAGACCGGCTTTCCACAGCCGCTCCACATCGCTCATGAAGCCGAACGTGCGAGCCTCGCAGATTTCGCTACGGAAAACGCCGGGGCTCATCTCTTGGGAGAGCCGCTGCCGGCCGATAATCGGACAGGTGAAATCAATTTCGACGTCGAGGTGGAAACCTGAATGGGGAAGCAGCTCACCCCAGCTTTCGCCTTCCTCCACGCGTATCGGTTTGAGAACCTTGATGTAACGGCGCGGTGCCGATTGCTCGCGGATACCCGCCTCATCTATCGCTTCAACGAAAGCAGCCGAGCTGCCATCCATGATTGGGACTTCTTTGCTGTCGATCTCGATGATGCAGTTGTCGACAGAGAGGCCACGTAGAGCGGCGAGGAGATGCTCGACCGTGCCGACGGTTACACCGGCATCATCGCCGAGCACGGTACATAACGTAAGATTTTTAACGTGAGAGACGTTGGCGGGGATCTCAGCGATGACACGGCCACGTTTGGTGACGAGAAAGCGGAGGCCAGTGTCGGCAGCTGCTGGGTGCAATATGACCGAGACTGGCGCTCCGCTGTGCACCCCCGTGCCCATCAACTCGATCTCACGCGCAATAGTTGTCTGACGCGCGCCGATAAATCGATTCGACATGATGCAGCGTCCCTCGATGCCCATTGGCGATAGCCGCTCAAGAATGCCTTGGCGCTACCCCACCCCCGTTCGCTGCTCAGGTCCCCAACGCGGTTTGTGCTAACCTTCTGGAGCGTCTTTTTGCGTCTGCGCTCTCAGAACCCCGGGAACCGTTCGAACAACGTCGTTAACGATTGGAAAGATATCCTGAGCCTAGCATTTCAGCCAAATCACTGTTTCTTTCATCGTGTTACCGAGGGGCAATACCTCACGTGCTGCGGCGCAGAATCAATTGTTGATTCTACTTGCGTCCACGATTAAAAATTTCGCGGAATTCTTGTTCCTCTTCATGCGTCCTACGCGATCTCGAAGCGTGGTTTTCGGCCGTATTCGACCACCCCTGGTCCTGCACTGGCGGCTCAGCGCCACCATGCGGCTCCGTAAATCGGGGCGAGTAGAGATCATCCCTTCCAGCATCGTCCACGCGCTTGCCGCGACCTAGAATGCGCTGCAACAAACCGCGGCGTGGCGGCTCCTCAACGGCATGCGGATTTGGAGGTGAGGACCCCTGCGTTGGATACCCAACCTTGGCGCGATACTCACGCTGTGCGACGGGCGGAAAGTCCTCGACCATGGGCATGCGGCGCGTACCGCGCCGAATCTCTGTCGGTGGCGCAGGACTAAAATCGCCGGCGGTCACACCGGTTGCGTAGGAGCCGCGCTGTTCAGTTGCATGTGCCGGTTGCGCGGGCTGCGAAAGATGCGACAGTCCTTCCTCGATGACGACATCGCCATCCGTGCGCCACGTCTCACGCGATTCGCTCCCGCCAACTTCATGTGCTTGCTGTTCGAAATGCGTGTCCGATTGCTGATAGGCGCCGCCCTCGTCCCCATAACCAATAGCTTCCGAAAGACGGCGATGAAGATCGTCTTCTTCCTGCTTTTTGGCGTCATCTTGCATTTGCATCTGGTTGGCTTCATGAGCCTGCGGAAGTCTCGGCGGGCGCACGTGTGTCTCTGAGGGACTTGCCACCGGAATGAAGCTTGCGCCTGAGCGCAGCATTCCCGAAGCGACGATCGAAACACGCACGCGGTCGCCGAGTTCGTCGTCGAAGGTAGCGCCAACGATGATATTCGCTTCTGAATCGACTTCTTTGCGTACCCTGCTTGCCGCCTCGTCCACCTCATAGAGTGTCAAGTCGCGGCCGCCGGTGATCGATAGTAGCAGCCCCTTGGCGCCGCGCAGTGTCACTTCATCGAGAAGCGGGTTGGCGACGGCGTCCTCCGCGGCAAGTGTAGCGCGACCTTCGCCGGAGGCTTCACCGGTGCCCATTACTGCCGTGCCCATGCCGCTCATCACGGTGCGAACATCGGCAAAGTCGAGGTTGATCAAGCCTTCCTTGATAATGAGGTCAACAATGCAGGCGACGCCCGAATAAAGGACCTGATCGGCGAGGACGAAAGCGTCGGCGAACGTCGTCTTCTCGTTGGCGATCCGGAAGAGGTTCTGATTGGGAATAACGATCAGTGTGTCGACGTGCTTGCGGATTTCCTCGACACCTGCTTCGGCTACGCGCATGCGTCGCGCGCCCTCAAAGTGAAACGGCTTCGTCACAATTCCAACAGTCAGAATGCCGAGTTCCTTGGAAGCGCGTGCGATGACGCCAGCGGCCCCAGTTCCGGTTCCGCCACCCATGCCAGCGGCGATGAAAACCATGTGCGAACCGGCGATCTGCGTTCGAATATCGTCGATTGCCTCTTCGGCGGCTGCTTCGCCAATCTCGGGCTTAGAGCCGGCGCCCAAACCTTCCGTGAGGTTTGCGCCGAGCTGCAAAAGATGATCCGCGGTCGACGCGGCAAGCGCTTGCGAGTCGGTGTTGGCAACGACGAAGTCGACTCCGCCGAGACCTGCAGAAATCATATTGTTGACGGCATTGCATCCAGCTCCGCCAACACCAATGACGGTGATCCGTGGCTTAAGGTCAGTAAGCTTAGGAAGCTGCAGCTTGATGCTCATTGCACCCTCTCGTTCTTCAGCGCCGCTCGGTGAAACCGTTCAGGATGTCGCCATCCCACTGGCCTCAAAGCGTCCAGCGCCCCCAGCTCCGTCCCCACAACCGGGCTCAGAATCCACTTTTGAGCCATTGGCCCACTCGATCGAGGTAGCCCGACGCAAGCGCATCGCAATCTCTGTACACCATGACTTCCTCACCACCCGCTGCCGCGACGGCAAGAAGACCCCTTACTGTCGAAAACGCTGGACTGCTAACGCTCTGTCCCATACCGGCGATAGGCTGCGGACCTGCAACACGCACCGGCTGCCCCAAAGTGTTGGCGGCAAACTCACCGATGCCGACCAGCTCACTTGTACCGCCTGTCAGCACAACCCGCTCTCCGGCGTAGGCCGATACACCACTCTTATCAATACGCTCCCGCGCCAGCGCCAGCATGTTGGCAACCCGCGGGCGGATAAGCCCAGCAAGGTCTGCTTTCGTCATCCGGCCCATGGCACCCTCGTCTTCGCCCGCGAGCGGATACGAAAACACTTCGTGCTCATCAGACTGAGCAACTAGCATTGTGCCATACAACGTCTTGATTCGCTCGGCTTCCGCAAGTGGCGTCTGCAACGCGTGCGCAACGTCACAAGAGACGTGATGACCGCCCATGGGCACGGTCGCAGCATGGACGAAGTGGCCTTGCGCAAACACTGCCACCGTGGTGGTGCCCCCGCCCATATCGATGCATGTCACACCGAGGTGGCGTTCCTCCTCGCTGGTGGTTGCAAGCGCGCTCGCATAGGGCGCGCTCACGAGTGCTGTCGCAGAGAGGTAGCAACGCTCAACAACGTGCAACAAATTGCGGATCGGGCCCTCGTCGGCGGCCACGGCGTGCATGTTGCACGTCATCCGTCGCGCTGCCATCCCGCGAGGATCGCTTGCGTCGGCTTCACCGTCCAAGCGAAAACTTATGCGGTTGAGGTGGACGAGCATGCGCTCGTCGCGCTCGGCCCAGGAGCGCGCGCCCGCCATCAAGCGGTCGATATCGTGCTCATCCACGACGCCACTATCAATGTCGACCGAAGCTGAAAAGTTCAAGGACTGCTGCCGGCCGCAAGTGATGGAGACAAAGACCTCCTCCAGCGTCACTTGCGCCTTGCGTTCGGCTTGCGCGATAGCTGCACGGATGGCGGTCTCTGCCTCGGCCAGATCGGAGATGACACCTGTTTTCAACCCCCGCGAACGCTGATGGCCTATGCCCAGAACACGCGCTCGCTTAGTGGCACCGGGACTATTCCGCGGCGCAGGCACGAGCTCGGCGATAAGGCACGCAATCTTGTTGGTGCCAACGTCAAGCAAACCAACAATTTCGCCCCCCCTTCGCTCTGTCTTGTTCCCGCTTAACATTTCAAAGACCTCAACTCGATTGGGTGGGGGTTGTTGTAGTTAGACCATGCGTGTCGGGACGCACGGTGATGCGCCTGCGACTGCGTAAGTCGACGATCACATTGCGGGCGGAGAGCAGCTTGCCGAGATCTGCAACCGATGACAGCGCCTCAAACGCGACCGCCTCCCGATCCGCCCCAAGGTGAACTGTCACGCCGTTTTTCAAAAGCAACGTCCAACGGCGGTCACCGACGCGCTCTGCCATAACAAAGCGTTGCGCAACGGTGGGGTAGCGCGCCACGAGATCAAACAACGCTTTGGCTTCGCTCGCCGCACCTTCTCCTGCCACCCGCGGCAGCCCGCGGTGTGTGCCGGGCCTCACTGCGCTGAGCACACGCCCCGTTGCGTCTATGAGATATTCTCGCTTGTCGCGAAGCCACAGCGCAGCGGGCTTGCGTTCCGTCACATGAACCTCAAGGGATCCTGGAAAAATACGGCTGATCGTAGCTGTTGCGATCCATGGTAACCGCTCGATCCTTTCGCGGCCGGCACGGCTGTCGAAGCTCAGCAGCGAGCGGACGTTGGACAAATCGAGCGCGTCGAAAATATCGACATCCGGCGTGAAGCGCTGTCCGCTCACCGCCACCTGATCAATCCGCAGCCCCGTCCAATAGAGAACTTCGTCGGTCTCTGGGAGAAACGGCGCGACCCGACTAATGTGCTTGCCGCCGTCGGTCAAAACGCTGAACGCAAATGCGCCCGATAGCCCTGCGAAGACGATGAAGCCTAGCTTGCGTCCAAAGGAGCGCCGGCGGCGCGATATTGGACGCCGCATCCTGGCGCCGCCAGTTGCAAAGCTTTTGGAGGAGATTGGAGGGAGGTTGTTGTTTAAGGTTAGTCTAGGTTGCAGCGTGGCTTGCGCCCGCTCTTGATAATCAGCACCGACCGCTACCTGTTGCAACTCGCGTCCTCAACCATCCAACGCGCGAGCTCGCCAAATGACCAGCCCGCATATGCTGCCATCTCCGGCACCAGCGAAGTCTCAGTCATGCCGGGCTGGGTATTAATCTCCAGACAAATGAGATCGCCCGCCGCGGCTTCGTCGAAACGAAAATCTGCCCGCGCCACACCTCGGCAACCGAGCGCTGAATAAGCATTAACCGTGTATTTCCTGACCAACTCGTAAACATCCGGTGAAAGAACCGCCGGCAGGACGTGTTGCGATCCTCCGGGTGAGTATTTTGCCTCGTAATCGTAGAAGGCGAGCCCCTTGAGGGGCACGATTTCAATCACCTCGGTGACAAAGTCGCCGATCACTGCACAGGTGAGTTCGCGCCCTGGAATGTAGCGCTCGACCATTACCAACTCCTCAAGACCGCCGCCCTCCGCAACCAGTTTGGGCGGCCCATTGGCGCCCTCGCCGACGATGACGACACCGACGCTGGAGCCTTCCGCGAGAGGCTTGACGACATAGGGTGGCGCTATGGCATGGCGCCTCAACGCCTCTTTGCGTGTCACGACCGCGGCGTCCGCCACCGGCACACCTGCCGGGCGCATGACATCCTTCGCCCGCTCCTTGTGCATGGCAAGGGAGGAGGCGAGCACGCCGGAGTGCGTATAGGGAATGGCGAGGCATTCCAGAACGCCTTGGATGCAGCCGTCCTCGCCAAAACGGCCATGCAATGCATTAAAGCAAACGTCTGGCTTCGCCCGCGCAAGCCTTGCAGCAACGTCGCGATCCACATCGATCGTTGAGACGCGATAGCCCTCGCCCTGCAACGCGGCTGCGACAGCTTTTCCGGAACTGAGGCTGATCTCGCGCTCCGCGGACCAGCCGCCCATGAGCACAGCGACATGGTCGCGGGTGCGCGGCGGCGCTTCCCCGATCATGAGAACGCGACCTCTGCCAGCGCTTCGCCCGTTGGGCGCCCGGGCTTGGGTAGCCCGATGCGAACGATCTCCCACTGCAAAGTAATACCCGACTTCGACTTGACACGCGCACGCACGGTTTCCCCCAGCTGCTCGATGTCCTCGGCGGTGGCGCCACCTTCATTGATGAGAAAGTTGCAGTGCATGTCCGATACCTTGGCGCCGCCCACGCGTAGGCCACGGCATCCGGCATCTTCGACGAGCTTCCAAGCGCTAGCGTCGGGTGGATTCTTGAAAGTCGAGCCGCCAGTGCGCTCGCGAATGGGCTGATTTTTCTCGCGGTAGTCAGCGACATCCTCCATCTCGCGCAATATTTTTTCCGGATCGCCTGGCGTTCCTTGGAAAAGCGCCTGCGTCAGGATGAAGTCTTGGGGCACGCTCGAATGGCGATAGCTAAAGCCCATGTCAGCAAGCGAGAGTGTGTGAATGTTGCCCTGGCGATCAACGGCACGCGCTTCGATGAGAACATCCTTGGTCTCAGTCCCGTGAGCACCAGCGTTCATGCGCAACGCCCCGCCGATTGAGCCAGGAATGCCCCTGTAGAACGCAAGGCCCGCAATTCCGGCCTCGGCGGCCGCGCGCGCAACTTTAACGTCTGGCATTGCAGTGCCAGCGCGGACCCGGCTGCCCGGCTCGGCACTCGCACCGGCAAAGCCACGTCCCAAACGAATAACGATGCCAGGCAGGCCACCATCGCGCACCAGAAGATTGGAGCCGAGGCCCACGACTGTCACGGGCACGTCGCGTGGGGCTCCCTTGAGTAGGTAGGCAAGATCGGCTTCGTCCGCCGGCGAGAACAGCACTTGTGCCGGGCCGCCAACGCGAAACCACGTGATGTCGGACAGCAGTGCATTGGCGGCGAGCCGGCCCTTAAGATTGGGCAGCTTCTCTTTTAGGTCCGCAGTGATGTCGGGAAAAGTCACGGAGCGCCTCCGGCACACCTTCTCATAGCGCGCCTCCGGCACACCTTCTCATAGCGCGCCTCCGGCACG
>CAZURR010000023.1:0-5337 GCA_964622715.1 uncultured Hyphomicrobium sp. | reverse complement strand
ACACCTTCTCATAGCGCGCCTCCGGCACACCTTCTCATAGCGCGCCTCCGGCACGACGCGGCTCTTCTGCTCCGAGCCATTCGGGCAGCCCATGCGCCCATTCTGTCGATACCCCAGCGCCAAGACAAACAACACAATCGCCGGGACGTACGCTGCGGCGCAATAGCGGCACGAGATCTCGCGGACTGTCGATCGCGATAACCGCTGGATGCCCGGTTCTTCGAATGCCCTCGGCCAACGTGTGCTGATCGATGCCATCGATCGGCTGCTCGCCGGCCGTATAGAGCGGCGCGACAATGACGCTGTCCGCAACTCCGAAGCTCGCGCAGAAATCGCCAAAGAGATCGCGCACACGTGTATAGCGGTGCGGCTCGAAGACAGCGATCAGGCGGCCGCGAGCGCTGCTCCGCGCAGCGCCCAGAACGGCGCTAATTTCCGCCGGGTGATGGGCATAGTCGTCGTAGATTGCCGCACCGTTCCAGGTGCCGGCCAGCTCGTAACGCCGCTTAACGCCTGTGAAGTTAGCGAGGCTTCTGTGGATCGCCTCATCGGAAATGCCGGCCTCACTCGCAGCCGCGATCGCAGCGAGCACATTGAGCGCATTGTGCTCTCCGGGGAGCGGGATCGTCCAGCCGCGGATCGTCCGCTCACCACCGCGCACGCGCTGGCCAAGCACGGCGTCGATCAAGATGCGACGTCCCTCATACCGCAACCCTTGGAGCATAAGGTCGGCACCCTGCGATGTGCCATACGTGAGGAGCCGCCGCCCGTCGCGGCGCAGCTTCAACCGTTCCACCATGTCGCGCACCACTGGATGATCGATGCACGCCAGAGCAAGCCCATAGAATGGTATGTTGCACAGGAACGTCTCGAACTCCCGGTGCATATTTTCGATCGTCTTGAAGTGATCGAGGTGCTCGGGATCGATGTTGGTCACGATACCGATCTGGGTCGGTAGCCGTACGAACGTCCCGTCAGACTCGTCCGCCTCCACGATCATCCAGGGGCCGTTGCCGAGGCGCGCATTCGAGCCCCAATCGTTGATTATGCCGCCGGAGATGACCGTGGGATCGGCCCCGCTTTCTGCAAAGATGTGGGCGATGAGTGATGTCGTCGTCGTCTTGCCGTGCGTGCCGGTGACTGAGACTGTGGAATAGAGCCGCATCAACTCGGCCAGCATCTCGGCGCGACGGATGACGGGCAGACCCTTCGCTCGCGCTGCTTCCAGCTCCGGATTGTCGCTCTTGATCGCGCTCGAGATCACGACTAAGCGCGCGCCGACGAGATTGACCAGATCGTGCCCAATGAAGACGCGGACGCCGTTGGCGCGCAGGCGGCGCACGTTGGCGCTATCCTTTCGATCACTGCCCTGGACCGAATAGCCCTTCTCCAGCAGGATCTCGGCAATGGCGCTCATCCCGATGCCGCCAATGCCGATGATATGGAAAGTCCCGATCTCGCGGGGCATCTGCATGGCCGTTGTTCCCCTGCTCCTCTTTTGCTGCAGACTAAAGCCAACAGCTTCGTGGCTCGCTCATGGCGGCAGCTGCATTCAGCTATTGCGCCACCTCACTATCAGCTCTTCCACAAGGTCGGCCAGCCGCACCACCGCATCGGGCCTTCCCAGACTCTTTGCAACTGTGGCCGCTGCGGCAAGTTTACCTGAATCCGCGAGCAGAGCCTCTAATTCACGCCCGAGACGCTCCGGCGAAAGATCTTTCTGTTCGATACACCAAGCCGCGCCCGATTCTGCAAGCCTCGTGGCATTCTGCAGCTGATCATTGTCCAGCGCGTGGGGCAACGGAACCAGGATCGACGGGCGTCCGATGACCGTTAGCTCAGCTATCGTCGAAGCCCCGGAGCGCGCAATGACGAGGTGGGCGCTGGCAATCTGCCGGGGCATATCGCGAAAGAATGGGGAAACATCGGCGGAAATGCCAGTTGCGTTGTAGGCGCCAACGACACGGTCCACGTCTTCCTCACGCGCTTGCTGCACAACACGAAGGCGGCGACGCAGATCCGCGGGAAGCAGTGCCAGTGCAGTCGGAACTGTCTCGGAAAAGAAGCGCGCTCCTTGGCTGCCACCGAAAACCAGCAACTCGATTTCACCGTCCCTGCGGGACGCCCAATAGGGCCGGGTTGCAAAATCAATTACGGCTGAGCGAACTGGGTTTCCGGTCAAGCGCACCTTCGCAGCTAGTTCGTCGCCCAAATATTTCGTCGACTCAAACGATGTGGCAATGCCTGTAACGCGCTTAGCCAGCATGCGATTGGCGCGCCCCAAAACGGCATTCTGCTCATGCAAAGCGGTTGGAATTCCACGCAAGCTCGCAGCCAAAAGCGGCATAAACGTCGGATAGCCACCAAAGCCGATCACGGCGTTGGGTCTGATCTTGCCAAGAAGGCTGTTAGCCGCCACAAACCCGCGCCCGAGCATCCACGCCGCGTACGCCGTATTCAGCGGTGACCGGTCAGCAAGCGTCGCGGACGGCACTTGATATACATTTCGTGCCGGAAAGCCGGTTCCATACCGGTCTCCACGCATGTCAGTAACGAGATCCAGAGTTCGGCCACGGCGTACCAGCTCCTCGGCAAGCGCCTGCGCGGGAAACAGGTGCCCGCCCGTGCCGCCCGCCGCGAGCAAGACCGATGTCTCCACGTTAGTCACTTTCGTATTGGACCCATGTGCTGTAGATCGGACACCGTAGGTCCCAATCGTGGCTTCTTGAGGCGCGCAGGGTCGGGGCGATGCCGCGTTAATGCGAGCAGCATGCCAAGCGTGATCGAGACCGCAATCATCGAGGAGCCGCCCGCCGAAATGAAGGGTAGCGTAATGCCTTTGGCCGGCAGAAGTCCGACGTTCACACCCATATTGATCAAGGCCTGAAGCCCAAACAGCAGAGCGAGTCCCTGAATTGATAGCCGCGTTGCGCGATCGGGCTCCCGCGCCGCGGCCCTGAGGGCACGCATAACGACGAAAGCAAACAGGCCAAGCAAAACAAGACAAGCGACAACGCCATATTCCTCGGCTACCACCGCGAAAATGAAGTCGGTGTGCGCGTCGGGCAGCACCGTCTTGATCGTCCCTTCGCCTGCCCCCCGGCCCAAGAACCCACCTTCGGAGAACGACTGGATCGCGCGATCAACCTGCGAATTTTCGCCGGGTGTCGGCGAAATAAACCGGTCAAAGCGCAAGCGCACATGATCGAATGTCGTATATGCAAAGGCCGACCCAAGTGCGCCGCAGATGCCGACGATCACAGCGCCGAGCAGCGGCTGCCCGGATAGAAAGTAGAGAGAGCCCCACACCGCAATGATGAGCAGCATCTGACCGACATCAGGCTCAGCCAACAAAAGACCGGCCAACATCACCACGAGAAAGATGGCGATAAAAATGGTCGGCATGTCCTTGCGCTTGTGACTTTCGGCAAGGAGCCAGGCCGACAGGATGACGAACGCGGGCTTGGCGAATTCCGACGGCTGCAGCGAGTGTCCGAAGAATGATAACCAGCGCCGCGCCCCTTGGATCTCGGGGCTGAAAAAATGTACCGCGATCATGCCAACTATTGCGGAAACGAACAGGGCCAGAGCAAAGCGGCGCACGGAGAGCGGCGAGCACAGCGACACTGCCAGCATCATCACAACTCCAGCAGCGGAGAAAATCACATGCCGCTCGACAAAGTAGAATGTCGGCAGGCCCTTCTTGATGGCAATCGCGGGGCTTGCAGCGAGTGAAAATACCAATCCCGCGCCGACGATCGCCAAGATTGCACCTAACAGCGCATGGTCGACGGTGAACCACCAGTCGGCAACCCGGCTTCTATCGGCGCGCGAAACCCTCATACCGCCCTCGTCTTAAGTGCAAAGCCCGGCAACGCGGCAACGAGGTCACGGAAGGCATCGCCGCGTAACTCAAAGTTACGGTATTGATCGAATGAGGCGCAGGCAGGTGAAAGGAGCACGACTGGTGCCCGCGCGGCACTCGCGGCAGCGTCACGCGCGGCGGCCGCAACAGCGATGTCAAGCAAGGCGCAGCGCTCGAACGGCACTTTTCCATCAAGCGTGGCAGCAAATTCATCCGTCGCTTCGCCTATCAGATAGGCCTTCGCAATGCGTGGAAAGTACGCCTCAAGTCCCGCGATACCGCCGTCCTTGGCCTGGCCGCCAAGGATCAAATAGATATCGCCGGAAAACGACAGCAGTGCCTTCTCTGCTGAATCCGCATTTGTCGCCTTTGAATCGTTGATAAAGAGCGTGCGGCCTACTGTCCCGAGTTCTTCCATGCGGTGCGCGAGACCTGGGAAACTCTTCATATGCGCCGCGATCTGTTCTTTCTCCAACGGGTTGGGAGGCAACATAAGTGCGGCGGCGGCGGCGCAGGCATTCTCCGCGTTGTGCACACCGCGAAGAGAGCCAATGCCGAAGAGGTCCGCGATCTCTATATTCCTACCGTTTTCTTTGAATACAACGTGCGTACCGTCAATGCCGACTTCGCATTCGATGCCCGGCTGCGCGGAAATCCTCAAGATCGTTTCCGGACCGCCACCGCGATTGCCCGAACGTAAATCGTCGGCGATCGCGCGGCAGTAACGATCATCTACGCTAATGACTGCTTTCTTCGCACCTCGCGGCAATCGCGCCTTCACCGCCGCGTAGTTGTCAATCGTCCCGTGCCGGTCGAGATGATCGGGCGTAATGTTCAACAGCACGCCAACCGTGGCATCGAGGCTTGGCGCCAGATCAATCTGATAGGATGAGCATTCCACGACATAGTCGCGCCCCGGTGCGAATGGCCGAAGCGACAGCATGGCCGTGCCTATATTACCGCCCACCTCGACGTCTCGGCCAGCCGCGCGCGCAATGTGCGCAACAAGCGCCGTCGTCGTCGATTTACCGTTGGTGCCCGTGATGGCGATAAAGGGCACATCGAAAGGTTGAATGCGCCGCTCGCGGGCAAAAAGCTCCAGATCGCCGATCACCTCGACCCCAGCGAGCTTCGCCGCTCTCACCGTCCAATGCGGCTCGGGATGGGTCAACGGCACGCCGGGCGCTAGTACTAGCGCGGTGAAGGTGGCCCAATTCGCGTTTTGGAGATCCACAATGGGAATGTCTGCCGCGGCCGCCGCCGTGCGACTTGCCTCGCTGTCGTCCCAAGCCGAAACCAATGCACCGCCCTCAATAAGGGATTGCGCGGCGGCGACACCGGAAGTGCCGAGGCCGAAGACTGCGACGGACTTACCCGCCAAGGTTGTGATGCGAATCATCCACAGAATCTAACGCAATTCGCTCAAGGCCGGTCGCAGATCAGCGCAGTTTCAATGTGGCCAGCCCGATGAG
>CAZURR010000022.1:0-29600 GCA_964622715.1 uncultured Hyphomicrobium sp. | reverse complement strand
TCACGTACCCCCTTGGGAATGCTGACATTGAGGGTCCGTTCCTTGAGGCCCACGTGGCCCCCGGCGTCAACCTCTGGCGTGCGCAGGCTGATTGCCCGCTTGGCGCCGGTGAAGGTGTCGCGAAGATCGATCTCGATCTTGGCATGGTGATCTTGGCCCTGCGCATGGAATTGCGCGCGTTCCCCAAAAGGTCCGCCGCCGCCGCGCATGCGCGCACCGCCAAATAGAGAATCGAAGAAATCGCTGAATTGGGAGGCGTCGCCCTCGGTGTAGCCGCCGCCGCTGAACTCGAACCCAGCGTCCCAGTTGGGCGGCGCGCGGAAGTCTTGGCCCTGCTGCCAGTTGGCGCCAAGCTGGTCGTAGGCTGTGCGCTTCTCGGGGTCTTTGAGAACCTCATAGGCCTCGCCCGCCTCTTTGAATTTGGCCTCCGCACCCGCCTCTTTGTTGACGTCGGGATGGTAGGTGCGGGCAAGCTTTCGGTACGCGCGCTTGATCTCGTCCTGTGTAGCGTTTCGTTCAACGCCGAGGTTCTTGTAGTAGTCCTTGTATTCCATGGGGCGAGGTTTCCCTGGGGTTCGCCAGTGCCGGCACAATAATGTCCAGCCGTACGATCCCGGTTAATCCATAGTATCGGCAGGGAATATCGACTCTAGAGTTCGCGAAGGAAAGGCCGCGGCGGCAAATTGGGGACGATGCCCTGGGCTTGCCCCAGCCGGTGCGTATGGTTTTGCAATCGATTCGCTGGTTTCGCCCCCATCCAGACGGTGGCCCCTTTGGACAATCTGCTTGAGCAACTGGAGACTGATGAGCGCTCGGGACCGACGCGGATACCCGTGGTGCTCGCTGTCGCACTCGACCAGAGCTACGACTACCTGGTGCCCGACGACGTGGATCTGGAGCCAGGCTGCTTCGTGCTCGTCCCGTTCGGCCCGCAAAGCCGCATAGGAGTGGTGTGGGACACGCCAGTGGGCGAGCCGGGAAAAGATATCGACCCCAGCAAGCTCAAAATGGTAGCGAGCCGGCTCGACGTTCCAACGCTCCCTCTCATCTCGCTGCGGTTTGCCGAGTGGATTGCGCGTTACACGCTGAGCCCACTCGGCATGGTGGTGCGCATGATGATGAGCGCACGAACTGCCTTCGAGCCCACAAAACCTCGCTACGGCGTCACCCTTGTCGATGATGCGTCTGAGCCACCGCGCATGACACCACCGCGAAAGCGCGCATTGGAGATCGCCGCCGATCGCGCAATTCGTGCCAAGTCCGTGCTCGCCGCGGAAGCCGCGTGCTCGACCGGCGTTATCGACGGTCTTGTGGCAACCGGCAACCTCGTCGAGGTGGCGATCCCCGAGAAGAAGCCGCCGCGCCCCGATCCCGCCCACCAAGTGACCGAATTCACACCGGAACAGGCACGCGCGGTTCACACCCTCATTTCGACGGTCGACGGTGCCAACTTCTCGGTCGCGCTCCTCGATGGCGTCACCGGCTCGGGCAAGACGGAGGTCTATTTCGAAGCCGTCGCGCGAACCTTGGAGCGGGGGCTACAGGCGGTAATCATGTTGCCGGAAATCGCGCTCACCGACCAGTTCATGCGTCGGTTCGAGGAGCGGTTTGGCTGTCTGCCTGTCGAATGGCATTCGGCCTTGTCGGGGCCGGAACGCGGGCGTGTCTGGCGCGCAGTCGCCACCGGAGAAGCACGCGTCGTCGTCGGCGCCCGTTCTGCGCTATTCCTGCCCTTTGGAGAACTGGGCCTCATTATCGTCGATGAGGAGCATGACCCAGGCTTTAAGCAGGATGATCGCGTGCGTTACCAGGCGCGCGATATGGCTGTCGTGCGTGGCAGTCTCGGCGCCTTTCCCGTCATTCTCGCATCAGCCACCCCGTCTATCGAAAGTCACGTGAACGCACGTAGCGAGCGCTACCGACACGTGGTTCTGCCAGGCCGTTACTCCGGCGCAGCGCTGCCTGAGGTCAAAGCCATCGATTTGCGCAAGAGCCCCCCGGACAAGGGCAGCTGGCTCTCACCGATCTTGGTTGAGGCCGTAGCCAAAACGCTCGCGGATGGACAGCAGACGCTGCTGTTCTTGAACCGGCGTGGATATGCGCCGCTCACTTTGTGCCGCTCGTGCGGATACCGCATGGAATGCCCCCAGTGCACCGCTTGGCTGGTCGAACACCGCTTTCGCGGCCGTCTCCACTGCCATCACTGCGGGTTTTCCATCCCGCTGCCGGAAAAGTGCCCCAAGTGCGCCGAGGCAGGCTCACTGGTGGCTTGTGGCCCAGGCGTTGAGCGTGTTGCCGAAGAAGTCACGCAGCGCTTCCCTGAGGCCAAGCTGGCGCTGCTCTCCTCCGACCTCATCCCGGGCATTACCGAAATGCGCCAGATCATTCGTGAGATCGAGGCGGGCGAAATCGACATCATCATAGGCACCCAGATGGTGGCCAAGGGTCACCATTTCCCGCATTTGGCCACCGTCGGTATTGTCGATGGCGATCTTGGGCTTTCCCAGGGCGCCGATCCCCGGGCCGGCGAACGCACCTTCCAGCTGCTGCATCAAGTGACGGGCCGCGCTGGGCGCGCACTCGCTGAAGGCCGCGGTTTCCTGCAGACGCACATGCCCGAGCACCCGGTGATGGAAGCCATCATCTCAGGCGACCGAGAGGCGTTCTTGGAGCGCGAGATCACCGTGCGCCGCTCCGGTATGCTCCCTCCATTCGGCCGGCTTGCGGCGCTGATCGTCTCGGCGAGAAACAAGGAGACCGCTCAGCACGTGGCACGCGACATTGCCCGTCGCGCTCCGCCGGCTGAGCGAATCGACGTATTAGGGCCGGCCGAAGCGCCGCTCGCTGTTATTCGTGGCCGCCATCGCTGGCGGATCCTTATCAAAGCCCCACGCGAAATCGATATTCAGGCCTACTTGCGCGCCTGGCTCGATCGTTTGCCGCCTCTCAAAGGAGATTTGCGGCTCACCATCGATATCGACCCTTACAGCTTTCTGTAGGTTATGGGTGGTTTGCCATTCAAAAAAGAAGATGGGCCGGACCCTTGGGGGGAAAGGTCCGACCCGCGACTGGCGCACGAGGGTGAACGCTCAGTCGTAATAGGGGCGATGATCTTGCGCAGCGATAATGCCCAGCATGAAGGCGCCGACGCCGATTGCGATATATTTGCCCGCCTTATCGCGCCTGCGATGACCATAGACGTAGCGGCGATGGTTGTGGCCGCCCCGCCAATGACGCTGGGGAGCGTGGCGCGCGACATGATGGTTTCGGTGACCAGCGCGCCAGCCATCAGCACTAGCGGCAGTCGCCATGGGCCCTATGGCAGTGGCGGCAAGCGCCACGGCGACAGTCATTGAGGTGAGTGAGCGTGATATGGTCATTTGTCTGAAGTCCCCTTACCCTGTGAGTGTTTCGCCGATGAGGGTCAGTAAACACCCACGCGGCTGAACCCATTCTGAAAGGGGCTTGCAGTATCTGTTCATGTTCGCGGTTGGGGAAATTCGCCAGTCGGCCTTGGCTGCGAAAATGCGTCATTCCGGCCGCACACCCCCCGTTGAAGCTCCGCGCGGCCCATGATAGAGAACCCGCGGACTTCAAAAAGGGGCGCCAGGCTTTGCACGCTGACGGCATCCCTTGCCCCACCTATTTCCTTCAAAGCGGGCGTGGCCTTCGGGCGCCGGGCGCTGCCCAATCGCCCGAAACGCGCACATTGATTGCCGACGAGAGCGTTTGAAGTGGCGACAGACAATGCAGTGACGGTCGGAGTTGCGGGGCGGTATGCCTCCGCCCTTTTCGAGCTGGCGCGAGAGCGCAATGAGCTTGACCAGGTGGATCAGGATCTCGGCAAGTTTCAAGCGCTGCTCGATGGCAGCGAGGACTTGGACCGGCTGGTCAAGAGCCCTGCATTCTCAGCCGAGGAGCAAGAGCG
Source organism: uncultured Hyphomicrobium sp. (assembly GCA_964622715.1). Classification (GTDB taxonomy): domain Bacteria; phylum Pseudomonadota; class Alphaproteobacteria; order Rhizobiales; family Hyphomicrobiaceae; genus Hyphomicrobium_A. The sequence continues at coordinate 25,672 of CAZURR010000022.1, read as the reverse complement.
CGCTCTGGGTGCGGTGATGGATTGGGCAGCGGTCGGCGCCACGACCGGCAATTTTCTCAGAGTGGTCGCTCGCAATCGGCGCCTCTTCGCCGCCGGAGACATGGTCAAATCATATCGTTCCTTGCTCGCCCGCCATCGTGGAGAAGTCGTTGCCGAGGTGAAGTCTGCGGCCGCACTCAGCGACAGTCAGCTTGCTGCGCTCAAGGACCAGCTCAAAGCTTCGTTCGGCAAGGACGTGCGACTCGACACTAAAGTTGATCCCTCACTCCTGGGGGGGCTTGTGGTCAAGATCGGTAGCCGCATGATCGACTCGTCATTGCGCACGAAGCTCACGAACTTGAAGGTCGTCCTTAAGGGCACCGGTTAGTTAACCAGTGACGGCCGCGGATCGAGCCCGCCGCCGTTTCGATGAAGGCATGGCGACGCGTCGCCACCGCGCTATCCAAGGTAGCGCTGATAGGGAAGAGGCAAGTAATGGAAATTCGGGCCGCAGAGATCTCCTCCATCCTGAAGGATCAGATCAAGAACTTCGGCAAAGAGGCTGAGGTCTCCGAAATTGGCCAGGTGCTGTCGGTCGGTGATGGTATCGCGCGTGTCTACGGCCTCGACAACGTTCAAGCCGGCGAAATGGTTGAGTTTCCAGGCGGCATTCGCGGCATGGCGTTGAACCTGGAGGCGGACAACGTCGGCGTCGTGATTTTTGGCGATGACCGGACCATCAAAGAAGGCGACACGGTCAAACGCACGGGCGCGATCGTCGAAGTGCCGGTCGGCAGGGCGCTTCTCGGCCGCGTCGTAGATGCGCTTGGCAATCCGATCGATGGCAAAGGCCCCATCGAGGCTGAGGAGCGCAAGCGTGTCGACGTCAAGGCCCCGGGCATCCTGCCGCGTAAGTCGGTGCACGAACCGATGGCCTCGGGACTGAAGGCCGTTGACTCACTGATCCCCATCGGCCGCGGTCAGCGAGAGCTCATCATCGGCGACCGCCAGACCGGTAAGACCGCGATTATCCTTGACACGATCCTAAACCAGAAGTCCATCAACGCCAGCGGCGACGAGAAGGCCAAGCTCTACTGCGTCTACGTTGCTGTCGGTCAGAAGCGCTCCACGGTTGCTCAATTTGTGAAGGTTCTCGAAGAGCACGGTGCGCTCGAGTATTCGATCGTTGTTGCGGCCACGGCCTCTGAGCCAGCGCCGCTGCAGTACCTGGCTCCGTTTACCGGCTGCACCATGGGTGAATACTTCCGCGACAATGGCATGCATGCCGTCATCGCCTACGACGACCTTTCGAAACAAGCCGTTGCTTACCGCCAGATGTCGTTGCTTTTACGCCGCCCACCGGGCCGCGAAGCCTACCCAGGCGACGTGTTCTATCTCCATTCGCGCCTGCTTGAGCGCGCTGCCAAGCTAAACGACGACAACGGCTCTGGTTCACTTACTGCATTGCCCGTTATCGAGACGCAGGCGAACGACGTTTCCGCCTACATTCCCACGAATGTCATCTCGATCACCGACGGGCAGATCTTCCTGGAAACTGACCTTTTCTATCAGGGTATTCGCCCGGCTGTGAACGTCGGCCTCTCAGTGTCGCGGGTCGGCTCTTCCGCACAAACCAAGGCGATGAAGCAGGTGGCCGGCAAGATTAAAGGCGAACTGGCGCAGTACCGCGAGATGGCGGCGTTTGCGCAGTTCGGATCTGATCTTGATGCCGCCACCCAAAAGATGCTTGCACGCGGTGCGCGCCTCACCGAACTCTTGAAGCAACCGCAGTTCTCACCGCTGAAGATGGAGGAACAGGTCTGCGTGATCTTTTCGGGCACGCGCGGCTACCTCGATCCGATCGAGGTGACGTCGGTGAACAAGTTCGAAGAAGATCTCTTGCGCATGCTGCGCGACCAGGGCCAGGACATTCTCGAAGCCATCCGCACCGAAAAGGTATTGTCGGAGGAAACGGAAAAGAAACTCGTGGCCTTCCTCGACAAATTCGCTAAGGGCTTCACGGCGTAAGGCACGCAACGATAAGAACTTAGGAAACGGCGGCCCCATGCCGAACTTAAAAGACCTTAGAAATCGCATCTCGTCGGTCAAGGCGACGCGCAAGATCACCAAAGCGATGCAGATGGTGGCAGCGGCGAAGCTACGCCGCGCTCAGGAGGCCGCGACCGCCGCGCGTCCCTATGCTGAGCGCATGGATCATTTGATGGCGAGCTTGGGCCGCCGCATCCCCGATAAGCGCGGCGTCTCTCCGCTACTCGTTGGTACTGGAAAGGACGATGTCCACTTGCTCGTTGTCATGACCGGCGAGCGTGGGCTTGCCGGTGGATTCAACGCAAACATTGCAAAGCTTGCCCGCAATGATGCGCAGCGGCTGCTATCGGAAGGCAAGACGGTCAAATTCCTTATGGTCGGTCGCAAGGGCGCAGAGGCCTTGCGCAGGGAATTTGAGGACCGCTACCTGGATCGCCTCGACTTACGCGGCGTGCGCCAACTGACATTCACTCACGCCGATGATATCGCCAGTAAGGTATTCGCCCTGTTCGAGGCAGGCGAATTCGACGTGGCAACTATCTACTTTGCAGAGTTCAAGTCGGTCATATCGCAGATACCAACGGCGCTGCAGCTTATACCGGCAAAGGTTCCGGAGGACACCGGCGCTGATAAATTGGCTGGCGCAGAGGCCGTTCACGAGTACGAGCCGAGCGACGAAGAGGTGCTCGGCTATCTTATCAATCTCAACGTCTCCACGCAGATCTTTCGCGGGCTTCTGGAAAACCTAGCCTCGTTCTATGGCGCGCAGATGAGCGCGATGGACGCTGCGACGCGCAATGCTGGCGAGATGATCGATAAGCTGACGCTTCAGTACAACCGCCAACGTCAGGCCAACATCACCAAAGAGCTCATTGAAATCATTTCGGGCGCCGAGGCGCTTTGAGCACCACGACTTAAGGATACAAGGAACGCAAAATGGCAAAAACAGTTGGTCGCATTCGCCAGGTCACGGGCGCCGTCGTCGACGTGCAGTTCGACGAACTTTTGCCTGAGATCTTGAGCGCCCTCGAGACCGAAAACCACGGCGTGCGCCTTGTGCTCGAGGTGGCACAGCACCTTGGTGAAAACACCGTGCGCACCATCGCCATGGACTCCACCGAAGGCCTCGTGCGAGGCCAGGATGTGACCGACACCGGAGCGCCGATTTCGGTGCCTGTCGGCGACGGCACGCTCGGGCGCATCATGAACGTGATTGGTGAGCCGGTGGATGAGGCCGGTTCCATTGAGGCAGATACGCGACGTTCCATCCACCAGCCCGCACCAAGCTTCCAGGATCAGGCAACGGAGTCGGAGATCCTCGTTACTGGCATCAAGGTGGTCGACCTGCTGGCACCCTACGCCAAGGGCGGCAAAATTGGGCTCTTCGGCGGCGCGGGCGTCGGCAAGACGGTGCTGATCATGGAGCTGATCAACAACGTCGCCAAGGCCCACGGCGGTTATTCGGTGTTTGCCGGTGTTGGCGAGCGCACGCGTGAGGGCAACGACCTCTATCATGAGATGATCGAGTCGAACGTCAACGTCGACCCCAGAGAGAACAACGGTAGTGCAGTCGGTTCGAAATGCGCCCTTGTCTACGGGCAGATGAACGAGCCGCCAGGCGCGCGCGCGCGCGTGGGCTTGAGCGGCCTAACGGTTGCTGAGTACTTCCGCGACCAGGGTCAGGACGTGTTGTTCTTCGTCGACAACATTTTCCGTTTCACTCAGGCGGGCTCTGAGGTTTCGGCGCTGCTGGGCCGTATCCCTTCAGCCGTTGGCTATCAGCCGACGCTAGCGACCGACATGGGCACTCTTCAGGAGCGCATCACCACGACGCAGAAGGGCTCGATCACTTCAGTGCAAGCGATCTACGTGCCGGCCGACGACTTGACCGATCCCGCGCCTGCCACCTCATTCGCGCATCTCGACGCGACAACGGTGCTTTCTCGCGGAATCGCCGAAAAGGGCATCTATCCTGCTGTTGACCCGCTCGACTCTACCTCGCGCATGCTCGATCCGCGCATCGTCGGCGAGGAGCACTACGCGGTTGCGCGTCGGGTCCAGCAGATCCTGCAAAGATACAAGGCGCTACAAGACATCATCGCCATTCTCGGCATGGACGAGCTTTCCGAGGACGACAAGCTGACAGTGGCGCGTGCCCGAAAGATCGAGCGCTTCCTCTCGCAGCCGTTCCACGTGGCGGAGGTATTCACCGGCTCGCCTGGCAAACTTGTTGGACTTGCCGATACCATCAAGGGCTTCCAAGGTTTGTGTGATGGTGAGTTTGATCACTTGCCGGAGCAGGCCTTCTACATGGTCGGCACGATCGAAGAAGCTGTCGCGAAAGCCGAGCAGCTTGCGGAAGCGGCTTAGGTGGCCTAGGTAGCGGGCTCAGCGGCGGCCGCGAAAGGATACCTAGATGGCTGGGAACGAAGACACGACTCAGGAGACTTCCGATACTGATGGCTTCGGCACGTGTTGCGAAGATTTGGAAGAGGCGATGAGTGGCGAGGAATTCGATCCGCTCATTACGGTCGGCACAGACGGTGTCCTCTACATGTCGGTCGGTCAGATCGAACTCGAGGATGAAGAGCCGGGCTTGGTGGACCATCCGGTGTTCTACTGCCCATTCTGTGGGAAAGAGTTGCAGACGGTCGAAGAGGTTCGTGCCAAGACCGGCGAGAACAATGGGGCCGACAACGGGGCATAAGAAACAATGGCAGGCACGTTCCAATTCGAGCTGGTGACGCCAGAGCGTTTGCTTCTCGCCGGTGAGGCCGAGCAAGTGGTGATACCTGGCGTGGAGGGCGATTTTGCCATGCTGGCTGGCCACGCGCCGGTCATTTCTACGCTGCGGCCTGGCATCCTCGAGATTACGATGACAGATGCCAAGAGGCGTGTATTCGTGAAGAAGGGTGTTGCCGAAGCCGACCCTGAAAGGCTTACGGTCCTGGCGCAAACAGCCGTCGACGTTGATGATTTCGACTCAGGGCGTATCTCCGATGAGTTGAAAGCGGCCGAGGCTGAGCTTGCAGAGGCGCAGGACGATAAGTCTAAGATGTTGGCCGAGACGCTTGTCGATCAGCTCAAGCGCCTTCAAGCAAAGGCCGCCTAGAGCCGTCTGGCCGTGATCCCATGAATTCGAAATCTCAAAAAGCCGGCGCCATCACGCGTGAGCAATCCGCCCGTCTGTAACGCTCACAAAGTGCTCGACCACGGTTTCGTAGATGTGCCGTTTGAACGGCACGCCGAGTTGCGGCACCTCTTGCGGCCGCACCCAGCGCCAATCGTCGAATTCAGCCGTGACCCCGCTTTTGGGTCCAAGGTCGATTTCGCTGTCATGGCCATCGAAGCGCATGGCGAACCAGCGTAGCCTTTGCCCGCGATACTTGCCCTTCAAAGCAATGCCAATGAGGTTGCGGGGCAGCCCAAAGCTCAGCCAGCTTGAAATTTCGTCGAACAATGTCACGCTGACGATGCCGGCTTCCTCGCGAAGCTCCCTGAACGCGGCGTCAAGCACGCGCTCGCCCTCATTGATACCGCCCTGCGGCATCTGCCAAATGCAACCGTCGGAGAAGTAGTGCGGCGCGAGGGGCGCCCACTTTGGGCGCCGCCGGCCGACCCAGACCAAGCCCTGTGTGTTCACCACCATGATTGCCACGCAACGCCGCAGCGGCAGGCGCGCCGATCGAGTTTCCGTCGTGGAGCTAATGGCAGGCGGCATTAAAGTTGCCTCATCAAAAGGTTGTCTACAAGTTATCCACAACCGAATCGATGTGCACCTTAGCCAAATGATTCAACCATTTTATGGCTTTAGTCTAATTAATCGGCAGCTGCCGTTAATCATTCGACGTGTAGGGGCGGGCATGGGCAGCGAATGCTTCTGCGACCTGTTGGTAGACCGGCCGCTTGAACGGCACAACCAAGTCGACGACATCGGCTAACGGCACCCAGCGCCAGGCGTCGAACTCGGCCTTATGGGGCGGCGCAGTTGCGACGTTAATTTCCGTGTCAGGCCCCAGGAACCTCGCGGCGTACCATTTCTGTTCTTGGCCCCGGTATTTGCCCTTCCAGGCCTTGCCCACCAACTCCGGCGGCAGATCATAGCGCAGCCACCCGGCCGTCTCGGCAATGATTCGGACGCTTGTGATACCGGTCTCTTCTGCAAGCTCGCGCAGTGCCGCCGAGGCGGGGTCCTCGTCCTTGTCAATGCCGCCTTGCGGCATTTGCCACCAGGAGCCGCGTCCCACCGCATCGCCTGGCGCATCGGCACGATGGCCAACCCACACCAGCCCTTGAGTATTTATGAGCGCGACGCCCGCGCACGGCCGGTAGCCGAGAGTGCTCGGGTCTACCTTTTGGCGACGCATGTGAGAGCTCCTGTTCGTATTGAGGAGGCAACGATCTTTCCGCGAGGAGCGCGATCGATACAATTCAGAAAAAAGACGGGCGCCGCAACGGGCGCCCATCCTCCTCTATCAACCTTTGCGACAATCGGCCAAGTCGCCAATTATGCAGCCATGCTGCCGCCCGTCCTCAGTTCTTGGCCTTGTCGTTCGTCTCGACGCCCGGGGCCTTCTTCTCCGGATCGATGGAATTGCCCGCGGTCCTTGCATCCGTCGCGGTTCCACGCAGGAATGAGAGGGCATACTGGAGCTGCGTATCCTTCTCCGGTTCCTTTGGGACAAAGGCGGAGGAACCTGACCTCTCCTTCACCGCCTCGCCGTTCTTGTCCTTCTCATTATTCGTGAGATGACCGCGAAGGCTCGCCTCACCTTGTCGTTTCATCGCGGCCGCTTTCTTCTTGACCTCCTCGGGCAGCTCCTGCTCAATTATAATGTCGGGGTCGATGCCCTTCGCCTGGATCGAGCGATTTGACGGCGTGTAGTAGCGGGCTGTCGTGAGCCGGATGGCGCCGTTGGCACCTAGCGGAATGATCGTCTGCACCGAGCCCTTGCCGAACGAGCGTGTGCCGATAACAGTTGCCCGCTTGTGATCTTGAAGCGCTCCGGCAACGATCTCGGAAGCTGAGGCGGAGCCGCCGTTTATGAGAACGACCACCTTCTTGCCGTCGGTGATGTCGCCCAAATGGGCCTGCGCCCTCTGAGTTTCCTCATTATTGCGACCCTTAGTAAGGACGACTGCACCGCGCTCCAAGAAGTCATCGGATACCGCGATCGCCTGATCCAGTAGCCCGCCTGGATTGTTGCGAAGGTCGATGACGTAGCCCTTGAGTTCCTTGCCGATGGACTTCTTCAACTCCGCGACAGCCTTAACGAGGTTGGCATGTGTCTGCTCGTTGAAGGTCGTCACCTTGACGTAACCGACGTCATTTTCCTCGCGGAACTTAACCGCGTTGATACGAATAATGTCGCGCACGACTTTGATATCGAAGGCCTCATCGACACCCTTGCGTACGATCGTGAGCTTGATTGGCGTGTTGACCGGTCCGCGCATTTTCTCCACTGCCTGCTCAAGCGTGAGACCCACAATCTGCTCATCATCGAGATGAGTGATGAGGTCGTTGGCTAGCAGGCCCGCCTTGTCGGCCGGCGTTTCATCGATTGGGGCGACGACCTTGATGACACCGTTCTCCATCGTGACCTCAATGCCGAGGCCGCCGAACTCGCCGCGGGTCTGGACCTGCATGTCGCGGTAATGTTTGGGGCTCAGGTACGATGAGTGTGGATCAAGTGCAGAGAGCATGCCGTTGATCGCTGATTCGATCAGTTTGGAATCGTCCGGCTCCTCGACGTAGTCGGAACGGACGCGTTCCAGGACATCTCCAAAGAGGTCGAGTTGGCGATAAAGCTCAGAGTTGCTCGACGTTGCTGAGTGCGTGCTCGTAACGTTGAGCAGCGTCGTCGCGCCGGCAACTCCCGCCATCAGTAGAAAAGTCCAAAACGCGAAATCCGTTTTGCGCATCATCCTTGCACCTTCTGATGACCCGCAACCCACCACGGATTGGGATCGATGGGCCTTCCGTCCTTGCGAAACTCGACATAAAGGACAGGGGCATTTTTGGCCGTAGTAGACTTCTCCTGCTGCGGCCAACCGCTCATTGTACCGATCGGCTCTGCAGCAAGAACGAACTGGCCCGGTTGCACGTCAATCTGTGACAAGCCCGCAAGTAGCACATGATAGCCGCCGCCGGCGTTTATGATCAAGAGTTGTCCGTAACTTCTGAATTCGCCAGCATAAACAATCCAGCCATCACAAGGCGACGTCACTTGGGCGCCTTGGCGGGTTTCGAGTACAAGTCCTTTGGATTTTCCACCATATTGGGTCTTTTCGCCGAAAGAGAGCACCTGACGCCCTTGAGCAGGCAGGGGAAGGCGCGCCTTGGTCTTAACGAAGGGTAGAGCGGGCTTGATTCGCCCAGGGCTTCCGGGAATCAGCGAGGCACCTGGCGCTAGCTCCACGTAGTTCGGCGATTTGGGTGTCGGCGTCAGGGCGGCGATTTCCTCGCCTTCGCCTTGCTTCGCCGAATCGGCAGCCATTTTCGAGACCGCGTCAGGGTCCGCCGCTGCGGGCACTCCTTCGGCTATTTTTGCCTGCTTCTGGCGCTTCGTTTCAGCATCATAGGCGCCAAGACCCGTGTTGGTCTTTACAGCTTTGTCGAGTCGCGTAATGAGTTCGTTGAGATCGGTGACGCTGTCTGAGATTTCCGCTGCAGCGCGCCGCATGCGTTTGAGCTCCGACTGACGTTCATCGAGCGACAACTTCTTGGTTTCCAAGAGCCCCGACAAGCGCGTGCGCGCGTCCGTCAGACGCGTCATCTCCGCTTTGAGCTGTACGCTTTGATCTCGGATCTTGGTCATGACGCCGACCAGCTCGGTGAGACGTTCGGCCAGGGCGAGGGCTTGGCTGCGCATTTCGGGAAATGCGGCCGCAAGCATCATTGCGCTGCGAACCATTTTGAGCGCGTCCTCGCGCCGTGTGATCAAAACGGGCGGGGGGTTTCGGCCCATGCGCTGCAACGCGGCCAACAGCTTAGCAATCTGGCCGTGACGTTGATTGAGCGAACCGCGAAGCAACTTCTCTTGCGCCTCAAGCTCACCGAGACGATTTTCCATCGCGGTGAGCTTTGCCTCGCTCGTCTTGATGAGCGCTGCCGTATCGACGAGCCGGGAGTTGAGACGCTCGCGCTCCGCCTTAAGGCCGGTCACGTCCGACTCGAGCAAGGTTGTTCGCTTTTGCACGTTTTCAAGCTCGATGCGGCGACTTTCGAGGTTTTTTTTGGCTTCCTCGCTCGTGGCCGGCGCTTGCGCAATAGCACTGCGGCAAAGAGGGATTGCGGCGGCAAGCAATAGGCCAGCGATTGTGCCTGCAATACGAGGCAGCATTCGCTTCTCGAGTCTCGCCCGGTTCAACGTCGCGTTTCCCTGAAATCTTGGATGGGTCCTGTCCCCGTTGGAAATGCGAATCCTTCGGAGACTTCACGCCACCAGAGGTGAGAAATAAGGCAATAGTGGTGCGTCACGTGTTGCCATCCCGTCATCGCCGGGACCAATTAGCGTGCGGCGTTAGGCGCACCAGGTCACTTAAAACGTAGGACTTGGAGGCCCCCCGCGCCATATGCCGTTTGCTCCAGCCCCCGGAAAGTTCTATCTGAATGTAAAGAACGGAGATCGAACACTTATGCAGGTGGTGCTCTACTACCTGACGACGGTGGCCGTGGCGGCCGTTTTCGTCGTCCTGCTCATGGGGCTATGGGCACTTTCTCGGGGGAAGAGCCCTAATCTCAGCCAGAAGCTGATGCGCTGGCGGGTCGGTCTGCAGTTCGTCGCAATCATCATCATCATGCTCTTTGTTTACGTATCCCATTACTGAGGGACGCCGGCCGCGCATGGTCGTACTGAACAAAATCTACACGAGAAGTGGGGACGCTGGGACGACGGCGCTTGGCAACGGTGAGCGCGTGGCTAAGCACGGGCTACGTATTGCGGCTTACGGCACAGTCGATGAAGCCAACGCAAGTGTCGGAATGGCTCGGGTGCACCTGGCAGGCGGCGATCCCGATGTCGATGCGATGCTGTTGCGCATCCAGAATGATCTGTTCGACCTCGGCGCTGATCTGTGCGTTCCTGATCGCGTCGAAAAGCTCGACTACGAGCCGCTTCGTATCAGCGATGCTCAGGTCGAACGGCTCGAGCAAGAGATTGACCAGATGAATGCCGAGCTCAAGCCTTTGCGTTCATTTGTTTTGCCGGGCGGAACGCCTGCGGCTGCCGCACTGCATGTATCGCGCACCGTTTCGCGCCGCGCCGAGCGCTTGATGGTGGAGCTGGCCGCGATGCCGGACGAACCCGTCAGCAGTGCCGCGCTCAAGTATATCAATCGCCTTTCGGATTTCTTTTTCGTTGCCAGCCGCTATGTCAATGACCGCGGAAAAAGCGACGTTTTGTGGGTCCCGGGCCAAAACCGGTAGCGATCACACTCCCAACAGACAAACAGGAACTAGCTTTTGTTCATTCCCATTCGCGACGAGAACTCGCTCAAGTCGATCCCGTTTCAGTACGTCACGGTCTCCCTCATCATTATCAACGTCGCCGTCTACTTGCTGGAGGTCGGCACGCTGGGCCAAAGCGCGATTGCAAGCTTCGCCGTCGTGCCAAAGGAGCTGTTTGACGTGGGGATTTTCTCAGGCGCGGCCCCCACTGCGAGGGATGCGCTGGCGATTTCGGAGGGCACGACGCTCATCACTTACATGTTCTTCCACGCCGATATCTTCCACCTTGTCGGTAACATGCTTTTTTTGTGGGTGTTCGGAGACAACGTCGAAGACGCTATGGGGCACTTCCGTTTTTTGTTTTTCTACCTGGCGTGCGGGATCTTCGCCGCGCTCTTCCATTCCTGGATGCTGCCGAACTCCGATCTGCCCCTCATCGGCGCCAGCGGTGCCGTCGCTGGCGTCATCGCTGCCTACCTCATGCTACATCCGCGCGTCAGCGTCTGGGTGTTGGCATTCAAGGTCATCCCGCTGCGCATTACGGCAGGAATTGTGCTCGGCTTCTGGATCGCGCTCCAAGTCGTCATGATCGCTATTGCCGACGTCGGGCCTACGGCCTGGTGGGCGCACATCGGGGGCCTTGTTGCAGGCGGCATACTTGTCGTCTTTCTGCGCAGGCCTGGCGTACCGCTCTTTGACAAGGGCGTGCAGCTGGCTTGAGCCTCCAATAACGCCAAAATAGGCGAAAAATCCTCTAGAGGACTGAATTCCTCAAGCGGACACTGGCGGTTAACAGCTCCCCGATTGACTTGGCGGAGCCGCACTCGTAGGTTTGCCTTTCGCACTTGCGAATAGGACAAGAAAGGCTGCTGCTGGGACTTTCTGGTGTGGTTGAAGCGATCTTTCACCGCGCTGCACAACCGCCTCAATTCACGATAGCAGACTGCCACAGCGCTTGGGGAGCCGACGGGCATGAAGATCTTGGTGCCGGTCAAAAGAGTTGTCGACTACAACGTCAAGATTCGGGTGAGACCGGACGGGTCGGGCATAGATCTGGCCAACGTCAAAATGTCGATGAATCCCTTCGACGAGATCGCCGTCGAGGAGGCGGTTCGCATTAAAGAAAACGGCGGGGCCAGCGAAATCATCGCTGTTTCCATCGGACCCGCCAAGGCGCAGGAGACGATCCGAACGGCGCTTGCCATCGGCGCCGATCGCGGAATTCTCATAGAGATCCCGGACGGGGCGATCGTCGAACCCTTAGCTGTCGCCAAACTTCTCAAATCCGTCGTCGATGACGAGACGCCGGATCTCGTGATCCTCGGGAAGCAAGCGATCGATGACGACTGCAACCAGACTGGTCAAATGCTGGCGGCCTTGCTCGGCTGGCCGCAAGGAACGTTTGCCTCCAAGGTTGTTCTTGACGAGGGCAGCGTGCTCGTCACCCGTGAGGTAGACGGCGGGCTCGAGACATTGAAGCTTAAAATGCCGGCGGTGGTGACCACCGATTTGCGTCTCAATGAGCCGCGCTATCCCTCTCTTCCCAACATCATGAAGGCTAAGAAGAAGCCGCTTGAGACCAAGAATCCTGATGCCTTCGGCGTCGATATCGCGCCGCGTCTCAAGGTTCAAAACATCGCAGAGCCCGTGACGCGCAAGGCTGGCGTTAGGGTCGACAGCGTTGCCGAACTGGTCGAGAAGCTTAAGACCGAGGCCGGGGTGCTGTGATGACCGTCCTTCTTCTTGCCGAGCACAGCAACGATACGCTCAACGCGGCTACCGGTAAGGCCCTGACGGCGGCGAGCGAAATTGGTGGCGATATCCATGTGCTGGTCGCGGGCCACAAATGCCGGCCGGCCGCTGATGCAGCAGGCAAACTTTCAGGTGTCGCCAAGGTGATTGTGGCCGACGCACCCCATCTGGCACATGGTCTCGCGGAGGAAGTCGCCGCGCTCGTCGTTCCGCTGATGGAAAACTATGACGCGCTCGTTTCGCCGGCGACGGCTTCGGGCAAGAACGTTTGCCCGCGCGTGGCGGCCGTGCTCGACGTCATGCAGATCTCCGACATCACCAAAGTTGTTTCTGCCGACACTTTTGAGCGACCGATCTACGCCGGCAACGCTATTCAGATCGTGCAGTCTTCCGAAACAAAAAATGTCGTCACAGTTCGAACGTCGGCATTTCCCTCCGCTGCTGAAGACGGCGCAGCGCCGATTGAGGACACCACGCCACCGCCGGCTGTCGGGCTGTCGTCGTTTGAAAAGGCGGAACTGACGGCTTCGAATCGGCCAGAGCTGGCATCCGCACGGATCGTGATCTCGGGGGGCCGCGGTCTCCAGTCGAGCGAGAATTTCAAAAAATTTTTAGAGCCCGTCGCCGATCGGCTCGGTGCGGCGGTCGGGGCGTCACGTGCCGCCGTTGACGCGGGCTTCGTACCAAACGACATGCAGGTCGGTCAGACCGGCAAAGTCGTGGCGCCGGAGCTATACCTCGCAGTGGGGATCTCTGGTGCCATTCAGCACCTCGCGGGCATGAAGGATTCAAAAGTGATCGTGGCGATTAACAAGGATGGCGAGGCGCCGATCTTCCAAGTGGCGGACTACGGTCTCGTCGCTGATCTCTTCCAGGCGTTGCCCGAGCTTGACGCGGAGCTGAAGAAGGCCGGGCACTAACCGATAAAGAGCGCAGGCTCCGGGACAGAAGGACTTTCGGTCATGAACGTAGCGGTCAAATCAAAAGCCAGACCCAAGATGGAAACCCAGAAGAGCCAGATCGTGAAAAAGGTCGGTGTTATCGGCGCCGGACAAATGGGCTCGGGCATCGCGCATGTGATTGCGCTAGGCGGCTATTCGGTTTCACTGAACGATCTGAGAAAAGAAATCGTGGACGACGCGCTCTCCAAGATCGAGAAAAACATGGCGCGTCAGGCAACAAAGGGCATCATCAAGGAGAACGATGCGAAGGCAGCATTGAAGCGCATTGGCTTCGCCTCTAACTTCGATGAATTCGCCGATTGCGATCTCGTTATCGAGGCAGCAACCGAGGACGAAGCGATCAAGCGTAAAATTTTTACCGCGCTTTGTCCCAAGTTGCCGGAAAATGCACTGATCGCCACCAACACCTCCTCAATCTCGGTCACGCGGCTCGCGTCGACAACGGACCGGCCCGAGCACTTTATAGGCATGCACTTTATGAATCCGGTTCCGAGGATGGAGCTTGTGGAGCTCATTCGCGGTATCGCCACCGACGACGTCATGTTCTCTACCGCGCGAGAATTCGTTGAAAGTCTTGGCAAGATAACGGCGGTATCTGAGGATTTTCCCGCGTTTATCGTCAATCGCATCTTGCTGCCGATGTTGAACGAGGCGGTCTACACACTCTATGAAGGCGTTGGCACTGTGGAAGCTATCGACAAGGCGATGCGGCTCGGTGCACACCATCCTATGGGACCGCTCCAGCTTGCAGATTTCATCGGCCTCGATACCTGTCTTTCGGTGATGCAAGTGCTCTATGAAGGGCTTTCGGACTCCAAATACCGGCCCTGTCCTCTGCTGGTGAAGTACGTCGAGGCTGGATGGCTCGGGCGCAAAACGCAGCGCGGCTTCTACGACTACCGCGGCGAGACGCCAGTGCCGACGCGCTGAGCGTCGAAGGCTGCCAATTATTTCTGGTCCGCTGAGCTTGTACTTGGCTCAGTCTCGTTGTCTTGCGTAGCGATGCCTTCCAGAAATTGCGTCAGATCGTCGGTCGTATGGTGGATGTGTTCCGGTGGTGTTTCCCAACGGCGGATTTGCACGTGCGCAGGGTGATCCTCGTGGTCGGGCTGCACCAGCACTGTCGTCATGCCGAGCGTGTGCGGCGTTTCCAGATTGTGCGGCATATCCTCAAACATGGCGGCCTTTTTGGGGGGCACATCGTGCCGCCGCATCATGCGATCGAAGGCGTCGGGATCGGGTTTTGCTACATACTCGCAAGCGGCGATATCGCAGATATCCTCAAAGAGATGCAGCACGCCTAGTTTGTCAGCAACGCGTTCGGCGTGGCGATGTGAGCCGTTTGTATAGATTAGTTTGCGGCCCTGCAGTGATTCAATTGCTGCGGCGAGCTCAGGCGCCTCGTCAACCGCGGAAAGATCGATGTTGTGCACGTATTCGAGGAACGGCTGCGGATCGAATTTATGAACGCGCATGAGCCCCGACAGCGTAGTGCCGAACTGCTTGTAATAGGACTTTTGCAGATGGCGTGCGTAGGCCATTGGAACGCCGAGCTTCTTGGCGATGAATTCGGTCATGCGCACGTCGACCTCGGCGAACAGATTGCATGCCGCGGGATAGAGCGTGTTGTCGAGGTCGAAGATCCACACGCTCGTGCGTTCGAAGTTGCGTTGCGCAGGTGCGTTCTGCACAACGTTCGAAACGTCCATGCCGCCTCCTGCTCCATTGTTGCGTGAGGAAGGGGCCGTCTCTTCTTTTTTCAACTCATTCACTAAAGTGGTACCTTTGAGCTCCTTTGCGGGCGACCGACCAGTGTGCCAACACCGTGTTCCGTGAAAAGTTCCAAGAGCACGCAATGGGGAACGCGGCCGTCGATGATGACAACGGCTTCGACGCCCGCCTCCACAACGTCAATGCAGCCTTCGATCTTGGGGATCATGCCTCCGGCGATGACGCCTTCCTTGATCAGGCGGCGAGCCTCGTCGGTCGTGAGCTGAGGGACAAGATTTTTGTCTTCGTCGAGAACGCCGACTACGTCTGTCAACAAAAGTAGGCGCATAGCCTTCATGCGCGCAGCAAGCGCGCTGGCAAATGTGTCTGCGTTGACATTCAGCGTCTCGCCCTCCCGCCCAATGGCGACCGGCGCTATGACTGGTATGAGGTCAGACTGCGAAATCACATTTACTATATGGGGATTGACCTCCACCGGTTCACCCACATAGCCAATATCGACCAGCTTCATGAGGTTCGATTCGGGGTCGGGCATCTCAGTAATCTTCTTGGCAACCATCAAGTTGGCGTCTTTGCCGCAGATTCCGACCGCCTTGCCACCTTGGCGATTAATGGCCGAAACGATGTCCTTGTTAATCGCACCCGCCAAAACCATTTCGACGACCTCGACCGTCGGTTTGTCTGTGACTCTCAGGCCGAGCACGAAATCGGAGCTGATGGCCAGTTTCTCGAGCATGGAGGCAATTTGCGGCCCCCCACCGTGCACGACGATAGGATTGACACCCGATTGCTTGAGGTAGACGACGTCCTGCGCGAACGCATCCGCAAGCGCAGTGTCACCCATAGCGTTGCCGCCAAACTTAATGATGACAGTCTGGTCGTCATATCGAATGAGATGTGGCAGCGCCTCGGCTAGGATGCGTGCTTGGACGTGCGGCGTTGGTTCAGGATCGCGCGCCGCGCTTTGTCCGCTGCCGGACGGTTCAATCTTTGTCTTCTTATTCATCGTTCCTAGCCTATGCCTGCCCTTACCTGGAGATTGGCCTGCCGAAGGTTTCACATAGGATGCCCTGGCAACCGAACGCCAGCAGATAATACCGACAGTCCAGCGGTCCTGAAGGCGATTCCTGCTCCGGGGACCTTCGGAATTCCCCCACAATCAGGTGATACCGCGTGCGGCACAAACTCACCTGTCATAGTGGTGCCTTGGAGCTGGCAATCAGTTAACGTCGCCAGCAGAAAGCGAATCAGCTGGCCCCGAAAGGGGTGGAAGTACCACGTGAGGGCGCATTTCCGGCGGCAAGCCGCTAAGGAGAGCTGAACCTATGATTACCGACGACGTCGGTCGCATTGCCATGTCGTCTAACCTCGGTGAGTCGCTAGCGCGCGCCGTTGGACACGCCCGCGCGCAGGGTCATCGGGAAGTTTCGCTGGAGCACATGCTGCTGTCTCTGGCGGAGGATCCAGATGCCGGCCTCGTGCTTGCTGCCAGCAATGTCGATGTGTCGCGTCTCGTCAACGACGTGTCCGGCTATCTCGGCCGCCTGGAGGAACCTGGCGCGCCTAGCAGCGACGGCGAACCCGAGGTGTCATCCGCCTTGCGGCGTATTCTGGAAGCAGCGGCCGCCGCGGCGAAGGGTGGACGCCGGCATGAGATTAACGGCGCAATTGTTCTGGCCGCAATCGTGGGTGATGGTAAGAGTCCATCGGCGCATATTCTTCAGTCGCAAGGGCTCACGTTCGAAGACGCGATCCGCGCGATTCAGCACGGCGCCGGCGCACCGGCCGCCCATAAGCCCGATTCAATAGGTACCAAAACTGATGAAATATTGGCGAGTGCGCGCGAGCGCGTGGAATCGCGAGCTGCACCAGGATTGAGTACCGGTAGGGGAGGCGGAGCCATCGGTGAAGGTTCGCGCGATCGAGCCCTGCCGCAAGTTGAGCCGCAGGGCAGCCAAGAGCCCGTGCCCGCAGAGCAGGTCGCCGGCGTCGCTGATGAGTCCCCTCCGTCTGCCGCGCAGCCTGAGGTCCAACCGGAGAGCGACGAAGATCAAGCAGGGAACGCGCCTCCGACTGCACCTGCAGAGGTATCTAAGTCCCCTGAACCGGCTCTTGAGCCGTTACCTGAACCGTCACCTGTGGCAGGACCGCTGGTGATGCCGTCGTCTGCACCGTTCCCGCCACCGATTCCAATTCCTGGGGCACCGGCTCAAGCGGCACCACCATCGTGGACACCGCCACCGCCGCCCTCGCCTGCTGGCGCACATCCGACTGACCGCGACCACCTGGAGCGGGAAAGTCTTGCACGCGCTGGCCCGGCAATGGCCGAACCACCCGCGCCTAACCCATCGCCGCCTGCGGTCGCTGAGCGTCCTGGCCCTCCGCCTTTGGCGCCTTGGCCAGAGGCCCGAGGGCCTCGTCAAGCTCCTCAGCGTCAGCCCATGCCGGCTAGTCGGCGCTCTGATGATGCGTCCGCCGCGCGTGCCGGCCAGCGATCCGGGCCCAGTCCGCGCGCCGAAATCGGTCAGCTCGCCGAGAACATTCCGCGCAACATGCGCGTCGCAGTTCCGGTCCTCGTAGAGGTTCGCATCGCGCGCGGAGACGTTAAGGCGCTGGCGGAGGGACTCCAGGGTGGCGCCGCCGCTTACCAGCATGAAGTAACCATCACCAAAGCCATGTCTGTGCGCCTACGTGCGCCCGACGGCGGGTTCTACATTGAGACCGCATCACCGGAAACCCAATGGATCGAGAAGACGCTGCTGCTCTCCTCTGACGATTTCGCGAGCTGGCGCTGGAACGTGACGCCGCGCGAGAAAGGCAAGAAGCGATTGCAGCTCGTGATCTCGGCGCGCACCGTCGGTGCCGACGGCCTGGCCGAGGAGACGGCACTTCCCGATCAAGTGATTACGATTCGTGTAAGGACGAACTACGCGAAGTCCATGTCGCTCTGGGCGGGATGGGTCATCGCAGCGCTCGCTGGCGGGCTTCTGGCGAGGTTCGGCGAAGGCGTTTACGATGCCGGCCTTCAGCTCTTCGCCACGCTCATGGCCATATGACGGCGCTATCCGCGCTCGGCGAGAATCGTGGCGATTGCCGCGCGTAGATCGGAAATACCGATCCCCTTTTCTGACGACGTAGCAATGACATGCGGAAACGCGGCCGGGTGCGCCATGAGCCCTTTGGCAGTGGCCTCTTTAAGATCGGCCAGCGCGTTCGGCTTTATCTTGTCGGCCTTGGTCAAGACGGCCTGATAGGAGACCGCAGCCAGATCGAGCATCTCCATGATCTGCTCGTCGACTGGTTTGATGCCATGACGTGAATCGATCAGCAGGAAGACGCGCGCCAAAGTTGCGCGACCTTTGAGATAGCCTGAGACAAGTTCGGTCCACGCCGCGATCTTCTCCATCGGTGCCTTGGCGAAGCCGTAGCCGGGCATGTCGACAAGATACAGAGGCACGTCAGCGGCGAGAAAGAAGTTTAGCTCTTGCGTGCGGCCGGGTGTGTTCGAGGTGCGCGCCAAACTATTTTGTCGCACGAGCCCATTCAATAGGCTCGACTTGCCAACATTGGATCGGCCGGCGAATGCAACCTCGACCCGGTCGGCCGGCGGCAGAAACTCCAGGGCGGGGGCACTCTTGAGGAAGCGCCAAGGCCTTTCAAAGAGCCGTTCACCGGCGGCTATGAGTGAAGTATCCGGCTCGACCATGTTTGGTTTCGCGCACCGAACGCCATCTACTGGCGCTTAGGACCGCTTATCTTTCGTTTCGGGATCTTCTGCCGGTTGTGATTTCTCGTTTTCAAAGGTGTTGGCAGTTTTGTCATTCTGCCCATCGGTTTCGGCTGTTGACGCCTTCAAGCCGGGCAGTCTCTCTTTTACCTCGCTCATAAAGCGATCAACAATGTTGGCAATGGGCCGGAATGTTCGCTCGATATTGCCGAAGAGATGGATCTGAACGCCATGCTTTTTCATGATGTACGACTGCTGCGCCAGCGACAGCGTATTGCTCCATGCCCAATAGATGACGAGACCGGCTGGGAACGAGGCTAGCAAGAATGTGAACAGCACAGGCATCCAATTGAAAATCTGCTGCTGAATGGGATCGGGTTGCTGCGGGTTGAGCTGCATCTGCAGCCACATGGTGATGCCCATTATAAGCGGCCACGCGCCGATATGCAGGAACTCTGGCACCGCAAACGGCAAAAGCCCAAACAGGTTGAACAGTGATGTCGGATCGGGTGCTGAAAGATCCTGAATCCAACCGAAGAACGGCGCCTGGCGCATATCAATTGTGACATACAACACTTTGTAAAGTGCAAAGAACACCGGTATCTGCAGCAGGATCGGCAAACAGCCCGAGATCGGGTTCACTTTTTCCTTTTTGTACAGGTTCATGAGTTCCTGCTGCTGGCGCATCTTGTCGTCTTTGAAGCGCTCGCGGAGTTGCTCCATCTGCGGCTGCAACTTCTTCATCTTTGCCATGGACGCGAATTGTTTGTTGGCAAGCGGAAAGAAGGCAAGGCGCACCAGCACGGTGAGGATCAGAATGGAGACACCGAAGTTGTGCACGACCGAATTGATGGACTCCAGCAGGTAAAACAGGGGCTTCGTGATAAAGTAGAACCATCCCCAATCGATCATCAGATCGAATTTCTCGATGTTGAGATCGGCCTGGTAGCGCTCGATGATGTCGACCTTTTTCGCGCCGGCGTAAAGGTGGGCTTCGACGTTCTGGCTCTGCCCTGAGGCGATCGTGACGGGCTGGCGCAGATAGTCTGTTTGATAGGAAGCCTTGTCCGCGGCTGATGTTGGTTCGCGACCTGAGAACTGAGCGCGGAAGGGCTCGGTTTGACTGGGAACGAGCGCTGAAGCCCAGTACTTGTCAGTGAAGCCGAGCCAACCGCCCGTTGCATTCTTAAACGTCTGTGTTCCGTCTTCCTCGGCGACATCGGAGTAGTCGATTTCTTGCAGCCCCTTCTCGCCGATCACGCCGATCAAACCCTCATGAAGGATATAGAACCCCTTAATCTTGGGCGTGCCATAGCGGTGAATGCGCGCGTAGGGTGCGAGCGTTACGCTATCGCCTGACTTGTTCTCGACAGCGTCGGCGACTTTGAGCATGTAGTCGTCGTCGATGAAGATCGTGCGCTTGAAGATGAGGCCTTGCCCATTGTCCCAGGTGAGCGTCACCGGGTTCGTTGGTGTCAACGGTGCATCACCCTCCGGCTGCCACAACGTCTCACGATCAGGTAGTTTGAGTTGGGAGCTACCCTGCGGCACCCAACCATATTCGGCGAAGTAGGGGGCCGGGCTGTTCGCCGGCGAAAACAGCACGACGTTAGGGCTCGTTGGATCAACGGTCTCGCGGTACTTCATCAGCACAAGATCGTCGATACGCCCGCTCTTAAGCGCGATCGAACCTTTTAGCGAAGGAGTTTCGATAGCAAGCCGCGGAGACTCTGCTAGCGCTTGTTCGCGTGTTTTGACAAGGGATGGTGGCGCGGCCGCGCCGGGCACGGCCCCTTCGGGCATGGGGACCGGCGACTGTGATTTGGTCCCTGCGTCCGGGGTCGTCACCCGCGGAGTCGTCGTTTGGGTCTGCTCTTGTTTGGCGCGTTCGCGCGCCTGCTGTTCCTTCATCTTCGGCCCGGCATAGAACATCTGCCAACCGAGCAAGACGGCCATTGACAGCGCGACCGCGATTATGAGGTTTTTTTGCTGGTTAGGGTCTTGCGACTGCATCCGTGGCCCCGGCCTATCCCGTTCTTGTGTCTGTTCTCAGCGCCGCGCCTTTCCATTGCTGAATTGGGCGATCTTGGAAAGGGGCATCTCATTGGAGCTGGCCTTGCCTGCCAGGCCAATACCGCGCTTGCCGGGATTCTCAAACCCGAAACTACCGCGGTTTCGGGCTGCGGCGTCCGCGAGCCCCCGGTTGATGCACGCGTTGGAGCGCTTGTTCAAGCTCCGCCTTGAGATCCTTATAGGTACGATCGGCCGCACCGGTACGCGCAATTACCACGTAATCGTAGCCGGAACGCAATTGCGACGGGTCGAGCGCGCTTAGGGCGGCCCGAAGGCGCCGGCGAACGCGATTGCGCACCACGGCATTGCCAATTTTCTTGGAAACCGCGAATCCAACACGGGGAGCCTCGGGATTGTCCGCGCCCTGAGGGCGGGGGCGCGTTTCAACGACAAGCGTCGTCGTGGCTCCGCGCGGGCCACCTTTGACGCGAAGGAACTCGGCGCGCTTCTTGAGGGTTTTGAGAGCCACAGGGCACGGTCCCTGCCAATGGAGGGTTGCGCGCTCTGCGCCAGCATCGACTCGCCGGCCGTGGTGCGCAAGCCGGTCAGGCTGAAAGCCGCTTACGGCCTTTTGCGCGCCGCCGCGCGATGACCCGGATTCCACCCTTTGTCATCATCCGCTTGCGAAACCCGTGACGGCGCTTGCGGACGAGCCGGCTCGGTTGATATGTGCGCTTCACGTTACAACTCCATTGCCCGGTGCGAATAAGCAATTATCGAGCGCCGCGGTTGCCGCCGGCAGCATGCCCATATTCTCGGGATTGCGGGGCTTATACGGGGTGGCTTCGTGCAAGTCAACGAGCTGAACTCGCCCGGAAATCTGATGCTGAGCCCTTGGCCCAGCGAACGTTGAGTGAAGGCGGGGCCCTGTGGCCCCCGGCAGCATTTTGCGGCCTTGCAATTGGGCGGAAACGCGTATTGCAAAGCGGCGTTGGCGCCAAGTGCGGTGAAAGATGTCGCATGCATGCGCCTACCTGTTAATAGAATGGATCGCTTGAGAGAGCGGCGGAGCAAGATCGATGACCAATGAACCGACTGAGCCTAGCAATCCGCCCCTTCAGCGCTCATTTTTTGGCCACTTGCGCCGTTGGGGTCCGCTAATCGCAATCGTGCTTCTCATGGTGCTTGCCTTTGCGATGGGTTGGCACAAGCACCTCTCGTTCGAGACGATCGGTACGAACTATCAGGTGCTCAAGGACTTTATCGACGCGAACTTTATCGTCGCGATTCTGATCTACATGGCCATTTACATAGCAATGGTCGCGCTTTCGCTCCCTGGTGGCCTTGTATTGACAGTGACGGGCGGCCTCCTTTTCGGCTGGTTTGCCGGCGCTGTTGCAACGGTTATCGGGGCCACCATCGGCGCGACGATCATCTTTTTAATTGCCAAGTCCTCACTGGGTGAGGCGCTCGCCGACAAAGCTGGAGCTTGGCTCGGCAAGTTGCGCGATGGTTTCAAGGAAAACGCGCTGAACTATCTCTTGTTCTTGCGCTTGGTCCCCGCGTTTCCGTTTTGGCTCGTCAACTTGGCACCGGCTCTGCTGGGTGTGCCGCTTCGCACCTATGTGCTTGGAACGGCCATCGGCATCATTCCTGGTACACTTGCATTCTCTGTCGCCGGCAGCGGGTTAGGTAGCGTTGTTGAGGCGCAGAACGAGATCCACGCTGCCTGTCTTGCGAATAGTCCAGCTGATCCCGAAACAGCCTGCCCCTATAAGATCGACACTAGCGCGATCGTCACCACGGAGCTGCTTGTTGCATTTGTGCTTCTCGGTATCGTCGCCCTCATCCCCGTGGCCTATAAAAAGTGGAGCAAGCGCAATGTCAGCTAATCGCCCCGGTGCCACGCCCAATGCCGACGCGGTTTCTGCGGCGCCCAACGAGCTAATCTCGGCCGACATCTGCGTCATTGGTGCGGGCTCTGGTGGCTTGTCGGTGGCTGCCGCAGCGGCCTCTTTCGGCCAAAGCGTTGTACTCATCGAAAAGCACAAGATGGGAGGCGATTGCCTCAACTACGGTTGTGTGCCGTCAAAGGCCTTGATCGCCGCGGGCAAGAAGGCGCACGCCATGCGCACGGCCTCGGCGTTCGGGGTCGCAGATGTCAATCCGGAAATTGATCTAGCCGCGGTCAACGATCACGTTAAGAGCGTCATCGCGGCGATCGAGCCCAATGACTCAGTCGAGCGCTTCACGGGCCTAGGCGTACGCGTCATCTTGGCCGCGGGCCGTTTCGTCGACAAATCGACTGTTGTTGCCGGCGAGTACCGCATCAAGGCGCGCCGCTTTGTCGTCGCCACCGGGTCATCGCCGTTCGTACCGCCCATCCCGGGGCTCAACAGCGTGCCCTACTTCACGAACGAGACGATCTTCGACAATCGCGAACGTCTCCATCATCTCATCGTGATCGGCGGCGGCCCCATCGGGATGGAGATGTCGCAGGCCCATCGCCGGCTCGGCTCACGCGTCACCGTACTGGAGGGTTCCAGGGCGCTGGGCCGGGACGACCCCGAGCTCTCCAAGGTCGTCCTTGAACAACTTGCCGCTGAAGGCATCGACATACGTCAAGGTGCGAAGGTCGAAAGTGTCGAAGGCGGACTGGGGCGTGTTCTTGCGCACGTTGGTTCCGGCGATCAAAAGTACGTCGTCGAAGGCACGCATTTGCTTGTAGCCGTCGGCCGAAAGGTCAACGTGTCAGATCTCGGGTTGGAAGCAGCCGGTATTCGCTACGACAAACGCGGAATTAAAGTGAACAAAGGCCTGAAAACCTCCAACCGGCGCGTTTACGCCATTGGCGATGTGGCGGGCCAGCACCAATTCACCCACGTCGCCAATTACCATGCGGGCATCGTGATCCGGCGCGCCTTGTTCCGGCTTCCCGCCAAGGTTAACCCCAACATCATTCCTTGGACGACATATACCGACCCTGAGCTTGCCAACGTGGGGATGCCTGAGGAAGCCGCTCGCAAGGCAACCGGAGATAAGATTAACGTCCTGCGCTGGCCCTATTTGGAGAACGATCGCGCCCAGGCCGAGCGCGAGACCGTCGGCCACGTTAAGGCTGTGACCGACAAGAACGGCAGGATCTTGGGTGCTGCGATCGTGGGGGCCAAGGCCGGCGAGCTCATCCAGATTTGGTCTCTTGCCGTCTCCCAAAAGATGAAAATCAAGGCCATGACCGACTGGATTTCGCCCTATCCCACGCTGGGCGAGGTCAACAAGCGGGCCGCCTACCGTTATTATGCTACGATGCCGAGTAGCCCGACGCTGCGCAAAATTATCGGTTTTCTTGCAAAGTTCGGCTAGGGTTTCTCGGCATTGAGAGGAAACCCGTGCTTCGCGAGAATAAAGAGCATTCGCGGCGCATTCTGCCCGAGGCTGTTGGCACTACTCGCCTTCAAATTCGCAAGTGGGCCGAGGCGCCGCACTGGGGATGGCGCCGACTCGGGCTGCCCGCAAAACTGCTGTTGCTGACAGCGGTCTTTGTCATGCTGGCCGAGATTCTGATCTTCCTGCCGTCGGTCTCCGACTATCGCCTGAACTGGCTCGAAGAGCGCCTGATCGCGGCTCGGCTGGCGACCTTGGCCGCTGAGGGCTTTCCTGGCGGCGATGTCCCATCAGGTTTGCGCACGGAGATGCTGCGTACGGCCCAAGTGAAAGCGGTGGCCTCAAGGCGCAGGGGCGTTCGCCGCCTTGTGCTTCCTGTCGATCCGCAGATGACGATCGATGACCACTATGATCTTCGCCAGCGGCCGCAGGGTTTTTGGGATGGGCTTGGTCTGCGCTTGGAACAGATCGGCGATGCCATCGCAGTGTTCTTTACACCCGAAGGCCGCACGATCCGCGTGCTTGGCAGTATCGGAGACGACCCCGACGATCTTGTCGAGATTGTCATGCCAGAGGCAGCGCTCAAGCGAGCGATGACGGCTTACGCGCTCAATATTCTCAGATTTTCGATCATCATTTCGCTGGTGACGGCGGCGCTCGTCTACTTTGCTTTAAGCCGGCTACTTGTGCGGCCGATGATGCAAATCACGCGCAACATGGTTCACTTCTCTGAAGACCCAGAAGATTCCAGCCGCATCATCACGCCGTCCGGACGTCTCGATGAGATCGGCACGGCCGAGCACGAGCTCGCGGAAATGCAACGTCAGTTCTCCGAAGTTCTCCTGCAAAAGACGCGTCTTGCGCAACTCGGACTCGCGGTGAGCAAGATCAATCATGACTTGCGAGGCATGCTGGCCAGCGCGCAGCTTTTGTCTGATCGTTTGACCGTCATTCCCGATCCCACCGTACAGCGCTTTGCGCCCAAGCTCATCGCTTCGCTCGACCGAGCTATCAACTTCTGCAACGACACCTTGCGTTTTGGACGCGCGGAGGAGGCCGCACCGCGTCGCGAGCTGCTACGCTTGAAACCCCTGGTGGAGGAAGCCGGCGAAGCACTTGCCTTGCCGCGAGAGGGCAGCATCGATTGGGTGCTCGAGATCGACGACAATTTGCGCATCGATGCCGACCGCGAGCATCTGTTCCGCATCATTTCAAATCTGGTTCGCAACGCGGTCGAAGCGATCGAGGGGCAGCGCCATGGCGAGCCGGGCGGCGTGATCCGCGTCAAAGCCTGGCGCGATGGGCGCCACGTCGTGGTGGAGGTGGGCGACAATGGCCCAGGCGTGCCGCAGAAGGCGCGCGATCACTTGTTCGAGCCTTTCATCGGCTCGCAACGCAAAGGCGGCACCGGGCTGGGGCTTGCGATCGCCTCAGAGATCGTCGGTGTGCACGGCGGTCACTTGAAGCTCGTCGACACCGATGAGGGCGCGGCCTTTCAGTTCGATATCCCAGACCGGGGCGCGAACTGAGACTTGAGGCGTGTCCGTGTCTCGAGCCTGTTTCCCGGGCCTGTATCCTAGGCCCTTGCGCGGCTCTCTCTGAACAATTAGTAGTGGCGGGCTTCGT
>CAZURR010000021.1:28552-30505 GCA_964622715.1 uncultured Hyphomicrobium sp. | reverse complement strand
TCAGGGATGAGTACTTTCGGCGCACTCAGCCTGCGCAAGATTACCAGGGAGCTTTCTTCCACCGGCCTGCTCAATGAGAGAGGCCGGAACCACGACCCCAATGCCATTAAGCGCATGGTCGGAGGATGACGGGCTCGACGCTAGGCCGCAAACCGCAGGTCAGTTTCCCTGCTCGTTTGTTCATTGCATTCGGTCGTCGCGGCGGGAATAGCCGGGACCGGCTCGACCTATAGCTCGCCATCGCGCCAGACGCACACGTACTCTTCCGGCCGCGTTAGTACATCAATGAGACTGAATAGCATTGTTCGTTACTCCGTCGCTTGGGGACAGTTCATTCACTGCCATCCGTTGTTCATGCAAGGACGATAAGGTACACGCGCCAGGCGGCGTGTTCCGTAGGGAACAGCGCCCAACGCCGGATTCAGTGAACTTTGCCGCCGCGCCGGCGCATATAGGGCGCGCGACAGATAGAGATTTGACGGTTGCCGGAGACGGCATGGTCAATAAGTGGGCCCGCTCGGAGACATCCGGGCGGGCCGTTGGTTTCGTACGGGGAGTTAGGAATGACACCAACTTAACCGAATTTGTGCCATCTAATACCAGTTGCGGCCGCGCCGATTGCGCTGATGGCGCCGCTGGTAGCGGTTCTTCCTAAAATGACGATGATGCCGGCGGCACCTGTACTGGTTCCACCAGCCGCGCCGGTTGTAGCAATTGCGCCGACCGCGATAGTGGGCAAGGACAACGCCGCTCGACGTTGCGGTCACACCTAATAGATTGCCGGAGACAGGGGCGGCCTGCACAGCGCCTGCTGATAGGGCCATTGCGCCGGCAAGAAAACAAACTGCAGCTAGTCGTTTCATCGGGCAAACCTCTTTGAAAACTGAGTGATCACACCCAAAGTGCATGCTCGCCGTTGAACACAGCCTGAATGAATTGTGCCCAAAATTTGTAGCTCCATGCCAGGCCAGACACGTCGAGCGGCATGAGGCTCGATCCGGGGATCTTTCGGCGAGGACGAAGAGAGCAAGCGACCTCGTAGTTTTCGAATCTACAAGCTGTCAACGCTACGCAGGGCAGGGCCCCCCACAAAGGGTTTTGTTGTTCCTTTATCCGTCATCTTCGGCTAGCATTCGGTCCAGGACGATGGGTATCCGGGAAAGATCGGCTGAGGCAGCACGATCAATCGACGGAGGACACCATGGCCAAGATAATTCTCTCCTTCGCTATTGCATTTCTCGCCGTAATGACGGTTTTCGCCTCGGCTGCGGAAGCCGGCCCTAAGGTCCGTTTTGGTATCGGCAGCGTGCTGCCGTTATTCACCGCCCAGGAACACACTAAGTCTTACAGCCAAAAGAGCTATAAGAAGAAGCGCGTCTACAGGTCCACCAAGAAGCGCAGGGTTCGCCTCGCCAAGAAGCGCATCGTTAAGCATAAAACCACCACTCAGAAGGTTGAGACGGCGAAGACTGCCCCGATCAAGACCGAAACGGATAGTCAGAATTCGACAATCTCCGCGACCTCGCTGGACAATGATGAAATCGTCGAGACTGAGGTAGAAGTAGTCGACGAGTCCAGGACAACCAAAACGGAAGCGGGGAATGGGAAATCGTCGATCTCCACGGCTTCGGCGTACAATGACGAGACCGTCGAGGAGAACGCCGTCGAGATCGAGACAAATCCAAAGGACGAGCCTGCGACCACGACTAACAGGGACGTCGGCTGCAAGAAGTACTTCGCCACGGTCGGCATGTCCCTCACGGTGGCCTGCGAGTAAGACGGCTTAAATGGTTCCTATTCGTGGCACGCCGTTCCGGCGGAGCTGGCGCGCTGCCAGCGGCCTACTCAATGAGAGGGGCCAGGAATACAACCCGACGCCGTCAAACGGATGATCGAGGGGTGACGCCCGAGATCATGGCGGCTACGGACTTGAGCCTCCCCAGCGTCTACAGG
>CAZURR010000021.1:11881-28452 GCA_964622715.1 uncultured Hyphomicrobium sp. | reverse complement strand
GGTGACGCCCGAGATCATGGCGGCTACGGACTTGAGCCTCCCCAGCGTCTACAGGTCGCTTGCGGCAAATCTGATACCCTGACCGTACTCGCCCGCCCTTACACGTCCTATGGCATGCGTATCGTGGGTATTGGAGGCTCGGATGGATCAGGACATCATCAAACACGACAACGCAATATTTTCGTGGTTCACGCTCCGCGTTGGCCGCAAAGGCGTGACCACTCGAATTCTGACGATCGAGACCGACCTCAGCCTAAATCCCGACGACCCGAACTATCAAAAAGACGCCGTCGATAGCCTTATGGCAGCAGCGGGCTCATACGTTCACGATCATCGACACATTGATAGCTTCGAGATTGTACAGATCCGGCAAGGCAGCTTCGAAGTCACGAGCCTTGGAGACTGAGCATTCCTTAAGGCCCCAAGGGCTAAGGACCGATGAGGGTCATTGGCGGTGACCTGCCCCTTGATCGCGTGAATTCTTTCAAAGGAAATCAAAGATGGCACGGCTTTGGATTGGAGTGCTGGCGGCAGTGGCACTCACTTGCGAAGTTCCCGCCGATGAGACGTTGGCAGTAAGCACAGAGTCGGTGGTTGAGTTCGGTAGCCATGGCGGTGACGCGTTCACGCTAGAGAGGGTAAGTCATAGTGGCGTTGTCGCGCTGCTCAACCCTAATGGTGAGGACTGTACACTGCGCTTCCCTATGAACACCGGTGAAAGCATGCTGGTCAGCGCGGGCATGACCGACGGCCAGCAGCTGGTCTGCACGGTATCGTTGACTTCGATTGTCGATAGCTCGACTGCGATATTCGCATATCATTGTTTCAGTCAGAGCCCTTCGAAGGAGCGGAAGTGCCCGCCCCAGGAATAGGGGGCTAGGTTGAACGCCGAAGGTCCAGCCGGTGCGGGTCAAAGCCCTCAAGGTGACCGGCACTACGATGAAAGAGACCATGGCGCCCACAGTCCGTCGAATCGAGTAGGGAGTGGGATTATGGCTACGCTATTATTGCTGGGTGTGCGTGTGTTTGCTCTCGGCGTTGCGGGTGGCGGGATGCACTGACATTGGCTGTACTCGTTTGCAGTACTATCTGTGGCCGCACCATTGGCTGGTGCGATACTCACAAATATGCACTTAGGTATTACAGGGAACGCCATCGCGTTGCTCGCATTGCTCGCAACCACGCAGGTTGCATTTTGGTTTGGGCGAGGACTAGCGCGCACGTACCGTCCAGCGGATGTCTCGCAGTAGGACAAAAGCGCCGTACATTGCTTTCTCAAGCGTGCATGGAGCGTCTCAACCTTCGTAGGATCGCCCTAGAATTGGCTGCAGCCGGCCTGCTCGACGAGAGAGGCCAAGAATAATTAAGCGCATAGTCGAGGGGTGACGTGCGACAGGCCAGAAACGTCATCAGGCCTCAAGCCCGCTCCGGGGATATTCAGCTGAAAACCGAGGATTATCCTCAAAGGCATCATTCTGAACGTTACCTTGAAGCCAAACTTGCAGAGCTGTCAGAGTTACACCAATTCCGATGCCGATCAAAGCCCAAGTGATGATGAAAGTTGTCGTTGGTATGTCAGGCATCGCACCCTCCTTTGCTCCCGACCATTCCCGTCGCTGCTGGTGATAGCGCTGAGTCGCAGTGATGGGTTTGATCTAGAGCAAATCCCCCTCGCGACATTTCGCCAGCAAGAATCCGTAGCTATGTGGCGAGAGGCTGTTGTTCTTCGGCCCGGAAGGCCCTCACGAAACACTGACAATGTCAGTATTAAAGACGGACACGGTAATGCCCGTTCCTACTCGCTCTCCCGCTCGAAGAGAGAAGCGTCTGAGTTGTTGCACAGTTAGAGGGGACGCCTGTTCGATTAGGGACCGCGACCGCGCTTGAACGGCGCCACGTTTGGCCCGCTCGGAGAAATCCTGGCGGGCCCTTGGTTTGCGTTAGGCAATTCTTGGCACTGCCAATGCAGCGGCCCGACCGAAAGGAAACAACCGGTGACGTGACTTACTTTATGAGGCGATATGAGATCTGGATCGGCCCATCGGAACTCACGGCTTTGCTCTTGTCGCCATCGTTGACAAGAATATCGTGACATTGACCTGGCACGGTCAGCTCGCGCTCCTCGGTCACGGTCTTGTTCTTACGGTTCTTGTAGATGCGAACGTAGACCAGCTTGCCGCGTTCAATCAGCCGCCAAATTAGGCAGATCTCGTAGATGTTGTCCGACTTGTTGGTTCCGCGAGGGTGGGTGAGATCGATGATTATCGTGCCCTCGCCGGCTACTGGCACGATCCGCTTCGGTGCGAGCTGTGCCTGCGCAGAAGACATCGTTACACAAGTCGCCAACAAAGCTGCACTTAAGATCCTGAAAGCAAACATCGCCCCCTCCCTCATTTGTGCATTCAAATGTTTTGAACCGACATTTCCCTAATGATCCTCGGTTTCGATCATCATAGTAGCCATTTAACCTTCCTGCGGCAAGCTGGAGTCCCGTGATGGCGGCCCCTCGCTGCCGTCGGCCTACTCAGCGAGAGAGGCCAAGAATACAACCCCAATGCCATCAAACGCATGGTCGAAGGGTGACGTGCGACAGGCCCGACACGTCATCTGGCATGAAGCTCGATCGGGGGATATTTCGGTGATGACAAAGAGAGACCGTGTACGCGTAGGCATTCGAACCCAGAGGCCGATTGCGCGCCGAAGGTCAGAGTAACAAACAAATGGTTTTATTATTCCTTTATCCGTTATCTTGGGCTAGCTTCCGGGCCGGGGCGAGGGGTATCCGGGAAAGATTGGCTGCGGCAGCACGATCAATCGACGGAGGACATCATGGCCAAGATAATTCTCTCCTTCGCTATTGCATTTCTTGCCGTAATGACTGTTTTCGCCTCGGCTGCTGAAGCAGGTTGCATTTCATGCGATTAAGTCCCTTCGGTCGCCAACAGCCCCGCCAAGTCCTACAAGGCAAAGCGCTACAGGAAGAAGCGCGTCTATAGGTCCACCAAGAAGCGCAAGGCTGGCCCGGCCAAGAAGGTCGAGATGGCGAAGACTGCCCCGATCAAGTCGGAAACGGACAATCAGAATTCGACCATCTCCACGGCCTCGCTGGACAATGACGATACTGTCGAGACCGATGTAGAGGCGAAAGACCAGCCCAGGACAACCAAGACGGAAGAGGGGAATGAGAATTCGACGATCTACGCAGCGCCACTGCAGTCCGACCAGACCGTCGAGCAGAACACCCTCGAGTCCGAAGTAGAGGCAGACGACGAACCCGCGACCACGACCAACCGGGACGTCGGCTGCAATAAGTTCTTCCCCTCGGTCGGCATGACGCTCACGGTGGCCCGCGAGTAAGACGGCTAAAATGTTCGTGCTCGTTGCTCGCCGTTCCGGCAGATCTACGCTTGAGCGATCAACCAAACAACAGCACTGGCCCGCTGCAACCGGTCTGCTCAGCGAGAGAGGCCAGAATACAATGCGAATGCAATCAAGCGCGTGGTCGAAGGGTGATGCCTCTGCTTAGGCGCTGCCCGACCCGACCTCTTCGATGTGCCCGTTGTTGACATCTTTTGTGGGGCGAACGGCACTCAAAGGACGTGCGGCTGCCTTAGCCTTTACAGCCTTCGTCTCGCCGTCGGATGGCTCATCATTGAGACGAAGGGTGCCCTTGATGCGCGCACCTTCCTCGGCAGAGAAGGTATCATGACAAATCTCGCTATCGACGTCTGCGGTTTTCTCAAGGCTCACGCGCGCCGCTTTGATTGTACCATTCGTCTTTCCGCGGATGATGACTTCCCTAGCTTCGACCCCACCTTCCACGAGGGCATCCACATCGACGATAAGAACCTCGCACCTAATGTTGCCGAGGACTTTACCTTTGACGAGGATATCGCCATCGCTCTCCAAATCGCCTTTCATAGTAAGGCACTCGTCGACAATAGAATGAGTCGACACGCTGCTTCTAGAAGCGGTCGACGTCGATTGAGTCGAAGATGAAACGCCGAATTGCACTTCATCTGTCTTTTTGTTGTTGAACATGACAATCCCTCTATCAGAAATTTTCTGTCCGCCGCCGAGCACAATGGCTCTCTGCAAACGATCCGGCGTACAGGGAGACGAATCGCCAGTCATACACGCATCCGCTAGCATGAGATTGCCACGGGGGATGTAATCCATTCACCACACTGGCAGCAACAACTCGAGCGGCGGCAGGGACAAAACAGTGAGGTTCACCCGAGCCCCCTCCAGAAATGGACTCCAAGTTGAGCTATGGGGAATTGATGCCGCTAAAAGGTTGCTTCAATTATCGCCCCACGCCCCCGTCACCCCCAGCGTCAACACAAGAACAATTACGACAGGCCGTACATTGGCACCGCCTAGATCGAGTGAGCGCGCTCTTAGGTTATGGCGGGATGGGAGCGCTGAGGCCAGGGCGTGGCGGCCCACGCTGCATGCGTAAGATTGCCGAGGCGCTGGCTGCTGCCGAACTGCTCAACGCGAGAGGCTAGTCTTGTTCAGGGCGTCATGCCCAACATTTCGAGGCCCTTTTTTGCACCTTCGTTAGACGGGTCGATCTCAAGCGCTTTGCGAAAATCCGCGCTGGCTCGATTCTTGTCGCCCTTCACGGCGAAAGCGACGCCCCGGTTGATGTAGTCGGCGGCATGGTTTGGGCGGAGATCGATTGTCTTGGTGAAGTCGGCGATGGCGCGATCAAAGTCGCGCTTTTTGTAATAGGCAGTGCCCCGGTTGAAGTAGGCCTTGACATGCTTCGGATCGGTTTCGATGATCGACGTGCAACCGCTTATCTGGCGGTCAGGATCGGCCGTCTGATTGCAGTCGCTATGCGGATCTGCCACGGCACCTGAGGCAGTCAGCGCAAGCACCAACGCAAACACAAGAGGGCCGTATCATCTTCGTCTCCCGAGATTATTGGTCGCGAGCGCCTAGATTAGCGGAAGATGGAAGCGCTAGCCAGCACGCCATGGCTGACGCGTCATGGGGCATGAAGCGCGTCCCGGTGATATTTCCGTGAAGATGATAACAGGGAGCAGGCCGCCAAAAGGCCCTAGTTGCACGGCATGATCTCCAAACTGAAATTTAAGGTCTCTCGCCCAACGTTTCAGTTTCCGATCGGCTCGCTCCTCATTGAGCGCATGCTGAGGACGAAAGAAGGCCCGCCAGGGGAAACCTTGGCGGGCCGTTAGTATATTCTCGGGCTATCGCAACATTGCCGCTACGATCAAGGAGTAGCAACCTTCCTCTTCAAGGCGCCATTAGAACAAGCGTGCCAATGGGAGGCGCGCTCCCTGCGCCCGATACACGCACGCATGATCCCAGTCATTCTCACGGGCGGCTCGCAGCCCGTACGGCGTCAACGCTCCAGGGGCCAGGACCTGCGAACACCAGATAGAGGAAAACGAAGCAGTACAGGATCGCGGCGTCGCCGCCATTCTCGACCGGAAAGAAACTCCGTGGCGCGTGCGCGATGAAGTATGCGGCCGCCATCAGGCCCGAAAGGATGAAGGCGACCGGCCGGGTGAACAGCCCAATAACGAGGAGAGCGCCGCCAAAGAGCTCCAATATCCCGGCGATGCCAGCAAGTGATGCTATTGGCGGAGCTTGCTCTATTGGCGGAATCCCTAGAATCTTATGCGTCCCATGCACCATGAAGATGAGCGCGGCAACGATCCGGAGCATGCTCAGCATACGCGGCGCCCAAGACGTTAGGGTGTCGGAATTCATGTGGCGATCTCCAGTCGCAGATTGGGTCGAAGCGCAAGGCGTCTGCCCCAGTCACACCGGCAGAAGAACGCAGGTCGCAAGTCCGCGTGCGCTGTTTCGCATCACCTAGCGCGCCGGAGAACCGATACTGCTGCCAGTATTACCCCCCCCAAGATTGGTCGAGGCAGAAGTGCATTGATGTCGCCCGCAGCCGCTCTACGAGGATCGCGGCAATCGAGCGATACAGTCGGCCGGCGAAACTTGGATCGTTCTTGATAAGATCATTGATCATCGCTTCGTCGATGACCCGCAGACGTGTTGGCTCGTCGGCAACGACTCTGGCGCTCGTGGGAGCACCGTCCACGAATGACATCTCGCCGAAGAACTCACCGGCTGACAGAATGGCGAGCGGGAACATCTGGCCCCGCTCTTTGCGCTCGACGCGAACCGAGCCGTCTTCGATGAGGAAAATGGCCCGCAACGTCGCATTCTGATCGACGACGACCTGGTCGCTTGCAAACGATTTTACGGGAGCTTTGGTAAACACGGCACTCTCCTCGGCAGGATCGAGGAAGGGAAGAAACCGAGCAGTCTCCGATGCTGCAACCATCGTACACTCCATAAATCTCTATCAGTCCGATATTGGCTAAGTTGACCACGCCATGCTAAATAAGGCAACTTCAGCTAGCGGAATTTTCATGTCATGGTGTGGCGCCCGGATCGAAAGGAAGCATGATGGACGCCAAAAGCGGCTCAAATCGCACGACGCCGGGCCGTTATTTCGATTGCACCCATTTAGCCGACAGCGAGCACGCGTGCTGTGAGCTAACGAGCCTACAGTAGAGAGGAGACGATTGCCATGAACCTGTTCGCGCAGACCCTGGACAAGCTGCGTGCCAAGGCAGATCGCTCATCCGCCGCCCGGCCCTTTTCCGATCTATCTGCTTACCGGACGATTGCCCAGCACCGGAAAATCGGTGCTATGCTTAACATTGAGAGCCCATTCTTCCGAATGACGGGCGGCCTTCAAGGCGACAAGGTGCTCATCGACGGCAAGCCCGTTATCAACTTCGCGTGGACCGACTACCTAGCCTTGAGCCAGCACCCCGAATTGCGTGCCGCCGCCAAGGCCGCCGTCGACCAATATGGTGCCTCAGTATCGGCAAGCCGAATGGTGTCCGGCGACACGTCGTTGCATCGCGAGCTGGAGCGCGAAATCGCCGACTTTATCGGCGTCGAAGCCGCCTTGGTTTTCACCAGCGGACATTCGGCGAATGTGTCTACGATTGGCACGCTGATGAGTGAAGGCGATCTTATCGTTTATGACGAGTTCATGCACAACAGCGGCTTTATTGGAACGCGGCTGTCAGGCGCAACGGCACGCTCCTTTCGCCACAACAGGATGGACAGGCTCGAAGCCATTCTGCGCGACGAGCGGGCGAAATTCCGGAACGCTCTTGTCATTGTCGAAGGCCAATATTCCGCCGACGGCGACGTGCCCGATTTGGCGCGTGTTATCGAGCTCAAAGAGAAATACGGCGCGTGGCTGATGGTGGACGAGGCCCACAGCTTAGGCGTGATTGGGGACACTGGCCGGGGCATCTCCGAGTACTGCAAGGTGGACCCACGCAAAGTCGATATTTGGATGGGCGTCCTGAGCAAGGCAATCGGTTCCGTCGGGGGTTACATTGCAGGCAGCAATGACCTGATCGAGATCTTGCGATACACCGCACCCAGCTTCGTATTCTCAGTTGGCCTGTCGCCGGCCAACACAGCGGCCTCGATCGCCGCTCTGCGCGTCCTTAGGGGCGAGCCGGCGAGAATGAAACGTCTTCATGAGAACGGCGCGCTGTTCTTGAAGGCGGCGCGCGAACGCGGGATGAACACTGGCCAGGCGCTCGGCTTCGGCATGTTACCCATCATCATCGGGCCCTCGACGCGCGCAGCAAAGCTCGTGCAGCGAATGTACGAGCGCGGTATCAACGTGTCGTTGATCATTTACCCGGGCGTGCCGTTGAATGCGGGGCGGTTGCGGTTTTTCCTCACATCGGAGCACAAGCCCGACGAGATCCTCGCCGCTATCACGATGGCGGAAGAAGAGCTGAAAAACGTTTGACCTCGTTCGGTAACGCACGTGGTTGAGCACGTGGGACAATCTCGGTGACCGCCGCCATCATGATGCGCCCACCGGATTCAACATGTCCAACACCTGCGGGATTTTGATCTCGAATTTCTTTTCTGTGCCTACACGCCATCCATTCAGGTGAGATCTAGGCCAATGCCCCTTTTGGCACTGAGCAGACATTGGCATGAGCGGTGATGCGAGCACTTGCAGCGCGAAGGCAGCCCGGAGCGAACCGCCTCAAGACCTTCTCTGGGCCAGCAACCGCTAGCCTTCCGGCGTGCACCAAATCGGCGAGGGGTACGCGCGGATATGTTCATGACATGGTTTGGCTGGAAGTCGCTCAAAGAAGCGAAGCGTTACACACGCGCTACCAGTCAGAAAAGACTCGCGGCCAGCGTTGCAACCCTGCTTGAGCGGGTCAAAGATGGAACATAAGTGTCGCACCTTCGCTAAGTGTATGAAATAAAAACGTTTTAGTTGGGAGGTGGCGCCCCGTAGGGGACTCGAACCCCTGTTACCGG
This sequence comes from uncultured Hyphomicrobium sp., assembly GCA_964622715.1. GTDB lineage: Bacteria > Pseudomonadota > Alphaproteobacteria > Rhizobiales > Hyphomicrobiaceae > Hyphomicrobium_A. Next base: position 20,082 of record CAZURR010000021.1, on the reverse strand, counting down.
CGTGAGAGGCCGGTGTCCTAGGCCACTAGACGAACGGGGCGGCGCAAGAGGGCAACGTATATGTGAGGCCTGCCCTTTCGATCAAGCCTTTCCTTCAGGCACCTTACCAGGAGGCCCACACAGCTTCAATTGCGCGGGGGGGCTGCTTCGATCGATATATGCGCTGTTTTCCTGCCCGTCGCGAGATCGAGAATGGCGATGCCGGAACCCTCTGGCATCTCATAGTGCACGGCTATCTGATTGCCCGAGAGCGAAATGGAGCGCACTTGCGAGCCGGGTGGAAGCTGCAGCGTCTGGCTTGAACTCAACGCCGAGGTTGCCGCCACGGGTTGTGCGGATGGCGCCGACGCGAGATAGATGATGCGCCCGATTACCGCTGCTAGACCCGCTACAAGAAGAACGCCAAGCGCGATGACGACTAATTTAAGGATGCTCTGCACACGCGCATTCGGAGCCTGAGCGGAATGCATCGGCTCGCTCGCCGATTGTGGCGAAGCATCGGCGACGCTGCCGGAAGCTTGCATAGAAATCTCTCCTAAAAGGATGTCGCTGAAGCGATGAGAGCAAGTCGCGAAAAAATAATCACGGTAGCGGTGGGGCCAGAAGACGCTGGGACCCGTTTGGACCGCTTCCTGACAGACCGGGCAATGGGGCTCAGCCGCGCGCGGATTCAAGCGCTGATCCGCGCTGGAAACGTTGCCAGCGGAGCGTCCGAGACCATAAGAGACGGGGCACACCGGGTCAAACCAGGCGAGACCTTTACGCTCTGGGTGCCCGAGCCTGAACCTGCTGCACCTGCCCCGGAAAAAATGGAGCTCAATGTCGTCTACGAGGACGATCAGCTCATCGTTGTCGACAAACCAGCCCACCTCGTTGTGCATCCCGCGGCCGGGCATACCTCGGGCACGCTCGTTAACGCACTCATCGCCCACTGCGGCGCAAGTCTGTCTGGAATAGGCGGCGTGAAACGGCCGGGTATCGTGCATCGCCTCGACAAGGGAACATCCGGGCTTCTTGTAGTGGCGAAGACGGATGCAGCACACCAGAGTTTGAGCGAGCAGTTTGCATCACATGGCGCGGACGGACGGCTGAAACGCATATATATCGCTCTCGTCTGGGGCAAGCCCACGCGCCCGCGCGGCAGCATCGACGCTCCGCTGGGACGCAGCCCATCCAACCGCGCCAAAATTGCTGTGGTAAAGGGCGAAACCGGTCGCCGGGCGGTGACGCATTTCAAGGTTCTCAAAACCTTCGAAAGTGCACGCGGGGCCCATCTCGTTTCGCTCTTGGAATTGCAGCTTGAGACCGGACGCACGCACCAGATCCGCGTGCATCTTGCTCACGCCGGCCACCCCTTACTCGGCGATCCGACCTACGGGAGCGGCTTCAAGGCGAGCATCAGCACGCTCCCCGAATCGGCGCAGAAGAGCCTGAAGCAGCTGGGGCGCCAAGCCTTACATGCCGTGGAACTTGGTTTCGAGCACCCTGCCACCGGCAAGAACCTGCACTTTTCCAGTCCGCTACCCGACGATTTGAGCGCACTCGTTAAGGCACTGGAAAATGCGCATTAGCGCAAAAGCGGCATAACTTCCCGGGGCATGCCCCGGCGCCTTCACGCAATTGGGATACTTTGTGAACTATCGTTAATCCCAATGACTTCATCGGTAAAACCAATCCCAGACCTTGTGCGCTTGCGCAGCAGAATTGCTTAAATTTAATGAGCCCCGCCTTGTCACCGTCGCGGTTCTGCGGCCAGCTGACGGCAATATGCATTGCTGATTTGCGAACTCGTCATAGGGACCGCGCTCATCCAAGCAGACCCGTCTTTCGTACACTTCACATTAGCAAGAGGACGCGCGAGAAACTTAACAACAGATTGACCATGCCCGAAACGTTATAGACGCACCGGGCCTCGAAAGCGGGATAATGTCTAGCCTTCGGGCCGGCCACCGGAGATGAAGGGAACAGAAAAGCCACCCGACCACCTTTTGGGATACGGCATCTGGAAAATTGATGGCAGCAAGACTTCCCACAATTGCGCAAGGCTCAATGGGCCTGTCGCGCTACCTGGACGACATCCGCAAGTTTCCAATGCTGGAACCTTGCGAGGAATTCATGCTGGCCAAACGCTGGCAGGAGCACGAGGACGCAGACGCCGCTGAAAAGCTCATCACGTCTCACCTGCGTCTTGTCGCGCGTATCGCCATGGGCTACCGCGGCTACGGGCTGCCAATCGGCGAGGTCATCTCGGAGGGCAACGTCGGCCTGATGCAGGCCGTCAAGCGCTTCGATCCCGACAAGGGATTCCGTCTGGCTACGTACGCGATGTGGTGGATCCGCGCCTCGATCCAGGAATACATCCTGCGTTCTTGGAGCCTGGTAAAGATGGGCACCACAGCCGCGCAGAAGAAGCTGTTCTTCAATCTCCGCCGCGCTAAGAGCCAATTGCGCGCGCTGGACGATGGGGACTTGCACCCTGACCAAGTGCAGAAGATTGCTCGCAGGCTGGGCGTCAGCGAAGCCGACGTGGTTTCGATGAACCGTCGACTGGGAGGCGATTCATCGCTCAATGCACCCGTGCGCGCCGATACGGAGGCAGGCGAATGGCAAGATTGGCTTGTGGACGAGGCACCGAGCCAGGAAGACCAGCTTGCTGAGACACAGGAATTCGACCAACGCAAAAGCTACCTGTCCAATGCGCTCTTTGCGCTCAACGATCGTGAACGGCGCATCTTCGAGGCACGGCGCTTAACGGACAGCCCCATCACGCTCGAGGACCTCTCGACAGAGTTCGGCGTGTCACGCGAGCGAATCCGCCAGATCGAAGTCCGTGCCTTTGAGAAGGTGCAAAAGGCGGTACAGAGCGCCGCAAAGGACAACGAGGCTCACGGCACAGCGTGAGCCTCGGCTCGCTCATTAACCGCCAATAGCGCTATTGCGGTTCCGTTATCTTGAAGTCGGTGACAGACCAGGTGTCACCCTTCTTGCTCGGCGCCGACGCCGCGAGGAAACCAATATAGCTCGGTTGCGACGGGGGCTCACCGGTGAAGCTTGCAACCTCCTTACCATTGATCAAGACACCAACCTGATCACCTTTGAGGATCAAGCGAAGGGTGTTTTTCTTCTTTGCACCATACTTGATGGCATTCGTCTTGGTCCACTTGACGGGACGCGAGGGAGCTTCCTTACCGTCGACAACGCGTGCAATGGTGAAATAGCCATTGGGAGCGATCACAGCCTGATAGTAGTTCCGGTTGTCTTCAACCCAAAACATCAATCCCGCGTAGCTTGCGGTGGCATCGGACGTATTCTTCGCCAGACTGACCGTGGCGCACGCATCGAGATCGTCGAATACAAACACCCGGTTCCAACGGAACGTCCGCGTTCCCGGCACGGGGGTAAAGACCGCTTTGCCAGAAGAGATTCTGAGTCGGGCATCTTTCCTGCCCCAAGTCGGATCGTGCGCACTGAAGTTGTCCACGAACAAAACTTTGCCATCAGCGCATCCTGGAGTGGCAGCAAGCGTGTCAGCGGATTGCTTTCGGTTGGCTGACTTCTTTTTGTCACCTGCGCTTTTGCCAACCGTCTTGCCTGGCGGCACATTCGTTACTTTCAATTCGCTCATGTGCCAAGTATTGGTCGCATCCGGAGAGGAAGCCGCTACCAGACCGATTTGACTTGGTCCATCCGGCGCCTGGCCGCGAAATCGAGCGACCTCAGAATCGTTGATCGTCACGACGACCGTCTGACCCTCCAGCGTTACCCGCAATCTGTTCTTCTCGCCAGGGCCCAGCTTCAAGGCGTTGGCCTTGGTCCAAGGAACGGGTACTGCCTCTACAAGTTTGCCACGAATTTTGCGCGCGACCGTGAGCAAACCATTGGGCGAAATAACAGCTTCGTAGAAATTGTTCTTGTCCTCCAACCAGAACAACAGGCCCGCATAACTGCGCGACGCCTCAGTCGTGGCGTCCGGCGTCGTAATGGTCACGCAGGCATCAAGATCCTCCAGATTTACGCCCGCATTCCAACGTGCGGTCTGCGATCCGGGCGCAGGATTCAAGATGACTTCGCCGTCCGACACCTTGAAGCGAGCGTCTTCCTCGCCCCAAGCAAGGTCATGCGTCTGGAAGTCGGCTTCCAAGTACACTGACTCGCCTGTGCAAGCGAATGCGGGTGAGGCGGCCATCAGTAAACCGAGCGCGATCAAGGTATGAAGCCTCATGCTAGTCTCCCTGCGTTTTGAATCGACTGCATTGTAGCAAGCAGAAATCGGCAAAAATGCCGTTGCTCGACGGATTTCAAATCCGGCAAAAACGTGGCCAAACCGGCGCACAACGTATTAATTCAATGCCTCCCACTCAAAATCTGTGGACGAATCACTTATCGTGTCCCTGCGAGGGAGCCGATCCCCGCCGGCTTGTCTTGGCCTTTCGAGGCCTTGGCCGTTGAGTGCGCGAGTCGGAGAATGGAGGGCGTGAGGCCCTTGTTGTCTCTTAGCCAGAACGACATCACGACTGGCAATTTTGGCTGGTCGAACGCGTGGCGGATACGGACAGGACCGCCTGAGGGAGCGTTCGACAGCCTTGCAATCCGGCTCCCACCGAGCCCTGCCCAAGATAACTGCATCCAACCTCATTCTCCGCTCACTACGTTTCGCGCGCACGGGCTGCCTTGGCCGGCGCGGCGGTGCGTCGTTTTGAGCGCGAATGCGGTTCGGCCAACCGGCTTCGGATGCGGCACACACTGGAAGATGGAGTGGCCAATGCTGAAGCGTCTTCATCGAGAAAAGTTCCTCAATGCCTTGTCTACGGGTTTTCACGCCGCACGGTCGCTTCGGCTCGATCTGCAATGGCTACTACTGATCCTGCTCTGGCGCCAAAAATCGGTTCATCCACCGAGTATCGCGTAACGGGGCACTAGTTGGCACGGGTGTGCGACCCAAGCTGACCACAAAAATGAGGCCGGTCCCTTCAAGGGCCGGCCTATTTCGTTTGCGTGGCCGGCTGCTCAAGTCACATGGGCAACTGGGCCAACTGATTGGAGAAGTAACCGTCCACCGCAGTCAAGATCGAAGCCGACACCTTATCGCGCCAGCTGTTCGACTGCAGGTTTTCGGCGTCTTGTTTGTTGGTGACGTAGGCGAGCTCGATCAGGATCGACGGGAACTGCGCCGTCTTCAGGACGCGGAATGATGCCTGCTTGTCGGGATTGCTGCGCATTTTGGTGCTCTCGCCCATCATGGCGATGACCGAGTGGGCAAGTACGCTGGTACGGTCTCGCGTGACATCGACCTCACGCTTGGCAAGATCGGCGAGGATGCCCTTCACCAGGTCAACATCACCGCTTGCTTTCTTCACGGTCTCGACCTCTGCCCCCGACAAGACGCTACTAGAGGACTTGCCCTTAGCAGAGCGCCGCAGCTTGTTCGCAACCGACTCGCGCAACGAATAGATCGTGGCGCCATTGGCTTTCGATCCCGTATCCGCGTAGTCGCAATGCACAGAGATAAACAAATTGGCCTTGTTTCGCTCACCGTAAGCGACGCGATCACCCAGGGGAACAAATACATCTGTATCGCGCGTCATAAGTACCTTGTAGCGGCCCGTAGCCTTTAGCTTTTCAGCTACAAGCTTTCCGAACGCCAAGGTGATTTCCTTCTCGACGGCGCCATTCTTCTCGGCACCGGAATCGTGGCCGCCGTGACCAGGATCGATGACGACAATGGGCTTAAACGCCTTTTCCGCCCGCACATCCGGATGCACAGCCGGCCGCGGGAGTGGCGGCTGCAGCCCCATTGCGCCGAGTGAGTAAGTCGGCTTTGGAAATGGCTTCTTGCGGATGCTTTTCGTGATAATTCCGGCAGGGACGATCTCAACTGCCAAAATTTGCCCTTTGCCGCGCTTGAATTTCTCAATCTTGGTGCTGGCGACCACCACGGGCTCGGTCACATCAATAACGATGCGCGAGCGATCCTTCCCTGAAAGTCCGGCGCGAAAACCCTTTATGAGGCCAATGGCCTTGCCGTTGGGGTGCGACGGCAATCGCAGCTTGGTCTCGGCAAGCTCGACGATCACACGGTTCGGATTGTTGAGGGAGAAAACGTCGTACTTCGCCCGCCGTGGTAGGCCGACGACAAAGCGCGTGCGCAATTGGCTGCTTTGCTGCTTGCTGTCAGTGGGCTCGGCTGAGCGCGTCTGCTCTTGCGCCGCCAACGTCCCCGAAACACGTGTCTGCGCCTGAAGTGGCGCGTGCGCACATGTTAACGTTAGCGCAATGATAATCCCGCGACCCCAAAGCCGCGGCTGGCTATAAACCATGACGTCCGACCCCCGTCTACGCAAAACAAGTTTAGGTTTGTGACGTTCATAGATGACCCGAGATGATGGCGTTTTCCTGGTCACCTTCGGGCTTTGTTAGGGTTATTGATCCGTAGCCCTTAACAAACCGCTAACGCTCAGCTCGCGATGCACTAGCAAGTATTCCGTTTTGGCCGGTTCATGGTGCTCACGTCGAGCGCCAACGCTCAGCCGCAGTTTCGTCATTTTCGCGCGCCTCGACCCAACTGCTCTCACCCGCTGGGCCCGTCTCCTTCTTCCAGAACGGTGCGCTGGCCTTGAGATAATCCATCAGGAAGCCCGCCGCCTCGAATGCCGCTTGCCGGTGCGCCGATGCGGCGATGACGAGAACGATGTTGTCGCCCGGAGAAAGCTTTCCCGTACGATGGATGATGAGGCTCGCCTGCAACGGCCAGCGCGCGGCTGCCTCCGCCTCGATGCGCGCTAGCTCCGTTTCCGTCATGCCGGGATAGTGCTCCAGCGTCATCGACGCGATGGGACGGCCCTGATCATCGTCGCGAACGCGGCCCGTGAACGTAACGATGGCACCGATGTCGGTGCGTTGCGCGGTCAGCACTGCAACTTCCGCAGCGACGTCGAAATCTTCGTCTTGAACCTTGACGCCCATCGGCTCACCCACCTGTAACGGGCGGGAAAAAGGCAATCTCACGGGCCTCCGCGATGGGTGCATCCGGCTTGACGTGCGCCTTGTCGAGCGCGGCGCGAACGACGTTGGGGCGCGCGAATGCCTCGCTGAACTCCGGACCTCGCGTTTTCAACCAAGCGACCAGATCGGCGACGGTTGCGATGTCGTCGGGCAACGTGATCTCCTCCGAGCCGCGACCAATCTTCTCCCGTACCCAGGCGAAATAGAGCAGCTTCACTTGTCTAGGACGTACTATGCTCATAGAAGCTCAACGCTCGATGGCGTGGACCACACCGGCCTTCAGATAGTCGTAGCCGGTCCACAGCGTCAACAGCGCTGCAATCCACAACAGTACTAAGCCACCAGTCATGATACCAGGCACTATTTTCTCGGCGGCCGGACCGGCGAGTAGAACGCCCAGCGCAATCATCTGCATCGTCGTTTTCCACTTCGCGAGCTGTGTGACGTGAATCTTGACATTGAGCTCGGCGAGGAATTCGCGCAGGCCGGAGACGAGGATCTCGCGCAGCAGGATGATGATGGCTGCCCAGATCGACCAGCCCGATATCGTCTCATCGTAAACGAGCATCATCAGCACAGCGCCGACCAGGAGCTTGTCGGCGATGGGATCAAGCATGCGCCCGAGCGTCGACTGCTGTTCCCATATGCGCGCCAAATACCCGTCAAGCCAGTCCGTAAAGCCGGCTAGAACAAAAAGCGTGAATGCCGACCAGCGAGCCACGTCGCCTTTCAGGAAAAAAAGGCAGGCGACGAGGGCGGGAACAGCAATGATGCGCCCATACGTCAGCACGTTTGGCAGGCTCATTGGCAGCGGGCGCGAACTGGCTTGATCCATCAGATCTCTGGTACACCACTAGGCCGATGCCGCGTCAATGGTGCGCCTTCACCAATCCCGCGTGCTTCTGCAGGCATACGGGTCCTGTCGCAATTTTGTGACATTAACTCGGGGTGGGCAGCGCACCTAGCGACAGACCGAAGCCCGGCGACGCTGCCTCATGTCAAAGTGAAAATGATTGCGGTGGGGCTCATTCAATTCGGGGCCGAGCGTGGTCCCAAATATACCGCAGGCGCCCTTATGCAAGCGCTTCAAGAACGCGGCCTCTTTGGTCTTGGCGGGAGCTAGCAACTTGGTCTCTTTTGACTTCGAAGCTGCCGGCAAATTGTCCATTTTGAGTCTCGCCTTATGCACCGTCGCCGTG
>CAZURR010000021.1:0-11781 GCA_964622715.1 uncultured Hyphomicrobium sp. | reverse complement strand
GCTGCCTTGGCTGCAGCTGCCTTAGCCGCCTCGTGCTTCTTTTTTGCTCTTGCGATATCGCGTTTGGTCGGCCCCCAATGGTTCAGCACCTTGATGGTGCGACCATCCGCCGTGACAAAGCCGACTATGTCGATCGCATTGCCCGTCGCATGCTCACTCAGTGAAAGCTTGGGGTTGTTGTAGATGTTGCGGCAGGAATACGACGACGCGCCCACGATCTGCTTAACGGGCGAACCAAGCACCTCGCGTGCCGCGGGCTGAAGAACCTCATCCACCCAGCGCGAAACACCCGCGGCGAGCCGGCAGTTCATTGTCGGCGCGGGGCGGAACGTGACTTTCCTGTCGTTACCCAGACCGCGCAATTCCAACGGGGCGCGCGAGCCGCATGCGCCTTTCTTGATTGGTTCCGCTAGCTCGATGTCGGCCGCGACGGGCGCTAGCAGCCGCAAGCACTCGCGCAGCCCGGCCGTCAATTCCGCCTGCGTCCAAGACTCCTCGATCACGTCGCCGGACGCAGCAGATTCGACGCTCTTCGGGGGGGTGGGCGCATCAGGAATCTTCGTAGCACCCGACACCGAACCATTGGGCGATGTTCGCCCCGCGGAAGTTGGCCGGTTCGAGTTGTGGCCAGGCAGGAACGGCAGCACAACGACGCCGGCTAGGAGCGCCAGAGAGAGCCAAATCGAAATCCCTGATAGCCCTTTGTCTGGAGATGCCATGCCTATCAATCGCCCCTGTGAACCATCGAGCCTCGCTCGAGTTCGCCAAATGGCGCTACCGAAACAGCCAGCCTATGAGGCGAGCGCGGCGGAAATAGGCTCGCTTTGTACTTAAAGAAGGATGAAGTCGACGTTTACGGCCTGATAAGATGCGCGCCTGCTAACACAAATTTGTAAGATTCTGTCATGTGTTCTCCAAAAGACACTTTTTCTTACATTGACGACGTCACGCGGTCTTGCATCTGCGGCCCCGTTGACGGAAACTCAAGATGCAGAGCTCAACAACAGCCCGACTTCGAAGGGCTCAAAAAGGGGGGTCTAACGCATGGAAAATCTGCCGTTTGACTTGGCATCCGTCGACTGGGGGCCCGTCGCGGTCTATGCCGTAATCGCGTTTCTCGCCGCGCTGGTGGGTAACGCTTTCTCGTTTGGAAACAAACTGTTTGGAGCGATCCTGACAGGTGTTTTCTTCGCCGTTTTCTTTGTGCTTTGGACCTATTGGCTCCAGGCAATGGTCGACTCGGGGGCAACAACGGCGCCGCCTGTCTGAGGCGGTAGGGAGCCTGCACGTTTCGTGTCCATATGGCACGGGGCCGAGATATCTCGGTCCCGTTAATAAGTTTTCTCCAATCCTAGCGTCCGCGCTCGTGAAAGAAGTCGTAGATCTTCTGCGCCATCTCAGCGGATATCCCATCAACCACCTTGAGATCCTCCACGCCGGCGCGCGATACTGCCTTCGCCGAGCCAAAGTGTTTGAGCAGCGCGCGCCTGCGGCGTGGACCGATGCCGCCGATCTCGTCTAGCGGATTGGCGCTTAGGGCCTTTGCTCGCTTGGCGCGGTGCGTACCGATCGCAAAGCGATGCGCTTCATCACGCAGGCGCTGCACGAGGTACAAGACGGGATCGCGCGGCTCCAGCATCAGCGGTTTTTTGCGGCCGGCGAGGTAGAAATGCTCACGGCCCGCATCGCGCTCGGGCCCCTTGGCAACGCCAACAACGCAAATCTCGTGTAGGCCAAGGTCCGCCAGAACCTCGCGCGCAACAGCAAACTGGCCAGCGCCACCATCAATGAGCACGAGGTCGGGCCGGTTGGGGAGCATTTCCTCTTCGCAATCTTCATCAGGCGGCGGTGCACCTGCTTCGCCCTTTTCCGTCACGAGACGCTGGAAACGTCGCGTCAGCACCTCGCGCATCATGGCGTAGTCGTCGCCCGCCGTCAGCGTTGATGATTTGATGTTGAACTTACGATAGTGACCTTTGACGAAACCCTCCGCGCCCGCAACGACCATCGCGCCAACCGCATTCGCACCCTGGATATGGCTGTTGTCGAAAACGTCGATACGCCGCGGTATGGCTGCCAAACCGAACCGCTCGGCGACGCCCTCTAGCAATCGACGCTGCGAGGTCCCCTCTGCCAGTTTGCGCCCCAGCGCCTGCCCCGCATTGGCAAGCGCATGCTCAACAAGTCCCGTCTTGGTGCCGCGCTGCGGCACGCGGATCTCGACCTTGAGCGCCGCTTTCGTAGAAAGCGCCTCTGCCAGAACCGTTCGGTTTGGCACATCATGGGAGAGTAGGATCAGCCGCGGCACAGGCTTGTCGTCGTAGAATTGGGCGACGAAACTGTCCAACACCTCCTCAACCGGCAGCGAACGGTCGGCTCTGGGAAAGTATGCGCGGTTACCCCAATTCTGACCTGTGCGGAAAAAGAACACCTGCACACACGTCTGCCCGCCCGCCTGCGTTGCGGCGAACACATCCGCTTCCTCAATGCCTTCAGGGTTGATCGACTGGTCGGCGGTAACGTGCGCCAATGCCCATAGCCGATTGCGGTATTTGGCCGCCTGCTCGTACTCGAGCTCGGCAGCAGATTCTTCCATCAGCCGTTGGTACATGCGCCGCACATTTTGGCTCTCGCCGCGCAGGAAGCGAACCGCTTCGTCGACGAGCTTATTGTAGTCCTCAAGCGAGATCTCTCCAGTGCACGGCGCTGCGCAGCGCTTTATCTGGTGGAGCAGGCAAGGCCGTGTGCGGCTCTCATAAACGCTGTCGGAGCATGAGCGCAGAAGAAACGCGCGCTGCAGCATATTGATTGTGCGGTCGACTGCGCCCGCAGAAGCAAAGGGACCGAAGTAGTCGCCTTTGCGGTTGCGTGCGCCCCTATGTTTCATGATCTGCGGAGCGTGCGTATCGCGCGCGATGAGGATGTAGGGAAATGACTTGTCGTCACGCAACAGCACGTTAAAGCGTGGACGAAAGCGCTTGATGAGGTTGGCCTCAAGCAGCAACGCTTCGGCTTCGGTGCCCACGGTGACGAACTCCATGCCGGCCGTCCCTGAGATCATACGCGCGATGCGGTTGGTGTGACCACCAAGCCGCGCATAATTGGAGACACGCGCCTTCAGATTGCGCGCCTTGCCGACGTAGATGACATTGCCCTCGCGATCCAGCATGCGATAGACGCCGGGAGAGGCGGGAAGCATCTCAAGATACGCAGCTATGATGTCCAGCCCCGACTTTCCGGAGCCGGGAGCGGGAACGTCGTCATGGGCGCTGTCATTGGCGCGCACGTCTTGCGAAGATGGGTTCGTGTCCTTGGCTTGCATGCAAACTAGATCGGCCCGCGGCGGAGCACCGTCAAGCACCATAGCTGCGCGGACGTGTCACCAGACGAGCCTGGTCATCGCCGCGATGGGGCGCGTGCCCCCCGGGGGAAAGAGCTTTTCCAGCGCGTCCGCATTCAGATCGCTTGTCAAATGCACACCGCTGGCAATGAAGACGGAGCGCACCCCGGCAGCTGCGGCGCCCGCAATATCGGTGTGAATGCCGTCGCCGATCGCCAGAAGGCGCGACCGCTCCGCACTGCCCGGACGCAAATTTTCGATCGTCTCCAGTGCCTTTTCATAGATCGGCAAGTATGGCTTGCCCGCATATGCCACTTCGCCGCCCAGCCGCTCATAATGCTGTGCGAGAGCCCCTGCGCAATAGATGAGACGGCCGCCTCGCTCCACCCGCACATCGGGGTTGGCGCAAATCATCGGAAGCCTGCGCGCTACAAATTGAGCAAGCCGCTCGGCATAATCATCAGACGTTTCACGTTCGTCATCGAAGAGACCGGTGCAGACGATCGCTTCTGCCTCTTCCACTTCGGCACGCGTCACATCAATTCCGGAGAAAATTCCCAAATCGCGCTCTGGGCCCAAATGCAGAACGGAACGGCCCTCGTAGTTCCGGATCATCGCGCGCGCCACATCGCCAGAGCTGACGATGCCATCCCAACTTGCGCGCGGCACACCAATGCGATCGAGTTGGGCAGCGACACCGTCTCGCGGTCTCGGCGAATTCGACACGAGCACCACGACACCACCGTCTTTGCGAAAGCGCTCGCAAGCCGTGCACGCATCTAAAAAGGGACGCACGCCATTGTGCATTACGCCCCAAATGTCGAGGAGCCACCCGCTCGTCTCAACGGCGAGCGGCGCGATCGACTCCAGAATGGGGATGGGCGCACTAGCTTGGTGCGAAGGCGAAACCGGCATGGGCCTTGCCTAACCGCAGAGCGGCAAAAGCTCAAGCGGCAGCGTTCTTGCCCCCCGCAAGGCGCGGCGTAACAATGGCTTGTGGGCCACCAATAAGCGGTCCCTGTCCCAGCGGGACGTTAAAGTCGCGCGCCGTCGTACGCTTGGCCTCGCGATCGATATCGTCGACAATCACCGTGAGACCAAGCCCCCCCAGATACCGGCAAATGTCGTTTGCTGGCACCAGACCGCCAGCGGCCGGCAAGCCCTTGCGGAACACATCGGCGCCGAGTTTCAAGAAAGCGAACCCGGCAGCACTCAGTCTGGTGAACTCAAAGCCAAAATCACTCACATCCTCAAGGCCGAAACAGAACCCAAGAGCTCGCAATTCGGTGAGCCCTTGCCATTGCGTCGCGCTGAAGGCCGCGACATCCGACTGCGAAAAGAAGAGAACCAGCTCTCCCGCCAGTGCTCTACGCTCCTGGTAGGCGCCGACCAATGCGTCAAGGAATTGATTGGAATCTAGCGAGTCCGCAGTCGTTGCAACAAAGACGGAGGCCTTATGACCCGTCTTTGAAAGCGATGCGGCGACCTCAGCGGCTCGCCTCATGCGTGCGCAATCGAGCAGTGGCGTCAAACCAGTCTTCGACAATGCTGTATCGCGAGGCGATCCGGGAAGGATTGCTCCTCTGGGATCGCGTAGACGCAAAACCACTTCGTGGTGGTGAGTTTTTGCGTCGGCGAGACCTAGGATGGGGTCCAATAAAACGTCGACCCGGTTGGCGTTAATCGCCTCGCTCAACGCCGATAGTCGCGCATGCACTGGTGCAATGGGTGGCGGAAGTGGGCCCTTGGCCTCTTGAGTATGCGCGCGTTCAGTCGGCAGCGGCACCTTGGAACCCACCGTGCGCATGCTTTCCGCCGCTGAATGTAGAGCGTCGACCGACGCCATCAGGGCACTTTCTTGGCGCTGCTCGCTGGTCGGCGTCTTAATGGTCGGCGTTTTGCCGGACTTATCCCCGGCGACATCAACTTCCTTAGCGAGCTTCTTGAGCATACCCTGCAGAGCATCGAGATCGGTTTCGGACTGGCCGCTCGGCTGCGGAGCCTCGTCGCGCTTGGCTGACTTCTCATTTGGCGGTCCGCTCGCCGGACGGAATGCCCAAACGTCTTTTATCGGCACTGACGTACCGTCTGGCCAACGAGCCGGCTCTGTTGTTTTTGGCGGTGCCGGAGCGCGAGGCAGCGCCGCGGCGGCGGGCGGCGGTGTCAAACCGGCGCTCGGAAGCTCCGGCGGCGCAATGACGGGGGCATCGCGCTGCGGCACCGGCTCGTGGGAACCCGCAGGCGCATTGATAGTGTCTCCGTTGCTTTTCGCGACCGGCGCGAGGCCAGCCAGGCTTGCTGCCGGTACAGCAGGCGGAACTTGCCACCTGGGTTCTGGCAGCGGCCCGGGTCCGGGCGACTGACCTGTCAGATTGGCCACTTCGCTTTCCAGACGCTTCACTTCGGTGGCCAATACTTCAACGCGCTCGGAGCGGCGAACCAGCGAGTGCAGCACCAAAAGCGCAACACAGACGCCAATCGCGGCAAGCAGCGCCTGCCAAATGGGAAGCTTGAATTGTAGGTAGGCGCCAAGAAAGATGGCGGCCGTCACAAGCGCAATCGCGCCTTTTACGATGACGTCCGCCATATCGCTCTTGCGATCTATTGGGTCGTGTTCGCTGGGATTGAAGCTCGTCATGGAGGCGTGGCCCGTCATCCGATCCGATTCGCGTTGGCAACAAGCTTTCCGCTCCCTTCCCAGAAGTGCAATGACACGAAGACCACTTTCACCAGGTATTTCAGGCATGCAGTGGCGATTCGTCAGACGATTGTGCCAATCGGGCCATCAATCGCCCGCGACAGAAGCTGAAGTCGGACCGAATCGAATTGCGACTCTTGTGCGTGCAGGTGCCTGCAGCCGTTTGCTCTGGCGATCAGCCCCTCGTCCGGGCCAAATTGCCGCGCGGCGGCCTTGCCTGGGGATTACCATGGGACGCCCCATTGAAGCCTCAGCTCGGCCAGACCCAAACCCAAATCGGATGCTCATTTAGGTCTCGTTAGGCGAATCGACGTGCTATGGCTGTGTCCGGGCGTTCTCTCGCTGTCCGGCGTAAAAGGAGGGAATGCCTGATGCTCATGACAGCTATCAGCAAAGATCTTGGTGCGTCTTTCTACGGTGAACTCGCGGGCGTTCGCACGCTCATCACCGGCCTTTCGCCCGATTGCGGCGTCGACGTTGCGCGCGCGTTCGCCGATCACAAGGGCCGCCTCGTGTTGCATGTGGGCGAAAGCTCGCCAGAAACCGACGCGCTTGTCACGCTGCTGAACGAAACAGCCTGGGATATCAAGCTTTATACGGATGCGTGCCAAGGCTCGGACGAGGCTGTGCGCTTTGCGCAAAGGGCCGTCCAGGCCTTTGGCAACCTCGACGTCGTCATCAATATGATCCCCTTAACGTCTGCCGATCTCAAGGGCCGGGCCAGCATCGGCGACGTCGAAGACATCGTGTCGGAAAAGCTGACCTTGCCGTTGCTCACGACGCGTGTTGTGGCCAACCGCATGCGCCTCACGTTAACGCAGGGCCTTGTGCTCAACGTGATGACCATGCCCACACCGCACACCGCTGGTGAGGCGGCCCTTGCTGGCGTGGCGCGTGCCGCTCTTGCAGATTTCACGCGCCGCGAAGCCGAGAATTGGGCAGGGCATGGGATCCGCGTTAATGCCATTGGGCCACGTGCCGCGACCTCTGAAGGTTGCGCTTGCCTCTCCAGCGAGCCCGATATCGCCTCACTAGCGCTTTATCTTGCCTCCAAGCGCGGCAACTCGCTCACAGGCTACGTTTTCGACTCCGGTGTAGGTGAACTGGGCCAGCATTGAGACTGGGAAGGCGAAGGCGCTGGCTTTCGTAGCCGCAATGACGCCATCCCGGCAATACAGGCAAGATCTGCTCTACATATCCTTGTCGGGATGGGCGCGGAAAGGGTTAACGCGCCAGTTGCCTTTGGCTGACCGATTTCGCAGCAGATTCTTGACAGCTGGCCCTCCTGGCGCGTATCACGACCGCGCCATTGGCACTCTCCATCATGCAGTGCTAAGGCTCCCCTTCGAAACGAGCGGCCCGGTTGCGGCCAAGCCTTTGAGTTGGAGCAATTTTCCCATGAAGTTTCGTCCTTTACACGACCGCGTCGTCGTCAAGCGAGTCGACAGTGAGACCAAGACAACAGGCGGCATCATCATTCCAGACACGGCGGCGGAGAAGCCGCAGCAAGGCGAGGTCGTTGCGGTTGGCCCCGGAGCGCGTGACGAGTCCGGCAAGGTCGCCCCTATCGAACTGAAAAAGGGCGACAAGGTCCTGTTCGGCAAGTGGAGCGGCACCGAAGTCAAGATCGACGGGCAAGAGCTTCTCATCATGAAGGAAAGCGATGTGATGGGCGTGCTGGAGGCATAAGCCGCTTTTCATTGCGTTTAGCTTCGAGCCAATATGACCAACCCCCCAAGTGCAAAATCAGGAGTGAGCCACAATGGCTGCCAAAGACGTTCGCTTTTCCGTCGATGCCCGCGAAAGAATGCTGCGCGGTGTCGATATCCTCGCCAACGCCGTCAAAGTGACGCTGGGCCCTAAGGGCCGCAATGTCGTGCTGGAGAAGTCATTCGGCGCACCGCGCACGACGAAGGATGGCGTGACCGTCGCCAAGGAGATCGAGCTTGAGGACAAGTTCGAGAACATGGGGGCGCAAATGGTTCGCGAGGTTGCCTCCAAGACCAATGAGATTGCTGGCGACGGAACGACAACCGCAACCGTTCTGGCGCAGGCCATCGTTCGCGAGGGGCTCAAGGCTGTCGCTGCTGGTATGAATCCCATGGACCTGCGGCGCGGGATCGACAAAGCCGTTGTGCAGGTCGTCGACGAAATCGAGAAGAGCTCAAAGAAAATCAAGAATTCCGGTGAGATTGCCCAGGTCGGTACGATCTCGTCCAACGGTGAAAAGTCGATCGGCAACATGATCGCTGAGGCGATGCAGAAGGTCGGCAATGAGGGTGTTATCACGGTTGAGGAGGCCAAAGGCCTGGATACCGAGCTCGACGTCGTGGAGGGCATGCAGTTCGACCGCGGATACCTGTCCCCCTACTTCGTCACCAACGCCGAGAAGATGATCGCCGAGCTGGAGGATCCCTACATCCTGATCCACGAGAAAAAGCTGTCCAACTTGCAGCAGCTACTCCCCGTGCTCGAGGCCATTGTGCAGTCCGGCAAGCCGCTGCTCATTATCGCCGAAGAGGTTGAGGGTGAGGCATTGGCCACGCTCGTCGTCAACAAGCTACGCGGCGGCCTGAAGGTCGCTGCCGTCAAGGCGCCAGGCTTTGGTGATCGCCGCAAAGCCATGCTGGAAGACATCGCGGTGCTGACCGGCGGGCAGACGATTTCCGAAGACCTCGGCATCAAGCTGGAGAACGTTACGCTCGATATGCTGGGCCGAGCCAAACGGGTATCGATTACCAAAGAGGACACCACGATCGTCGACGGCGCCGGCAAGAAGAACGACATTGAAGGTCGCGTTGGGCAGATCAAGGCGCAGATCGAGGATACGACCTCGGACTATGACCGCGAGAAGCTGCAGGAGCGGCTGGCCAAGCTAGCGGGCGGCGTGGCCGTGATCCGGGTTGGTGGTGCGACCGAAGTCGAGGTCAAGGAACGCAAGGACCGCGTCGACGACGCACTTAACGCCACACGCGCCGCTGTTGAGGAAGGCGTGGTTCCCGGTGGCGGAGTCGTGCTGCTCAAGGCCGCCAACAACATCGACGTCAAGGGTGAAAACCACGATCAGGACGCAGGGATTGCGATTGTCAGAAAAGCGCTGCAGGCACCCATTCGCCAGATTGCGGAGAACGCCGGCGTTGAAGGGTCGATCGTCGTCGGCAAAGTGTCGGAGGCAAGCGGCAAGACCTTCGGGTACGACGCGCAGAATAACGAGTACGGCGATATGCTGGAGAAAGGCATCATCGACCCGGCTAAGGTCGTGCGCATCGCGCTACAGGATGCCGCCTCCGTCTCGGGCCTCCTGCTTACTACCGAGGCAGCCGTTGCCGAGACGCCCAAACAAGACGACGGGGCCGGTGCAGGTGGCATGGGAGGAATGGGGGGAATGGGTGGCATGGGCGGAATGGGCGGCATGATGTAAGCGCCCTCGTCCGCTCAAACAGACCGAAGCCACCCGCGGAATTCCGCGGGCGGCTTATTTTATTTTGGGAACGTCAGAGACTCTATTGTGATCCCGGCGCTACAAGGACGGCTCAGCCCGTTGTCACGGATGTGACTGAACCTGAGTGTCCCAGCCAAGGCTCTGCAGCTGGGTGGGAATTGTATGTTGCGGGCTAGCGGGCTTTTCAGCCGCAGGCGGATCGGAAAGGGGAGCTGCGCCAACGTGGCTCTTAGGCGGCAACAATAGCTTGCGAACCTGGGCGGTCCGAGGTGCGCGCAATGGAATTGGCGGGATCGCTGCTCGGTTGACCCTTGGCGGCGACGGCGCTGTCTTTACGCCAACGCTCACGGCACGTTTGCTCTCGTTTTCCGGCTTTAGCGTGACGGTCGCGGCCTGCTCGCCTTGCTCCTGCCCCGGCACGGATTCGGCCTGCAAGGCGCTTGTGGTAATTTTGGAAGTTCCGTTCTGTGGAGGCGCTGACGTCGGCCCTGTTGCGCCGCCACCAAAGCGCCGGCTTAACTCCTCGGCCCTTTGCCTGGCGGTGGTAGTCGAGCGGTCGGCGTTTTCTGGCGGCTGACCGGCCACGTTCGCAACCGTTGGCGTTTTTGGCTCGTTGACGATCCGATCATCGATGCGAGCGGCGTTGCTGGGCTGAGCCACCGCAGTAGGCTCATCGTCATCCCGCTTCCACAAAGACTGAAAGCTGGGTAGGCGCGCGCCGTCGAGGAACGCAGGAAGCGAGGAGAAAGCTGACGACTGGGCGAAGGCGCTGTTTTTGTCGGGCTCCATTGCCGCCGCCGCGGCACCCAACACCAAGCTCAGTCCCAGCAGCGCGCTACCAAAAATCCAATTCTCATTGTTGCTCATGAATGCCCTGCTCCGACATTGCGAAATCTACTGGGGCTTGCGTATTGCGCTTGCTCACATCGACTGGCCGCCCTGCGCCCGGGTGCTCGGTTTGAGCCCAAGTCCTTAGCGCCGGAATCGATGGAGTCCGGCCCGCTGGACAGCCACGCGAATGGTGCCTCGTCCACTGCCCGTTCCACCCAGCAATCGCGCTCTTGGAAACCCCCGTCTCGTCCATCTTTCCCCCGGACGTGTTTGAGTGTGGATACATCAACGTTCTAGAAGGCAAATTGATGGCGCGTGGGAACATGCCGGTCTGGAAGCTTGCCTTAACGAAGCCTAATTGCCTTTCCGTAGCGAACGATCGATGATTGGTTATGAGAGGTGGCCTGCGCTTGTTAAGGGACGTCCTGTCCGAACAAGATAGCGTCCGCGACTGCGCCACGGGAAGGGCTTGATGGACATCCGCCAGCTCCAATATCTTGCCGCGCTCGCTCGCGAGAAGCACTTCACGCGCGCCGCGGCCGCTTGCAACGTCACTCAACCAACCCTGTCGGGCCGCATTCGCCAGCTCGAACTGGAGTTGCAGGTGCCGATCGTCGAACGCGGTCAACGTTATCAGGGCCTCACCGCTGATGGAGAGCGGGTCCTCAAGTGGGCGCACGTCATCCTCAAAAACTGGCAATCGATGCAAGAGGAGCTGGGCCACCTCAAGGACCACGAAGAAGGATTGTCTGGCCGGCTCATCCTCGGCGGTATCCCCTCGTCGCTACCGATGATCCCCCTGCTGACCAATCAAATCCGGAACATTCACCCCGGAATCGAGTTCACGGTACTTTCACACAGCTCGGAGGAAATTATTCGGGGCCTGGCTGACTTTTCAATCGATGTGGGCATTACCTATCTCGACAACGAACCAATCGATGGTCTGCTTACTTCGCCGCTCTACATCGAGCGCTACTGTCTAATTGTCAGCGAAAACCACCCCCTTGCCGGCCGGAAGACGGTGACCTGGCGCGAGGCTTCCAAGGAGCCGCTTTGTCTACTCACGCCCAATATGCAAAACCGGCGCATTATCGATCGCGCGTTCGAATCCGCCAATTGTCATCCCCTTCCGCGGCTGGAGACGAATTCCCTCATCAATTTGTGCTCGAATGTTCGTTTGATGGGGCTGGCCAGTATTATGCCGCAGTATATTATGGAGGTCTTGGGTAGCATGTCCGGATTCCGGGCCATTCCGCTGGCTGAGCCGAAAGTCGAACACAGCATCGGTTTGGTTGCCGCCGACCGGGAGCCGATCTCTCCGCTTATTGAAGCCTTGCGAGAAGCGGCGAAGAAAATCACTCCGATTAATTTTGACACGCGCGGTACGTAGCAAAGTTCGACCTTCCCAAAACTTTAAGGAAATAGGTCGATTTTGCGGCGCACCATTGCCGCCCTCGATCATCACATCGA
>CAZURR010000020.1:0-30815 GCA_964622715.1 uncultured Hyphomicrobium sp. | reverse complement strand
GTCTTCCGCCCGCGCCGCGTGGCGTGCCTCAGGTCGAGGTCACGTTCGACATCGATGCCAACGGCATTGTTCACGTTTCAGCAAAGGATAAGGCAACGGGCAAAGAGCAGTCGATTCGCATCAAGGCCTCAGGCGGTCTGTCCGACAACGAGATTGAACAGATGGTCAAGGATGCGGAGTCGCACGCGACCGAGGACAAGAAGAAGCGCGAGCTAGTCGAGGCACGCAACCAAGCCGAAGCGCTGGTTCACACCACAGAGAAGCAGCTCTCGGAAAACGAGTCCAATGCAGCGGTTGCCGCTGCGAAGCCAGACGTCGAGAAGGCGATTGCTGAAGTCAAGGAGGCCCTTGGCGGCGAGGACGCCGAACGCATCCAGTCGGCCACGGCCGCGCTGGCGCAGGCCGCCATGAAGATCGGCGAGGCAATTTACGCCGCTCAGCAGGGCGCGGGCGATGCGGACGGTGGCGAATCCGGCTCCGGCCAAGCCGCGAGCTCTTCGGGCGACGAAAACGTTGTCGATGCAGACTTTGAGGAAGTGAAGGACGACAAGAAGTAGTCGGCCTGAGCCGCCCCAGGTTTAGTAAACCAGTAGCATTTTGCCAAAGGTGAGCCTGGCAATCCTGCCCGGCTCACCTTTTGATCGACAGGAAACTTCGGCGTGACGGTGATGTTGCTGGTCGTTTCAGACAACACCCAGTGAGCAATATGCGAGATTGGGGCACGTCGGCCTTTTCCGGCCCGGCAAAGATCGCTATCTCCAAACTATGAGAATCAACAGGTGGAAGAAACTGAAGGGCAAGCGCTGAACATGGGCAAGCGCTGCTATTATGAAACTCTTGGGCTCGCGCGGGGGGCGGGTGAGCCCGAGATTAAGTCCGCATACCGGCGGCTCGCCAAGGAATGCCACCCCGATCGCAACCCCGACGACACCCGGGCTGAAGTCCGCTTCAAGGAGGTCAGCGAGGCCTACGAGGTCTTGAAGGATCCCCAGAAGCGCGCTGCCTACGATCACTTCGGTCACGCTGCCTTTGACGGCGGGGTGGGCGGTGCACGCGGATTCGGGCCGGACTTCGCGTCCTCAATGTCCGACATCTTCGATGATCTGTTTGGCGAGTTCATGGGCGGCCGGCGTGGCCATCGCCAGAGAACGTCGCGCGAGCGCGGCGCCGACTTGCGTTACAACCTTGATATCTCCCTGTCCGACGCGTTTGAGGGCAAGACGGCGCAAATCCGCGTGCCGACCAGCATTTCTTGCGAAACGTGTACCGGCTCTGGTGCGCGCGCGGGTACGAAACCCGCCCCATGTCCCACCTGTGGCGGAATGGGCAAGGTGCGTGCAAGTCAGGGCTTTTTCACCATCGAACGGACCTGCCCCACGTGCCAAGGACGCGGCGAGACAATCGAGGAGGCTTGTCCCAAATGCCGCGGTACAGGGCGCATCACGAATGAGCGCACGCTGTCCGTCAATATTCCGCCCGGGGTCGAGGACGGCACACGCATTCGTCTTGCAGGCGAGGGCGAGGCGGGCCTGAGAGGCGGCCCGGCCGGCGATCTTTATATCTTCCTATCGATCAAGCCGCACGAGTTCTTCCAGCGCGACGGTGCCGATATCTTCTGCCGCGTGCCGATTTCAATGACAACGGCCTCCCTCGGCGGTGAGATTGAGGTGCCCACGGTCAATGGCGCGGCCACGCGCGTCAAGGTTCCCGAGGGGTCTGAAAGCGGTAAGCAGTTCCGGCTCAAGGGCAAGGGCATGCCGGTGCTTCGCTCGAAGGTGACGGGCGATATGTACATCCAGGTTGAAGTGGAAACGCCGAAGAAGTTGACTCGCCGGCAGCGCGAACTTCTGGAGGAGTTCGAGCGCGAGAGCCACAAGGATACGAGCCCGGAGAGCGCCGGCTTCTTTGCCGGCGTGAAGGACTTCTTCGAAGGCAAGAGCGGCTAATGCCAGTCGATGCTCCCTGACCAAGCCCGCGCTGCGTTTTTCACCAACTGGAGCTGCTCATGACGACCACCGCGAAGCTCATGTTTTTCGCAGGCTCGGCGCGCGCGGGCTCGCACAATAAGAAGCTTGCACAGCTCGGTGCGATGATTGCCGAAGCCAATGGCATCCCCGCCACATTTGTCGACCTCGGCGACTATCCTATGCCTATCTACCACGGAGAGCTTGAAGCCTCAGAAGGACCTCCAGAAAATGCGAAGAAGCTCAAGGCTGTCATGGAAGCTCACACCGGTATCTTCATCGCGAGCCCCGAGTACAACGCCTCAATCTCTCCACTGCTCAAGAACACGCTTGATTGGCTGAGCCGTGTACACACGGAAGGAGAGGCACCGCTGGAGGTCTTTAAGACGCGTGTGTTTGCGCTTGGCTCCGCGTCTCCTGGTGGCATGGGCGGATTGAGAAGTCTCGTCACGCTACGTCACGTATTGGAACTGGGGTTGGGCGCACTGGTGCTGCCCGACCAATTCGCTGTTCCGCGTGCGCACGACGCCTTTGGCGAAGATGGCCACCTGACGAACAAGGAAGCCCAAGAACGGTTCAAATTGCTCATTCAGAAGCTTGCACGCGCCGCGCATGTGCTACATGGCTAGGCCATCCGTCATCTAGTTGGCCAGTTCGCCATGAGCCATGCCACCGCCAAAGACCGCCTCATCGTCGCGCTCGACATGCCCACGCTCGAAGAAGCCGAGCGGCTTGTCGCGACACTCAATGGGACAGTCAACTTCTACAAAGTGGGCCTGGAGCTGCTGTTCTCCGGCGGTTTGGAGCTGGCGCGCGCGCTGAAAGCGGAAGGCAAGCGCGTCTTCCTCGACATGAAACTTCTCGATATCGGCAACACAGTCGAGCGCGCGGTGGCAAACGCAACTGAGTTCGGCGTTGATTTTTTGACGGTACATGGGCACGACCTAAAGACACTGCATGCCGCCGTGACGGGACGAGGTAATGGTCGCCTAATGCTGCTGGCAGTGACCGTCATGACCAACCTGACTTCAGATGATCTGACGCAGCAGGGCAGCTCGATGTCTCCGCCAGACCTCGTGTTGAGGCGGGCACGACTCGCCCACGAGGCGGGCTTCGACGGCGTCGTCGCATCCGGGCAGGAAGCCGGCCGCATCCGCAATGCGGTGGGACCAGGTTTTCTCATTGTAACGCCAGGGATCCGCTTGACGGGGAGCTCAACGGATGACCAAGAACGCGTAACCACACCCGATCACGCCATCGCGGCTGGCGCCGACTACATCGTCGTCGGGCGGCCGATCACACAGGCGGACGATCCAAGGGCCGTCGCCGAGGCGTTCATTCACCACATTCGCGACGCCCACGCCAAAGCCGCGCGCAACCGCGCCGGTTAGCAAGAAACTACAAGATTGGAGGAAAACCAGCCGATGCCGAAGGGATATGTGATTGCACATGCGGAAGTAACGAACCCCGAGAAATGGGCCGAGTATGTCGCCGAATCCAAGGTGGCGCTCAACAAGTACGGGGGCAAGCCAATCGTGCGTGGGGGACGTTGCGAGATTGCTGAAGGCAAGGGTTGCCCGCGCAATGTCGTTCTCGAGTTTGCAAGCTATGATGACGCGCACGCTTATGCGTTCTCGCCTGAGTATGCGAAGGCGAAGGCGTTGCGCCAAGGTGCAGGCGTCATCGATATCGTTGTGGTCGAGGGAGTTTAGGCGAGCGAGCGGCCGAGGGCGCACCGCTCCATCGAGGGCCTTAGGCAATGCCGCACAGTCCGACGAGCGATGGCGGGCCGCCCTGGCGCGCAACCGTATTGACTCTATTCCCCGAAATGTTCCCCGGCCCGTTATCAGTGTCTCTCGCAGGGCAGGCGCTCGAAGCCGCAATCTGGTCGCTGTACACAATTTCGATCCGCGAGTTTGGTCTGGGCAAGCACCGATCAGTCGATGACTCGCCGGCAGGCGGCGGCGCCGGCATGATCATCCGAGCCGATGTGCTGGCAGCTGCGATTGATCATGCGCGCGTAGAAGAACCCGACGCTCCGCTGATCTATCTCTCGCCGCGCGGTGCGCGGCTCGACCAATCCCTGGCCGCAGAGCTTGCCGCCGGCCCCGGCGTACTTCTGCTCGCTGGTCGCTTTGAAGGCATTGACGAACGCGTCATCGCAGGCCGCAACATGCGCGAAGTATCGATAGGAGATTACGTGCTCTCGGGCGGCGAGCTTGCCGCCATGGTGCTGATCGATGCGTGCATACGGCTGCTGCCCGGGGTTATCGGAGCGGCGGCTTCGCTCGATCACGAGAGCTTTGAGACGGGCCTGCTCGAATACCCGCAATTCACCAAGCCCCGAGAGTGGGAGGGGCGCCCAATCCCTGAAGTCCTGCTCTCCGGCGATCACAAGAAAATTGCCGAGTGGCGCCAGGCGGAAGCTCAGCGCCTGACGGCGCAGCGCCGGCCTGATCTCGTCAAATCCCAAAAAATCGGCGACAAATCCTAATACAGCCATATCGACAATGGGCTACGTTTCCGCTATGAGGCCCCCAATTCCCCAATGCTTGCCGTAGCGGGGTGCCGGCCCGTCGTGCCGAGCCGCCACGGCACTTTTGTCAGCTCAAGGTGCGCAAATGAACATTATCCAAGAGCTCGAGCACGAGCAGATCAAGTCGATTACAGCAAAGCGCGCCGTGCCTGAGTTCGGCCCCGGCGATACCGTGCGCATAATGGTTAAGGTGATCGAGGGCGCCAACACGCGCTTGCAGGCCTACGAAGGCGTCGTAATCGGGCGCTCCGGGTCGGGCCTCAATGAGAACTTCACGGTACGAAAAATCTCGTACGGCGAGGGTGTGGAACGCGTGTTCCCGATCTACTCTCCATATATATCGGAGATCGAGGTACTCAAACGCGGGAAGGTGCGCCGTGCAAAACTCTATTACCTACGCGGCCGTCGCGGTAAATCGGCGCGTATTGCAGAGCGTTCGGACGCGCGAGCGCGCCGCCTTAATGCGCAGTGGAAGGGCTTCAAGAAGCAGAAGGGCGAGCCCGACGATTTCACCCAAATCAAGGGGATCGACGACGATCTTGCTGCGCGCTTACGTCAACTCAACTGCATCAAGCTTGAACAGATTGCGAACCTTTCCGACGAGGACATCTCAAACATAGACGAGGTGCTGCAGCTCGACGGGCGCATCGAAAAGGAAAATTGGATCGCGCAAGCTCAGCGGCTCGTCGCGGAAGCCGCCGCCGCCGAAGTCCCGGCGGAAGAGGAAGCGCAAGAAGAGACGAAGAAGGACTGAGGCTGTCTTATGTGCACGCCAACCAGCTCTCGCGTTGCTGGGTTCAGAAGTTCAAATCACCACTTGCTGTAGAATTGCACCGTACTCGAAGGAAGACGCCTTGCATGTAACGTGCATTGCGTCCCCGGCAGATTTCACTACATTTCCAAGTCTACTCCATTGACCGCGGGCTCTCAGGATAAGCACATGTCAAACGTCGAGGTTGGCCGCGCACCGGACCGCGATGGCAAAATAAAGCTACATGGGCCGGAGGCGTTCGAGGGCATGCGTAAGGCTGGCCGGCTAGCTGCTGAAGCGCTCGACATGCTGGCCGAGCACGTAGAGCCGGGCGTCACCACAGAGACGTTGGACAAACTCGTGCTCGATTTCGCGATCGGTCATGACGCGTATCCGGCACCGCTGAACTACCGCGGCTTCCCGAAGTCCATCTGCACGTCAGTAAATCACGTCGTATGCCATGGAATTCCAGGATCCAAGCCGCTACGCGAGGGCGACATCGTTAACATTGACGTTACTCTGATCGTTGATGGTTGGCACGGAGACACAAGCCGCATGTATGCGGTCGGCCAAATCTCGCGGCGCGCGGAGCGGCTGGTTAGCGTAACTTTCGAAGCGCTCAAACGCGGTATCGCCGCGGTCAAACCCGGATTGAGCACTGGCCACATCGGGGCGGCCATCCAAGCCTATGCAGAATCAGAGCGCTGCAGCGTCGTGCGCGACTTTTGCGGACATGGGCTCGGCCAAGTCTTTCACGACCGGCCGAACATTC
The DNA here is from genome assembly GCA_964622715.1 of uncultured Hyphomicrobium sp. GTDB lineage: Bacteria > Pseudomonadota > Alphaproteobacteria > Rhizobiales > Hyphomicrobiaceae > Hyphomicrobium_A. The sequence continues at coordinate 24,792 of CAZURR010000020.1, read as the reverse complement.
TTCACTATGGCGAAGAAGGTGAAGGCGTGACTTTGGAGCCGGGCATGCTCTTTACTATCGAGCCCATGATTAACCTCGGGCGGCCGCACGTGAAGGTGCTGCCCGACGGCTGGACGGCCGTGACGCGCGACAGGGAGCTTTCCGCTCAATTCGAACATACCGTGGGAGTTACCGAAACGGGGTGCGAAGTCTTCACGTATTCGCCGAATGGCCTCGACTATCCGCTCCTTCGCCAAGACTGAGGGGCAGGCGCCCATGCCCAGTCGCGGGAAGGACAGCGACACCGACGACGTGAATGCGGAAGGCCAGGGATCATTCTTCGAAGGCACCGCACCACTGCACGTCGGCCACCGCAGCGACTTCGTGACCGTTTCCGCAAAGGCGGGGCGGAGGCGATGCCCGACTATGAGCTTCTAAAGCTCATTTTGTTCCGCGCGCTTCCTCGCCGAGACACGAAGGCGTTAGCCAAACGGTTGATTGCCAGCTTCGGCTCATTCGCTGAGGTGGTCACTGCGCCTGAGTCCCGGCTTAAGGAGGTCGAGGGCGTCGGCGATGCAGTGGTAACAGAGTTGAAACTTGTGCGTGCCGCCGCGCTACGGTTAATGCGCTCAGAAGTCATGCAGCGGCCTACGCTCTCATCTTGGTCCCCGGTTCACAACTATCTTCGTGCCGCCCAAGGTTTCGAACAACGCGAGCAGTTTCGCATTCTCTTTCTTGACAAAAAGAATCATCTCATCGCCGACGAGCTGCAGCAGGAGGGCACGATCGACCACACGCCCGTTTACGTGCGCGAAGTCGTGAAGCGCGCTCTGGAGCCTTCGGCTACAGCGATCGTGCTGGTGCACAATCACCCGTCAGGAGACCCAGCCCCTTCGCGCGCCGACATCGAGATGACGAAACAAATTGTCGCGGCAGCAAGGCCCCTCGGCGTCGCCGTTCACGATCATATCATCGTCGGACGCGATGGCCACGCGAGCTTCAAAGCGCTGAAACTTATTTGATCTATTCACTCAGCAATGCCATTAAGCTGCCCGTCCGACGCCAGATATTCCTTGGCACCACGAGATACGACGAACGCGCGAAACTAGAACTGCGTGAAGAGGACTCATGTGCGGCATAGCGGGAATTCTCGATCTCACCGGCAAGCGTGAACCCAACCGCGACAAGGTGGAGCGCATGGCCGATGCCCTTTTACACCGTGGGCCGGACGAGAAGGGCTACCTGTTCGCGCCCGGTCTAGGATTTGCGTCGCGCAGACTGAGCATCGTCGGTCTCGGCGACGGCAATCAACCCATCTTCAACGAAGATCGTACGGTCGCTGTCGTCTACAATGGTGAACTGTTCGACTATCCGGAACGCAAGGCCGCTCTTGAAGCAAAGGGGCACGTGTTTCGCACGCATACGGACACCGAAATCATCGTGCATCTCTACGAAGAGCATGGTGAGGACGTGTTCCAAGAACTCAAGGGTCAGTTCGCGCTGGCGCTAATCGATTTTACGAAACGCACTGTGTTTCTCGCCCGCGACCGCGTTGGGATTTGTCCTCTGCATTGGTCACAGCAGGGCGACTGGTTCATATTCGGGTCTGAAATCAAGGCGTTGCTGGCCTCCGGTGACGTCGCTGCGTCAGCCGACCCGCGCGGTATCGATCACATCTTTACGTTTTTCGCCATGGGCACCCGGCGCACGATGTTTGAAGGCGTGCATTCGCTGCTGCCGGGCCATTATCTGAAGATTGAATTTCGCAGGGACGCGCAGCGCGCCGAGATTCGCGAGCGACGCTATTGGGATTTCGATTTCCCCGACGCGGGTCAGGAAGAGAACCCGGCGGATAGCGAGAAGCTCATCGACGATTTCGAAGCCACGTTCCGGCGCGCTGTGGAAATCCGCTTGCGCGCCGACGTGCCGGTCGTCGGATACCTCAGCGGTGGCGTCGATTCTGCCTATGTGCTGGCGAATGCCTCAAAGCTGAGGGGCAATCCGGTACCAAGCTTCACCATCCAAGTGCCCGGAAAAGGCCTCGACGAGACAGACGATGCACTTGTCACCGCGCGCCACATCGGCGGCCGGCCCACGATTCTAAGAAGCGACAGCAAGGTCATTGCTGACGCCTACCCGCGGCTGATTTCGGCCGCCGACTGCCCAGTCATTGACACGTCTTGTGCAGCACTGTGGTGCCTCGCGCGCGAGGTGCACCAACAGGGCTACAAAGTCGCGCTGACGGGGGAGGGATCCGACGAAGCCTTCGCCGGCTACATTTGGTTCAAACTGCGCAATCTTTCCTACTGGCTTGACATCGCCGGCTCCAAAACGAGCGACTCTTTCAGTCGCTTTGTTCGCAACAGAATGTCGCCATGCGCAAGCATGGACGAGCTTCGGCGTATCGATGCGACCGTGGGGCGGGCGCACGCCCAGATGCTTATCTATCACCTCGTTTCCCAATCGCGGCAACGCTATTTCAGCGCCGCTCTGAAGGACCGGCTGGGCGATTCGAATGCATATGAGGATTTGCCGCTTGGCCTGGAACGCATGCGCCGATGGTCACCTCTCAATCAGTCGATCTACTTCGGCTACAAGACCCAGATGTCGGGACTGCTTCTGAATCACAAGGGTGATCGGGTCGCCATGGCCAATAGCGTCGAGACCCGCTACCCATTCCTCGACGAGGACGTGATCGCCTTCGCTTCGAGGCTGCACCCCCGTTGGAAGCTGCGCGGTTTTACCAAGGACAAATATCTGGTGCGCCAAGCGGCTGCGCGCATGCTTCCCAAAGAAGCAGCATTTCGGCCCAAAGGCATGTTTCGCGCGCCGATGGCGGAAACGTTCTTCAGCGACCCGCCGCCATTCGTGCAACAACTCGTAAGCGACGAAGCGCTACGCAAGACCGGTTACTTCGACGTCCAAGCCGTCCGGCGCGACGTTGCGCTTTTTGAAAAGGGAGAAGGGGAAAAGATCAGTACATTCGCCAGCATGGGACTGAGCGGCGTGCTGGCAACACAGCTTTGGCACCATCTTTATCTGGGTGACAGCTTATGCGAGCTACCAAACCACGAACCCAACCCCGAGGTGGAGCGACCGACTAAAACGCAAGCGGCCGCTTAAGTGTCTAGTCAGCTTTTGCGATCGCGCATGGCAAGCGAGCGCAGTCGCAGAGCGTTGAGCTTGATGAAGCCTTCTGCATCCTTTTGATCATAAGCACCCATGTCGTTCTCGAATGTAACGAGCTTCGAGGAGTAGAGCGACTTAGGGCTCTCGCGTCCAATGACGATGACGTTGCCCTTATAGAGCTTCAAACGCACCTCACCCTCGACCGGCTCTTGGCTCTTGTCGATCAGCGCTTGCAGCATTTCGCGTTCGGGCGAGAACCAGAATCCAAAGTAGATCAGCTCCGCATAGCGCGGCATCAGGTCGTCCTTCAGGTGCATGGCATTGCGATCGAGCGTGAGCGACTCGATGGCACGGTGGGCATGCCATAGGATCGTACCGCCGGGCGTTTCGTAAACGCCGCGTGACTTAATGCCAACAAAGCGATTCTCGACGAGATCAACGCGGCCGATGCCGTTATCACGGCCGAGGTCATTGAGCATTGTCAGAAGCGTCGCGGGCGACAGCCGCTTGCCGTCGAGTGAAACGGGGTCACCCTTCTCGAATCCGATAGTTATGATGGTTGCGACGTCGGGCGCTTCCTCCGGCGAGATCGTGCGCTGATAGACGTAAGGCGGCGGCTCCACTGCCGGGTCCTCCAACACCTTGCCCTCAGACGAGGAGTGCAGCAGGTTGGCATCGACCGAGAACGGCGCCTCGCCGCGTTTGTCTTTGGAGACTGGGATCTGATGTTTCTCGGCAAACTCGATGAGGTCTTTGCGGCTCTTGAATTTCCACTCGCGCCACGGCGCGATAATCTTTATGCCCGGCTCAAGCGCATAATAGCTTACCTCAAAACGCACCTGGTCGTTGCCCTTGCCGGTAGCACCATGGCAGACGGCATCGGCTCCCGTCACTCTTGCGATTTCAATCTGCTTCTTGGCAATTAGCGGCCGCGCGATCGACGTTCCCAAGAGGTATATGCCCTCATAGAGTGCGTTGGCCCGAAACATCGGGAAAACATAGTCGCGCACGAACTCCTCGCGCAGATCTTCGATGTAGACGTTCTCCGGCTTGATGCCGTGCATCAGCGCCTTTTCGCGCGCAGGCTCGATCTCGCCGCCCTGACCGAGGTCCGCCGTGAAGGTCACCACCTCGGCGCCGTACGTTTCCTGCAACCATTTCAGAATGATCGAGGTGTCGAGGCCGCCGGAATAGGCAAGCACCACCTTGTTGATGGACTGCGCTGCTTCGGTCATGGACGTTAGCTTTCAGGATGGTCGGAGCTTGGATAGGGAGCGCACTATAGGGCGCAGCAGTCGCCCTGCAAGGTTCCCCCGACGCCTATTTCGCGGATCGATCTCAGCGGTAATTCATTTTGATCCTACCGCTCAAGCAAAACGGAACGCGGTCATCATCGCACCAATGCTAAACGGTGCGAATGTGGTCAGCGACATAAATGGCGCAGAGGACCAGAACGGCGTGAAGGCGTGGCCACTGGCGGTCTGATAGCTATTGAACACTTGCTTCACCGACACCGCCGCTGCGTCGGCTGCATCCATCACGGCCACGTTCGCCTCGGCCGTTGGCCAGGCAACCGAACGGGGAACACCCGCTGAGATGAGCATGAACGCCATCGACCAGATAGCCGGCGACCAAGAAGCCGGCGAGGCGGCAAACGGAAACATCCCAAACCACGAATCAAACGGATAGGCGGACGCGTTGCCATACGCGTTATTTGCAATTGGCGGTTGCCAACGCGTATCCATCATCCAAGCAAAGGGCGTTGGAGCTGCGTCCTGGCTCACAAAAGGAAACCCGAACCAAGCGCTCGGTTCCGACACGGCCTTCTGTTGGGGGGGCTGCAATGCGCCCGCCCAAAAACGCAGAACTTGATCGGCAAAGGCCGCATAGGCAGCACTCGCGGCCGCCGTATAGCCGAAGGCAGCGTCGGTACAGCTGCGCGTAAAGCGGACCTGAAGATTTGTATCGAGCACGGTGCGGTCGCCTTCTCGTCGCTCATGAAAGAGGTGCTGCCCACTTATCGGATGTCAGACCGGTTGCCTACCGGCAACTGGCGATTGGGATATGCAAGTCTAATCCGTCTGCTCCCATGCAACAAGTCGATGCCCTTCAGACCCTAAGAAAGTCGTAAGCCGAGTGTTTTGACCTCAGTCAAGCCTTGCTCGGAACTTCCGCGTCAGTAGACGGCGCCTCATCCGTCGCCTCATCGCCGCCTCGTCCGCCGGCGCGCCTGCCCGCCACCATCCAGTAGGCAAATCCTCCAAAAAATCCGAGCGTGAGAAAGGCCCTTATGGCGTAGTCATTTACGATTGTCGGCTCGCTGCCAACCTCGAACATGTAGTGAGCGCCAAAACCGGCAAGAGCGATCGCTATACTGACGAGAACATAGTAAATCCACGAACGGATCCTCAGCCCTTCGCCAATTGCAATCGCGATCAATGCAAACGGAAAGGCGAAGATCGCGGCATGGGTCGCGGCGAAAAGCGACAGCAAGCCGGCGCTGCCAAGCCGCTCCCAACGCAACTCGGCGGGCAACGTCGCAATGTCGGCCGGCGTTATGACGAACGCGACGACCGCCACGCCAGCGACGAGACACGCGAAAATGAAGCCGAAAAGAACCCGGAACAGCGTGCCAAACATGTTCTCACCCTATCGCCTCGTTCGAAAACATTTTAAGCTTACAAGCCTAAGGTGCTCTTGCTCAATGAAAATATCCCTTCCTGCAAACAAGCACACTTAGGCATTGCGCCCGGCAATAAGCCAGTAAACGAATCCGCCGGCAAACCCAGCCGTGGCAAAGAACTGCAATACGGTCGTTTCCGGGATCACGACATTGCCGGACTCGCTCATGCGCGCAAGCACGGGCATCGCAGCCAAAGCCAACCCTCCGCCGACGACGTAATAGATCAAGGTGCGGATTCGCGCGATTTCGCCGACGATCACCACGAAGAGCGCGGGTATCAATGTAAGTCCGGTGGCAAGCAGAAGTCCCTGCCCCCAGAGGTTATAGGCGACGATGAGAAAGTCATCCCCCGACCGCTGGCCTTGCAGAGCGCCGGTGATGCGCTCCAACCCCAGGGTTAAAAGCACAAAACCGGACACCGCAGCTGCGATCAGCAGCGCCACGGGTACAACGATAAAACGACCAACAGTGCTCCAGAACACCCGACCTACTCTCCGCTTCCCTCGACCTCTGCGGCGGAATGCGCAGGCGCCTTGTTGCGTTCACTCGCCCTTAAGCGAACGCTTGCCGACCTGAGTTGCCCGCACGCAGCAAAAATATCGCGACCACGCGGGGTGCGCACGGGGCTAGCGTAACCTGCCCGGTTCACGACTTCCGCAAAGCGTTCGATCTGCTCCCAGTCCGAGCATTCGTAAGGTGCTCCCGGCCAGGGGTTGAATGGAATGAGGTTTATCTTGGCCGGGATGCCGGCAAGCAGTCGCACCAATTCACGCGCCTCGGCGAGACTATCGTTGACGCCCTTTAACATCACGTACTCAAACGTGATGCGCTTGGCGTTCGAGAGACCAGGATAGTTTCGACACGCGTTGAGCAATTCAGCAATGGGATATTTGCGGTTGATGGGAACGAGTTCGTCGCGCAGCTCATCGCGGGTCGCATGCAGCGAGATGGCGAGCGTGGTGCCGGCCTGTTCGCCCCAGCGGCCGATCTCAGGCACGATACCGGACGTGGATAGTGTGATGCGCCGTCTGGAGACCGAGAGGCCTTCGCCGTCGGCAGCGATATCCATGGCCTCCTTGACATGTTCGAAGTTGTAGAGCGGCTCACCCATGCCCATCAGCACAATGTTGGTAATCTTGCGCTCGGTCTCCGGCAACAAGTGTCCATCGCTAGGAGGCGCCGCAGCCGGCCAATCGCCGATGCGATCGCGCGCCAGGAGGATCTGACCAACGATCTCCTGCGCGGTGAGGTTGCGCACGAGACGCTGCGTGCCTGTGTGGCAAAAGGTGCAAGTCAGAGTGCAGCCAACTTGGCTTGAGATGCAAAGAGTGCCGCGGTTGGCTTCGGGGATGTAGACCGTTTCGATTTCGGGCGCCCGCGCCTCCGTGTCCTGCTTCGACAGCCGCAAAAGCCATTTGCGGGTGCCGTCGACGGAGACCTGCTCTGTGACAATCTCTGGCCGTTCCAATGTATAGCGCTGGGAGAGCGTGGCGCGCAGATCCTTTGAGATGTCGCTCATGGCGTCGAAACTGGTGACGCCGTGCGCATAAATCCAGCTCCACAGCTGGTTGGCGCGCATACGCAGCTGCCTCTCGGTCGCACCAATATGGGCAAGCTCCGCGCGTAGGCCGCTGCGGCTAAGCCCGGCGATGGACGGCCTTGTCGGTGACGCAACGTCTGGATCGGGAAGGGGCGCCGGGTTGGAATCGAGAACGAGAGCCATGTGAGCCTGCAAGCGGTGAATTGGGCCCCTATCTAACGTCTCTTGCCTTCGTCTGAAAGACTGCTAAGGCCGTTCAGTATGTCAGAAGTTGCCGCTTCCCAGGCCAGTCAAGGAAAAAAGTGGGAAAAAATGCGCCTGTGCTCTGAATCGCCCCCGTTTGGCTCGCGCACAACCAAACTCTCCGACCTCGTCAACAGTCGGGCGACGATGACAACAATTTGCGTCAAGTAACGCTGGAGCGCTCTACGCAGGCGGTCTCAGGCAGCCGGTACCCAGCGCCCAGCCACGAAGCCAAATGCCACAGCGTCAGGATGTTTCTTGGCAGAAGTGCTCAGATCATCGGCGGACTTAATATCATCGGACTTGATGACACGGGCCCTCGTAGTGTCCGGCACTGCATCGCGAAATCCACTTAACAGGATCACGCGCTTACCTCGGATCTCGATCTTGGGGCATGCCATAAAGATACCTCCTAGCAGATGGCGGCGCTGCTAGAAGCGGACGCTAGGAGAGTTTTCGAATTCTCCCGTACAAACAACTATCCGCGACAATTACCAACCACCTACTACAGTATCTATACAAAACATAAGTGATCAGCGGAATACCAATCGGCTGCGGCGAGTTAAGAGTTAAGTGGAAAAGAATGATGCACTGCAATGTACGACGCGCCTTTTTGCGCTGCACAGTTGCGCGCAAGTGCGCGACTTAAAGAATGAATCTCGACAGGTCTGCGTTCTTCGCGAGATCACCAATACGCGAAGTCACGTACTCAGCGTCGATGGTAATTGACTGGCCGCCGCGGTCGGACGCATCAAACGAAATCTCGTCGAGCACACGCTCCATCACAGTCTGCAGACGCCTTGCACCAATGTCCTCGACCGACGAGTTGACCAGCACGGCCGTATCGGCGAGTGCGTCGATCGCATCGTCAGTGAAGGTGAGCGCAACGTTCTCCGTCGCCATCAGCGCCACATACTGCTTGATGAGACTTGCTTCTGGCTCGGTCAGGATGCGGCGGATGTCTTCACGTGTGAGCGGTTTCAACTCCACACGGATGGGCAATCGGCCCTGTAGCTCTGGCAGAAGGTCGGCCGGTTTTGCCACGTGAAAGGCGCCCGAAGCGATAAACAGTACGTGGTCCGTTTTTACAGGACCATACTTGGTGGAGATCGTCGTGCCTTCGATCAGCGGCAGTAGATCGCGCTGCACACCTTCGCGCGACACATCTCCACCGACACGGCCCGACTCCGCCCTTGAGCAGATCTTGTCGATTTCGTCCAAGAAGACGATGCCGTTGTTCTCGAGCGCATCGATGGCATCAGCCACGATCGCGTCGGTATCGATCAGCTTGTCGCTTTCTTCCGCTATCAGCACGTCGTGGCTGTCGGAGACGGTGATCCGGCGCGGCTTAGTGCGTTGCCCGAGGGCCTTGCCCAGAATGTCGCCGATGTTAATGGCGCCGATTGAGGCCCCCGGTGCGCCGGGGATCTCAAGCATCGGCAAACCAGAACCGGCATCTGAAACCTGGATTTCAATCTCCTTGTCGTTGAGTTCACCGTCGCGCAACCGCTTGCGGAAGCTCTCCCGCGTTGTCTCGGCCGCTCCCGGGCCCACCAACGCGTCGAGCACACGCTCCTCAGCGTTTTTCTCAGCTTTGGCGCGAACCTCTTTTCGCTTAGCGTCCTTAACAAGCCCCATGGCGATCTCGAGCAGATCGCGCACGATACTTTCCACATCACGGCCGACGTAGCCGACCTCGGTGAACTTGGTCGCTTCCACCTTGATGAAGGGGGCGCCCGCGAGCCTTGCAAGCCGGCGCGATATCTCCGTTTTGCCGACGCCTGTCGGCCCGATCATCAGGATGTTCTTGGGCAGAACCTCCTCTTTGATATCGCCTTTGAGCTGTTGGCGGCGCCAACGGTTGCGCAACGCGATGGCTACGGCGCGCTTGGCATCGTTTTGGCCAACTATGAAGCGGTCGAGCTCAGAGACAATTTCGCGGGGGGAGAAGTGGGTCATGAAGAGTGGGGCCTCAATGCGCAGAAACATACTTCAGGCCGACAATGCAGCCGATGAGACCGAAAAGGAGAGCGACGCGAACAAACGTGGCGGCCTCGCCGTAGGCGTAAATGCCGAGTGCCGCCGTCCCCGCCGCGCCGATTCCCGTCCATATGGCGTAAGCCGTGCCCAGGGGAATGCCATCCAGCGAGCGATAGAGAAAGTAAAAGCTCGCGATCCCGAGTGCGAAGAAAAAAGTGTCGGTCCGATCCGGCTCAAACCGTCTGTGTAACGAAAGACCGTCGTAGCAGCGACTTCGAGCGACCCTGCGAACAGCAGATAGAACCAGACCATATTACGCGCGCTCCATATCTGCCAATCCGCTAACGGCTCGACGGCAGGCTTTCCAGGACAAGATTGGCGTTGGTGTAAACGCAGATATCGGCGGCAATCGCCATCGCCTTGCGTGCGATTTCCTCAGCGTCGAGCGGCTGATCGCGCAGAGCGCGTGCGGCAGCAAGCGCGTAGTTGCCACCTGAACCGATGCCCATGACATCGTTTTCGGGCTCTAGCACATCGCCCGTGCCGGTCAGTACAAGCGTCGTTTCGCGATCAGCAACGATCATCATCGCCTCGAGGCGGCGAAGATAGCGGTCGGTGCGCCAATCTTTGGCCAGCTCCACGCAAGCGCGGGTAAGCTGACCTGGATATTGCTCGATCTTGGTCTCCAGCCGCTCGAAAAGCGTAAAGGCATCGGCCGTAGCGCCGGCAAAGCCGCCAATGACATCACCCTTGCCGAGCGTGCGCACCTTGCGGGCATTGGCCTTGATGATGGTGGCGCCAATACTGACCTGGCCGTCACCGGCGATGACGACACGACCATCTTTACGAATGGTCAGTATAGTCGTCCCGTGCCAGGGTTCGAATTCAGCCGGGGCGGAGTTAAGATTTCGCATTGCATTTGCATCTAGGTGAAGAACAGGCACTGTAACCGTGCGGCTCTGGTATGGCAGGGCTCAAGCTGATAAACGCTCGGTTTCGGTGATGCAAGCGACGACCATGAGGGGTCCTTTGAAGCGGCAAGCCACCATTACTCGCACGACAAAGGAGACGCAGATCACGGTAACCGTTGATCTGGACGGCTCCGGGACCTTTGACGTGAAGACCGGCATCGGCTTTCTCGATCATATGTTGGAGCAGCTGGCCCGGCATTCAATGATCGATATAGCACTGAAGGCGACGGGCGACTTGCACATCGATTTCCATCACACCGCGGAGGACACTGGCATCGTGCTGGGTCAGGCGGTCGCCAAGGCGCTAGGTGAAAAAAAGGGCATCACCCGATACGCCGATGTGCATCTGCCTATGGATGACACCTTAACTCGTGTCGCGATCGACGTTTCGGGCCGTCCCTACCTCGTTTGGAAGGTGGAATTTTCCAAGCCCAAGGTGGGAGAGATGGATACCGAGCTCTTCCGCGAGTGGTTCCAGGCCTTCGTGCAAAACGCCTGCATCACGCTGCACGTGCAGAACCTTTATGGCGAGAACAACCACCACATCGCCGAGACTTGCTATAAGGGTTTGGCGCGGGCTTTGAGAAGTGCTGTCGCGCCCGACCCGCGCCAAGCCGGGCGTGTTCCCTCCACCAAGGGCACGCTTGTTGGGTGAGCATAGTGTCGATTCTAGCCGGAGGATGCGCCCGCGTGGTCGTCTATACCGTGCACGAGCCGCCAAAACCGCAGACCAATCCGTTGGAACGCGGAACACGGCTCGTCTTCATCAAGGACCGGTTCCATTGGCTTGCCGCTGTATTCCCGGCAATTTGGCTGCTGGTCAAACGGATGTGGCGGGAGCTCGCGGCCTATCTTGTCCTGATGAGCGTGCTCATCGGCGTCTTGAACATCCTCGGTGCAACTCAAGAAGCTATCAGCTTTCTCATCATTATCGTGCAGATCGTGTTCGGCTTTGAAGCCGGTGCACTCTATCGCGCCTCGCTCAGACGCCGCGGCTGGAGCGTCGTGGGGACCGTTGCTGGGCGGAACGCGGCGGAATGCGAGCGCCGGTTTTTTGAGGCATGGCTACCGCAAGTACCAACCGGTCCATTGCACGAGACGTCCACGCATATGGCGGACGAGGGCGACTCTTCATGGATCGAAACGACTTCGGCGCAGGTTAAAGATGCCATTGGGCGTTGGCGGCGCTTGGCGGGGGCAAAGGCATAGTAAGGAATGCAAAGCGTCGTTATTGTTGATTATGGCTCCGGAAACCTTCACTCCGCGGGCAAGGCGTTTGAGCGCGCGGCACGCGATAGCGAAATAGACGCCAAGATCCTTGTCACAGCCGATCCCAAGGCCGTCGCGGCGGCCGATCGCATCGTGCTGCCTGGCGTTGGCGCCTTCGCCGACTGCAAGCGCGGTATCGAGGCCGTTGCTGGCTTGAGACCATCCCTAGAAGACGCCGTGACACAGCGCGGGCGACCGTTTCTCGGCATTTGCGTTGGCATGCAACTATTGGCGACGCGCGGTCTGGAGTTCGAGGTGACGCAAGGTCTGGGGTGGATCCCTGGCGAGGTGCGTGCCATTGAGCCGAGCGACCCAGCGCTCAAAATCCCGCACATGGGTTGGAATACACTAACGGTCGTCAACCCACATGCGCTGCTCGACGGGATAAAGACGGGGCCAATAGGATTACACGCCTATTTCGTTCACTCCTATCAATTGGTTACGAATGATGCTGCATCGGTCGTCGCGGTGACGGACTACGGCGGCAACGTCACGGCCATGGTTGCAAAGGACAACATCGCGGGCACGCAGTTTCACCCTGAGAAAAGCCAGACCTTAGGTCTGAAGCTCATCGCCAACTTCCTAAAGTGGCAGCCTTAACGGGGTCGAAGACGGCCTTCAGTACAAACGAAATGACCGCCCAAAGGGGCGGCCACCGCGCTGTATCGAGAGAGAGAAAGAGAACCGTTGTTGCCTCAGCACGCGGTCGCGAGCGGCAGCTCAGGCTGCGTATCGGGCTCCGCCAGTGATGGGAAGGCGACAACGTTGGAGTCGCCAGCGATTTCGAAAGCGGCGCGCCGCTGGCGGAACCAACGCAGCGCCGTATTGGTGAGCACCGCATCGTCCTGCACTTCCTGGATCAGCAAACCGTCGTCTGCGGTGAGAAACGATGAAAGCCGTGCCTCAATGGCCTCTTCGCGCTCGTCCGTCTTCATGTACCAAGTCTGATCGAGCGGCCGCGCCCAAGAGTGGCCTGCCGCCATGATCTCTTGCGCCAGCGCGTGCTTGTTGCGGTTAGGATTTGCGAGATCATAGGAGATGATGAGGGTATGCATGGCGGTCTCTCTTTAGGTTTGGGCTGCGCGGGGGAAACGACCAACAACTACCCCTGAAGGCTTCATATGCGGTGCCGGAACATAATGAGAACATGACACGAATCACCACGTCTGTCCAGTATTTGTTCTCTTGGTGTTCTTTTTCACTCGGCAATTGGGGCGGAAATGCGGCATGAAGAGCCAATGGAGCTATTCGAAGAGGGCAAGCTGATTGGGATGCGGCTCGCGTGAGATGCGCCGATGCGGACCATAGTCCACGCGGTCAATAAGCGAGGGGTAGCGCACCGTAAACAACTGGAGCGCCTTCTCGCGGGTGCCGGCGAAGCGCACTTCTTCCCAGATTTCATAGAGGCGGCGCGGATCGCACCCGTAGCGGCGCACGAGATCGCTACGGCGGATCCGGAGCCAGCGCGCAATCCAGATATCGACGGCGTCCGCTTCGCTCAGCGGCCGGTGCGAAGGCAACGGCAGGGGTGAATTGAGAAGCGCTAAAGTCATGACGATAACAGACGCGATTGACGTCAGCCTTGACTTCTTCGCTGACCGGGACCCCTCTATCAGTGTCAATGAAAGCGATCTGATGTCCAAAGTTGCCGACGCCACGCGAGCGTGCTGTTTACCCAAGAGAGTCCCTTGATCCTCTTTCCAGCTATAGACCTCAAAGACGGCCAATGTGTACGCCTCAAGCTTGGTGAGTTGAGCGAGGCGACCGTCTTCAATGACGACCCGGCAGCGCAAGCGCGTGCCTTCGAGAGCCAAGGGTTCCAATACCTGCACATTGTCGACTTGAACGGTGCGTTTGAGGGCAAGCCTGTCAATGCCACGGCCGTCGATGCGATTCTAGACGCAGTCGAGATTCCCGTGCAGCTCGGCGGCGGTATTCGAGAACTTGAGACCATCGAGAAATGGCTTTCCAAGGGTGTCGCGCGGGTCATTCTCGGCACGGCCGCCGTGCGCAAGCCGGATGTTGTGGTGCGGGCGTGCAAAGCTTATCCGGGACGCATTGCCGTTGGCATCGATGCAAAGGGCGGAAAAGTGGCCGTCCAAGGCTGGGCCGAGACATCTGAGCTATCCGCGATGGGGTTGGCGCGGCGCTTCGAGGATGTCGGCGTCGCCGCAATCGTCTACACCGACATTGACCGCGATGGCATCATGAAAGGGCTCAATTTCCAGGCGACGGCGGCGCTTGCCCGCGGAACCAAAATCCCTGTTATCGCTTCGGGCGGACTTGCTTCCATCGAGGATGTGAAAGCATTGATGCGTCCCGAATACGCTATACTTGAAGGCGCCATTATGGGCCGCGCACTCTATGACGGCCGCATTGATGCGAGCGAGGCTTTGGCGCTTACGAAGGCCGGCTAAAAGGAAATAGCACTAGCGTGCTCAAAACTCGCATCATCCCTTGCCTCGACGTTAAAGACGGCCGCGTTGTCAAAGGCGTCAACTTTGTCGACCTCATTGACGCGGGCGATCCCGTGGAGGCCGCTGCCGCCTATGACGCGGCCGGCGCCGACGAACTCTGCTTTCTCGACATTACGGCGAGCCACGAAGAGCGCGACACTATCCTTCATATCGTCGAACAGACGGCTGAGCGCTGCTTCATGCCTCTCACCGTGGGCGGCGGCGTGCGCACAATCGCCGACATCGGCCGGCTGCTGAATGCCGGCGCCGACAAGGTGTCCATCAACACGGCGGCAGTCAAAAACCGCCAATTTGTGAAGGAAGCCTCCGAAAAATTCGGCAATCAGTGCATCGTTGTCGCCATTGATGCCAAGAAGGTGTCGAAACAGGGCGAGCCCAACAAGTGGGAGATCTTTACCCATGGCGGACGCACGCCCGCGGGCATCGATGCTGTCGAGTATGCGAAAGAGGTGGTCGATTTAGGCGCCGGAGAGATTCTGCTGACTTCGATGGACCGCGACGGCACGAAGGCAGGGTTTGATCTCGATCTGACGCGCGCCATTTCCAACGCGGTAAGCGTGCCTGTCATCGCCTCAGGCGGCGTGGGTACACTCGATCATCTTGTCGAGGGCGCCACGAAGGGTGGTGCGAGCGCCGTGCTGGCCGCTTCGATCTTTCATTTCGGTACCTATTCGATCGCTCAGGCAAAAGAACACATGGCCGCCGCGGGCATCGCGGTCCGGCCGGCCGACTAGGCGGCGATCCTTAGTTTCTGTTGGCGCACAGCGACCGCCGCTCACGCGGTCTTTCCTTTGAACAGGCACAGGTCCATGATAATGCACCGCTCGCATTCGGGCCGCCTTGCTTTGCACACGTAGCGCCCGTGCAAGATGAGCCAGTGATGCGCATGGACACCCATTTCGGGCGGAATGACCCGAAGCAGATCCTCTTCAACGGCAAGCGGCGTCTTGCCATTCGAAAGCCCGATGCGATTGGCGACGCGAAACACATGCGTGTCGACCGCCATGGTCGGTTCACCGAAAGCGACATTCAGGACAACGTTCGCAGTCTTGCGGCCCACGCCTGGTAGTGCTTCGAGTGCCTCACGATCGCGCGGCACTTTGCCTTCGTGCGCCTCAATAAGTTTTTGCGAAAGCAGGATCACGTTGCGCGCCTTGTTGCGATAAAGACCGATCGTCTTGATCATTTCGCGCAACTTCGCCTCGCCGAGGTTCACCATTTTTTCCGGCGTATTCGCCACCTTGAAAAGAGTGCGCGTTGCCTTGTTGACGCCCGCGTCGGTGGCTTGCGCGGAAAGCACCACGGCAACAAGCAGCGTGAAAGAATTGACCGACTCCAGCTCACCTTTGGGCGCCGGATTTTCCGCGGCGAACCGGCGAAATATCTCGGCTACGGCTTCCGGCTTCAGCTTCGCACGGCGAACGCTGCCGCCCTTCGGCGCACTGGCCCGCCGTTTAGACGTGGCGCTACGGGGGCGCGACCTGGATCGATTAGGGCTCTTCATATTCCCTACTTCTGCGGATAGGCTTGCCCAATGAACGAGAACGATAGCGCCAAGCAAGAGGACGGCGCCTTCCGCGCCGTCTTACACCAGCACCGCTCGCTGAACCCGACTGGATTCCTCATCCTGATGTTGGCAATCGGCGGCGTGAGCTTTGTGACAGGCATGGTCTTTCTTCTCATGGGCGCTTGGCCGGTGTTTGGCTTTTTCGGGCTCGACGTAGCGCTTATTTATCTGGCCTTCACACTCAACTACCGGTCGGGGCGCCTCTACGAAACGGTGGAGCTGACCCCAAAGATGCTGACGGTGACGCGCGTCCATCCTTCCGGCAAGCGCGAAAGCTTTGATTTCAACCCTTATTGGGTGCGCGTCCGGCTCGCCGATGGGCCTGAAGGGCGCACGGACCTACGACTCGCCTCACATGGCCGCGAACTCTCGTTTGGGCGCTTTCTCACCGACGATGAGCGGCGCGACTTCTCGAACGCACTATCGATCGCGATCTCGCAGGCGCGTGTTGCCCGCATTTGAATGCCGGCGGAGTTTCGCACTTAAAAAAGCAAGAATCGGGTCGCCGGTCAGCCTGCGCTCACCTAGGTTGGGCACTATGCGACTCGAACCGATATTATGTCCTACCGCAAGAACAGCGGCGCAGACTGACCGCCGAGCGCAAGCAGCGCCCGATCGCGGCAAGCTGCGCGACTATGAGCTCATAAAACAAAGCGTCCGCATTCTCACCCAATCGTGGCAGGAGCAGCCGAGCCTTAATGATCTCGCCGGGCGCCTAGGACTCAGTCCCGCGCATTGCCAACGCCTGTTCAAGAGCTGGTGCGGACTAAGCCCTAAGGAATTCATGGGCGCCATTGCAATCGATCATGCAAGACAGCTGCTTCAGGGTTCGGCCAGCGTGCTCGACGCTTCACTGCAAAGCGGTCTTTCGGGCGCCGGGCGGCTGCACGACCTTTTTGTCTCTCACGAGGCGATGACGCCGGGCGACTACAAGCGCCGCGGCGCCGGATTGGAGATGGCCTACGGCTATCACGCAACGCCTTTCGGAGAGGCGCTCGCGATGGCGTCAAGGCGCGGCCTGGCGGGTCTCGCCTTCGTCGATGGCGAAAAGGGCGGCACGCGCGAAGCAGCCCTTGCCGACATGATGCGCCGTTGGCCCGCGTGCCAGTTCATCGAGGCGCCAGAGCACACGGAGGCTCTCGTTGCCCAGATATTCGGATCGGCAGCGGGCGCTGGCGGCGAGCAGCCGGTGCGCCTTGTGCTCATCGGCACCGACTTCGAGGTACGTGTCTGGGAGACGCTGCTCAAAATCCCGATTGGCCGTGCCGTCAGCTATGGCGACATAGCGCGCCACCTCGGCTGCCCAGCAGCCTCGCGTGCGGTTGGAACCGCCGTCGGGCGCAACCCGATCTCGTTCGTTGTGCCTTGCCATCGCGTGATGCGCGCCGATGGCGGCCTGGGCGGCTACCATTGGGGGGTGACGCGCAAGCGCGCGATCATTGGCTGGGAAGCTGGTCAGCTCATCGAACGCAACTGACAGCGGCCATCACGCCGTGAAGTCGCGCTCCTTCGTTTTCCGCAGGAATATGGATCCGATCACAACTGTCATCAGCGCCACGATGATCGGGTACCAGAGACCGTTGTAGATGTTCCCGGTTGCCGCCGCGACCGCCATAGCCACCAAAGGCAACATGCCGCCAAACCAGCCGTTGCCGATGTGATAGGGCAGCGACATGGACGTATAGCGGATGTTGGTGGGGAACAGTTCAACAAGGAATGCTGCGATCGGCCCGTAGACCATCGTGACGTAGACGAGGAACAGCGTCAAAATCCCTAACGCCATCGACCAGTTGATCTTGGCCGGGTCGGCTTTGACGGGATAGCCCGATGTTATCAAAGCCTCGTGCCAGGTCTCAGCATTCCAATCATCGATCGTCGTCGGTCCGATTTGGACGCTAACGGCCTCAGTTCCAACCGGCGCGTCGGCGGTCTTAAACGACAGACCCGACTTGGTAAAGAAGTCCTTGGCGCGGTCACAGTCGGAGAACTCTGTCCAAGGCCCAACGAAGACATGCAAACGGCATTGCTCCGCGTCGGCGGTTAGTACGATCGGATTGTTGTTCTGGAAGGCCTCCAGATCGCGATTGACGTAGTGCGTCAGGGCACCGAACAGCGGGAAGTAGGTCAATGCCGCCAACAAACATCCCGCCAGAATGATTTTCAACCGGCCGATTTTGTCGCTCAGCCACCCGAAGAAAACGAACAGCGGCGTGCCGACAAGCAGTGATGCTCCAACAAGAAGATAGGCGGTTAACAGCTCGACCTTCAGCGTGATCGTCAAAAAGAACAGCGCATAGAATTGGCCGGTGTACCAGACGACACCTTGCCCGGCCGTCGCGCCGAGCAGCGCTAAGAGAACGAACTTGTTGTTGGGGCAATGAAAGAAGCTCTCGGTGATGGGGGCTTTGGAACCTTTGCCCTCTTCCTGCATTTTGGTGAAGATCGGGCTCTCGTTGAGCTTCAAGCGAATGTAGACGGAGAAAATGAGCAGGATCAGCGAGACGAGAAAGGGCAGACGCCAACCCCACTCGGCGAAATCGCCCGGCTCGAACAGAAAGAAGCGGCACGCGCCGATGACAATGAGCGCCATGAAAAACCCGAGCGTCGCCGTCGTTTGAATCCAGCTCGTTGCAAAACCGCGCTGATGCGGTTTGGCATGTTCGGCGACGTAGGTTGCCGCGCCACCGTATTCACCACCGAGCGCAAGCCCCTGAAGCAAGCGCAGCGATACGAGCAAGACGGGTGCCAGCCAACCAATCGAGGCAAACGTTGGCAAGAGCCCGACAGCGAACGTCGCGGCGCCCATCACGATGATGGTGATGAGGAAGGTATATTTGCGACCGGCAAGATCGCCGATGCGGCCGAAAATGATTGCACCAAAGGGGCGCACGAGAAAGCCGGCGGCATAGGTCGCGAATG
This sequence comes from uncultured Hyphomicrobium sp., assembly GCA_964622715.1. Lineage (GTDB taxonomy): Bacteria > Pseudomonadota > Alphaproteobacteria > Rhizobiales > Hyphomicrobiaceae > Hyphomicrobium_A. The sequence goes on along the minus strand of CAZURR010000020.1, from coordinate 6,035 downwards.
CGGAAAGCAGTGCCGCGGTGTCGTTGCCGGGGGGAAAGAACAGCGCCGCGAAGAACGGGGCGAGCGTGGCATAGAGATAAAAGTCATACCACTCGAAGACCGTACCAGCGAAGACGCAAAGATTACGCGCTTCTCATTGAAGCTCATGCCTTCTTGCCGGTGCGACCGCGGGGTCGCTTTATTCGCGGTCATGTGCATTGCCCCTTTGCCAATGCGTGCAGATTGCAATGCCGACGCGACGTTTGGGGTTTCGCTAGCACACGAATCTGTTGCTGGGGAGTTTCAATTCGAACTCGACGCATCCGCCTCATCCCACACGCGTCATCGTCACGGTGCGGGAAAAAGCCCACTGCTGCGGCCCAACACCCAATAGGCAACCAAACCGACCCATTCGCGTGCGACAAGATCGAGCCGTCGCAGGCCTTCAGAGGGCGCATCGAACGGTAAAAGCGCATCCGACCAACCCGCCGTTCGGTAGTCGACCGGCCACGCCTCAACGTCGAAGCCCACCTCGCGGAAAGCGCCGATGGCTCTGGGCATATGCCATGCCGACGTCACTAACAGCCAGCGCTCGCCTGGAATCGGCTTGACCAATGCCTTTGTGTAGAGCGCGTTTTCCCACGTGTTACGTGCCCTCTTTTCGATCACCAGGCGGCTTGCTTCCTCGATGCCGAAGTCGCGAAGAATCAATTTGGCCGCATCAGCGCCAGTGGTGGACGAGGTGAAAATTCCGATCGACGCCCCGGTAAAGACGATCTTTGTGTCGGGAAATCTTCGCGCTAGTGCCGCCGTCTCTGTGAGACGTTCTGCTGCCTCGTTGATCGCGTGTGCGCCGCGCCCCTCGCTAACGCGGGCGCTTTCTACGCCACCCAATACAACGATGCCGTCAATGTGCTGGCCAGAAAGATTGGCGCGCGGGAACCGCTCCTCCAGCGGCAAGATCAGCCAGGCGCTGAGCGGCAACAGGCCGCCGAAGAGGAGCAACGCCGCACTCACCAGCACGAGCCGCTCACCCGTCTTGCGATAGCGCGTCCTTAATAGGACGGCGCCCCCAACGAGAAAGATGAGCAGCAACCCCGAAGGCTGCGCGCAAAACCAGATGATTTTCCCAATATAATAAAGCACACGCGTCCCCCTTGCCTTAGCGCACCAGAGGCCTATTTAATGCTAAGATGTGTCTTATGAGAGTAAGATGCCATCGCAAACTGGGCGTTGGACTCAACACTAGCTCACTATCCACGCACGAAAAATACGAGCACAAGCGCCCGTAGTCGCTCGAAAAAATCGTCTGAGGAGAGAGCCAATGCGATCTCTAGTTACCTGCGCACTGATCCTTGCGCCCTTCACTTTCTCACCTGTTCATGCCGCAAGCGTCGTTCCAAACGTGGCGCAATCGACCGACGGTGTCATTGCCGTGAAATCTCGTCGCTACGCCAGAAATAACTGCACGCCCGTCAACGGTCCGTACGGCTTCTACGGCAACATCTTTTGCCGACCCACTGAGCAGGAATACATGCGCAATCTTGGCTCGAACTGGCCGCAGAACGATCCGGACTCTTACCGGGCGTACAAGTATTACGAGTCGGGAAGGTAAAGCGTTGGCGCTCTTGTTCAAGAGAGCGGATGGCTAATTGAAACGGCCGCCTCTCTGCAGCACCTCGATCTTGTAGCCATCGGGGTCCTCTATGAAGAAGAACTTGCCGAACGGCTTGCCCTCATGTGTCATCTGCTTGATGTCCTTGGGGGCAAGACCGTGCCCCGCCATGCGCGCGCGCTCCGCTTCGAGGTCGTCGACCGCAAAGGCCAAGTGGCCATACCCGTTTCCCAAGTTGTAGGGCTCAGCGCTGCCCTTGTTGACGGTCAGTTCCAATTCGAAAGGCGCATCCGGCCCGCTCATGTAAATGAGCGTGAAGTCGGGAAAATCCACGCGGTCCGCAATCTCTAACCCGAATGCCTTGCGGTAAAAATCGACCGAGCGTACTTCGTCGAGCACGCGCACCATCATATGGATCGGCTTGGCCATCGCTTCCTCTCGTTCACTTTGACACTCTCTGCGCGCCAGCTAACTGCCGGCAAACGTCAAATTTGCCGGCGAGTTCAACACGCCGAATTGCTGGCACCAAATCACAACGCTTGGGTACTTCTTGAGATCGACCCCGCCGGGAACCGCATACTTCTGCCTACCACTGAAGCTGCGCAGCTTGCCAAGGTCGACGAACATCGTGTTGGATACGTCAGCCTCGCTGCGCACGTTATCCTTCGGCACGAGATAAACGTGAAAGTCCGGACCCGGCCCCACTTCGAAATCAGGTTCAAGAAACACTGCCCCCTCATAGACTGTAACCTTTCCCTTGCCGTAGTGGATGGGGTCATTCGGATTGGCGTGGATGAAGGCTCCTTTCGCAATGACCTTCGTGCGTTCTGCATCCGTGATTTTCTCTGTCGCAGGCGACGGCGGGAACACATGCGGGAAGAGGAAGAAGCCCAGCGCGGTGCCAAAACCCACACCCAGCACGCCACCGATCAGAAAGATTGCAATCGAACGCCACATACTCTTTGACTCCGGCTTCGCCGTTTAGTGCCAAGGCTTTGCTATGGAAGCCTTTTCTTCGAAAGTCTGGATGTGTTCGTGCTTCTCTAGAGTCAGACCGATGTTGTCGAGGCCGTTCAGCAGGCAATGCTTGCGAAATGAATCAATGTCGAACGTGATGACACCTCCGTCAGGTCCGCGGATCTCTTGCGCTTCCAGATCGACGGTTAGAGTCGCGTTGGCACCACGACTTGCATCATCCATCAACTTGTCGATTTCAGCCTGCGGCAACTTGATGGGCAGGATGCCGTTTTGGAAGCAGTTATTGTAGAAAATGTCGGCGAAGTCCGGAGCAATGATGCAGCGGAATCCGAAGTCGAGCAACGCCCACGGAGCGTGCTCACGGGAAGAGCCGCACCCGAAATTTTCTCCGGTGACAAGAATTTTAGCGTCGCGATAGGCGGGTTGGTTCAATACGAACTCAGCGATTTCTTCGCCCGCATCATCGTAGCGCAACTCAAAGAACAGGCTCTTGCCAAGTCCCGTGCGTTTGATCGTCTTCAAGAATTGCTTGGGGATGATCATATCGGTGTCGACGTTGCGCATGGGCAACGGCGCGGCGACGCCAGTCAACGTGGTGAACTTGTCCATGGCCTGCCTCGTGAGGCTCCTCTCAGGTTCTCAGGGCATCCGCCAGCGCACAGAAATAGCCTTCCGCCGATGACAGACGATCAATGCGCAGTGGCGTATGGCCAGATACCACGGATTTGTGAAGTTCGGCCGGACCAAGCTGCTCAAGCCGTCTTTTAACGCCAGCGAGCTTTCTCCCGTCAAGGTGATGCTCCAGCGCATCGACCATCGTTTCGATGTAGCCCGTGATCCGGCCTAGCTCCCGAATCGCCTGATTGCGAGCTTTTTTGTCGCGCGGAGCGCACGCGAGCTCTTCTAGCGCTTCGCTCGCGCGGGCGAGTGTTGCGGCGATTTCTTCAGCGTAGTCGGCAATTCTAAGGCGGCGCTCACGATCGAGCGCAGTTAGTGCACCAAGCCATCGGTGAACGGTCTCGGCGAGGGCAAGAAGCCGGCGCGTGTATTCGGCAGGGCGCATGCGGTGATGCTTCTTGGCAGGATGAAGACCAATGGTACGAGCCCGGCCGAAGGCGGGCATAACTGCAGCGCTGAAGCTGCGGCCGGAATTCAGTGCTCAGTGGACTTTTCGCGCCGAGAAGCATTGGCGCATGTATTCGCAGCGATGCGATCCGGAAAAATGCATGCTGTCGCCTTTGGCGGGACGAATAAATTCGCAAATCTCTTCGACGCCCCCCGGAGACAGCCAGCCTCGCCTGCGCCCGCGCTGTACGGCAAAGCAGTCCGCAGTTGCCTCGTCGGGCCCGCGGAATTGGTGACCGCACTCGTGCGAGTAGATCCACAGCTTAACCGGGGTCGAAACCCTCGCAAGAAGTTTCATGTTCATGATCAGATAGCCGGGGTAGGCCGCGCCATAATCGTCGAGCTTATTGTCGACCACTGTGGGGCGCGTCCCACAGTAAAGCGTATAACCATCCAGCTTGAACTCGCCGGCCGCGACAATCTTTGCATTGCCACCCACATGCTCAACATATTCTTCGGGTGTCGGCGTCCTCGGATCCGCAATCGCGGCATGAAGCCCGAGGGTCATGGGTACAAACAGCACCCAAGCCAAGCGGTATGAATCGCGGCCAAATCTCATTCTCAAACTTCTTGAAGTCCCCGTATCCGTAATAAGTGAAATTTAACACATCGCGTCACTGCGACCAAGCCGGCACGACCTACGTTAGCCACCCGATGAGCGCTCAATGCCCGCCATGTCAGCGTCAGAGAAGCCAAAGTGGTGGCCTATTTCGTGCACAAGAATGTGTTCAACAAGCGAACCCAAGGTCTCATTGCCGGCTGCCCACTCTTCCAGTATTGGCCGCCGATAGAGGAACACCATGTCGGGTTGGCGTGGCACATCCATCACGCTTTTCTTGTCGAGACTAACGCCATGGTAGAGCCCGCTGAGCTCCAGCACGTTTTCGATGCCGAGGGCCTGCAGGACCTCCTCCGTAGCGAATTCCTCCACGCGAATGAGAACGTCGCCGGCTTTTTCGCGGAATTCGGCAGGCAGCCGCTCCCAAGCTGCAGCGGCCATCTTCTCGAAGTCGGCAAGACTTGGAGATGATGCGGTTTCCCAATTCGTTTTGCTGGTCATTCCTAGGCGGGCTTGTGGGCTACGATGATCGCTTCTTGAAGTGTGAGCGCAAAGCCGCCTTCGCTAGTGTGAGGGCGCAGAAATCCGTTCAAGGGCTGTTCCTGCAACATGGCACTCAGCCGATTCGCCGTGGCCTCGTCGCAACGCATACGCGCGGTCCATCCGCCAAAAGGGGACCTCTTGGTCGATGTGCTCGAAGTGAGCAATGGAAAACCCAGCATTCTCCATAAGTTTCAGCCACGCGCTCAATGTCAGGCAGTGGCCATGGCTGGGGTCGCGCAGCTTTTCGAACGCGTTGTAGATGATCGCCAAATCGCGCAGGTCGGCGTCTGATGCGTCGGGCAGGATTTTCGCATCCGGGCTGATATTGTCGACTAGCGCGAACGTCCCGCCGGGTGACAGAACACGCCGGACCTCACTAACGAAAGCGGCCACGTCTGGGAAGTGATGCGCGGCGAGCCGGCATGTCACCAATTCAAAGCTCGCATCAGGAAACGGCAACACCCCGGCGTCGGCGTACTTCGTCTCGACGTTCGTGAGACTCTTGTTGGCGGCAACCTTCAGTGCCTCTTGAAGCATCTCGGTTGTGATGTCGCTAGCGACAACTTGGGAGACATGCGGCGCAAACGCGGCCGCCGTATGCCCCCCTCCGGTTGCAACATCCAGCGCGCGCCAGTGGGATTGGGGCGCGACGAGCTCCACGACGCGCGCAAGGCTTGGGCCTGTCGCATGAACGGCGGAGACAGCGTAATCGGCAGCGGCGCCGCCGAATTTTTCTTTCACAAGAGACTTGGACATTGGAGTTACTGCCGAACTACGCCCACTTACGGATGTCGACAAAGTGGCCCTCTATCGCCGCCGCTGCAGCCATGATGGGTGACAGCAAGTGCGTGCGTCCCATGCGGCCTTGGCGGCCCTCGAAGTTGCGATTGGAGGTGGATGCGCAACGCTGCTGCGGTTTTAACTGGTCCGGGTTCATGCCCAAACACATGGAGCAGCCGGGTTCGCGCCACTCAAAACCGGCATCCTCGAAGATTTTGTCGAGGCCCTCTGCCTCGGCCTGCTCCTTAACGAGTCCTGAGCCCGGCACGATCATCGCGTAGGCGAGCCTGTCTGAAATCTTCCTCCCTTCGACAACTTTGGCGACGGCGCGCAAATCCTCAATACGCCCATTGGTGCACGAGCCGATCCACACCACGTCGAGCGGAATGTCGGTCATCTTTGTGCCGGGCTTGAGCCCCATGTATTCAAGCGCGCGCTGCATCGAGGCGCGCTTGT
>CAZURR010000019.1:8669-32938 GCA_964622715.1 uncultured Hyphomicrobium sp. | reverse complement strand
ACAGGCGTGTTCGTGTAACCGAAGGTTACCGCGATCACGGGCACGCGGGCCGCCTTAGCGGTTGTGATGTCGACACCGGTGTCACCGATCATGATCGCGCGCGCCGCATCACCGCCGGCCGTGCGGATGGTATCGAGGAGATGGTCGGGGTGCGGCTTGAAGGCATTAAATGTGTCGCGGCCAGCGATCACGGTAAAATAGCGCGCAAGATCGAGTGCGGTGAGTAGAGACTTCGACATCCTCTCCATCTTGTTCGTGCACACAGCAAGCCTTGCGCCCGCGGCTTGAAAGCGCTCTAGAGCGGCAACGGCACCCTCAAACGGCTGGCTCGCAACAGCAATATTTTCCTCATAAAAGACGAGGTAGCGCTCTAGAAGCCGCTCGTGCTCGCCGGGCGTCAGCCCGGCGCCGGCTGGCCCGATCGCCATTTCAATCATGTATTTTGCTCCGTGGCCGATCCAGGGCCGCAGGCTGTCCACGTCGACACGCGGCGCGCCGACATGCTCAAGCACGTGGTTGGTGGCGGCAATGAGATCGGGAGCGGTGTCGACGAGCGTGCCATCGAGATCAAAGACAAGTGTCAGGTCGTGCATGGGGCCTCAGAGCGGGGGGCGGGGGGTGCAACGCTACCGGCTGCGCGTCCCTGTGTCATCTGGGCGAGGCGCGACGCCTTGAAACAGGGGCGCCCGCACCTTAGACAGAACGTGGAATAAAGCCCTTCTGCCGGTGCACAAATGGACAAAATGGTGATCACCCTTCTCAAGACGCAGGCCTATATCGATGGGACCTGGATTGGCGAGCCAACGACGCCTGTGACCAACAAGGCGACGGGCGAGGTGATCGCGCACGTTCCCGCCCTTGGAGCGGCTGAGACGAAGCAGGCGATTGCAGTGGCTCATGCGGCCTTCAAGCCGTGGTCTCAGCTATTGGCAAAAGAGCGCTCGCAGGTCCTTCGCCGTTGGTACGATCTAATTATCGAACACGCTGACGAGTTGGCGCTTTTGCTGACAACTGAACAGGGCAAGCCGCTTGCGGAGGCCAAGGGCGAAATCCTCTACGGAGCGAGTTTCGTCGAGCTGTTTTCCGAGGAGGGCAAGCGCATCTACGGCGAAACAATTCCCTCGCACAAGCCCGACGCGCGCATCGTCGTCATGAAGCAGCCGGTCGGCGTCGTGGCGGCAATCACGCCATGGAATTTTCCAAGCGCTATGATCACGCGCAAAGTGTCACCTGCTATCGCAGCTGGCTGCACGGTCGTGCTGAAGCCGGCCGAGGAAACGCCGTTGTCAGCCCTGGCGCTTGCCGAGCTAGCCGAACGCGCCGGTATCCCCAAAGGCGTACTCAATATCGTGACAGCCGAGGATCCCGCCCCTGTCGGCGCAGAGATGACGTCCAATCCTCTGGTGCGCATGGTGACCTTCACCGGCTCGACTGAGGTGGGCAAGCTCCTCATGCGTGATGCGGCGGCGACAGTGAAACGCGTCAGCATGGAGCTCGGCGGCAATGCGCCGTTCATCGTTTTCGATGATGCCGATATCAATAAGGCCGTGGCGGGGGCGGTGGCTTCGAAGTTCCGCAATGCCGGGCAAACCTGCGTCTGCGCCAACCGCATTCTGGTGCAGTCAGGCATCTATGACGCGTTTGCAGAAAGGCTCACGGCGGCGGTTAAAAAGCTGAAAGTGGGACACGGAACTGAGAAGGGCGTAACGGTTGGGCCGCTGATCAACAACCAGGCCATTGCGAAGGTGGAGGCGCATGTGGCCGAAGCGGTGGATGCGGGCGCGTCGATCGCGGTTGGCGGCAAGCGTAGCGCACTGGGCGGCACATTCTACGACCCCACGATCCTAACCAACGTGACACCAAAGATGCGCGTCGCGCACGAGGAAACATTTGGGCCTGTGGCGCCGCTGATCAAATTCTCAAGTGAGGAAGAAGCGGTCCATATCGCCAATGACACGCCGTTTGGTCTTGCCGCTTATTTCTTCACGCGCAATTACGCACGCTGCTGGCGCGTCGCTGAAGCGCTCGAGTACGGCATTGTCGGCGTCAACGAAGGTGTTACGTCAACCGAGATAGCCCCCTTTGGTGGCTTTAAGGAAAGCGGGATTGGGCGTGAAGGTTCGCACCACGGCATCGAAGAGTTCGTTGAGGTCAAGTACACCTTGATGGGCGGCCTTTGACGATGCCATCCCTTAGAGGGGGATGGGAAGAATTGCACAATGAACGCCCGAAGTACGTGGGGCACCTAGGACGGGACGACTCGGCATGAGCTTTGACGAACTGAAAGTCGCGGCGGCGGAGCGGTCCCTGCAATATGTCGAGTCTGGCATGAAACTTGGTCTTGGCACCGGGACCACGGCGGAAAAATTGGTTGATCTGCTTGGGCCCAAGGTGCAGGCGGGTCTCAAACTGACATGTGTTGCAACATCGGAGGCGACGCAAGCGCGCGCCGCCGCGCTCGGCATTCATATGTCGACACTCGATGAGCTGCCGTTTCTCGATTTGACGATTGACGGCGCAGATCAACTCGACAGCGAGCTGCGCCTCATCAAGGGCGGTGGCGGTGCGCTTTTGCGCGAGAAGATCGTTGCGACGTCATCGGGGCGCATGATCGTCATCGCGGATTCATCCAAACACGTTGAAACACTCGGCGCCCATCCTCTGCCGATCGAGGTTGTCCGTTTCGGCCTGACCGCCACGCGCAATATGGTCATTGCGCTTTCGTCAGACGCAGGGTGCGAAGGTGAGGTCAAGTTGCGCCAGGGCGCGGACAACAAACCCTTCGTGACGGACAGCGGAAATTTTCTTCTCGACTGCGCTTTCGGGCGTATCGAGGACCCGGAGGAGTTGGACCAGGCGTTGAAGATGATCCCAGGCGTCGTGGAAAACGGCCTTTTCCTCGGCATTGCCGATCTCGCAATCGTTGCAGGCCCAGATGGCATCAGCCTTGTGCGTGCCGAAGACAACGACGACGATTGACTCCACAACATGGTGAAAGCGTGCGATGAGCGACTTCGACTACGATCTGTTCGTGATCGGTGCAGGCTCGGGTGGTGTGCGCGCCGCGCGCATTTCTGCTAGCCACGGTGCCAAGGTCGCCATTGCTGAGGAGCATCGCATTGGCGGAACCTGTGTCATCAGAGGATGCGTACCCAAGAAACTACTCGTCTATGCCAGCCGATTTTCAGATGAGTTTGAGGATGCGCGCGGCTTTGGCTGGCAGGTGGGTGAGCCCATCTTCGATTGGCCAACGCTGATCAAAGCCAAGGACAAAGAGATCGCGCGGCTGGAAGGGCTGTATCGCGCAAACCTCAATAAGGCAGGTGTTACAATCTTCGAAGAGCGTGCTGAGGTTTCTGGGCCCAACACGATCCACCTCAAATCCTCCGACCGTTCTGTAACTGCGGGAAAGATTCTGGTCGCCACTGGCGGCACGCCGTCATTTGGCGAACCAATTAAGGGTCTTGATCACGTGATCACGTCGAATGAAGCTTTCGATCTGAAGGAGCTGCCGCGCCGAATCGCCATCTGCGGCGGCGGCTATATCGCCGTGGAGTTTGCCGGCATCTTTGCCGGCCTTGGGTCCGAGACCACCATTGTCTACCGCGGCGACAAGATCCTGCGCGGTTTCGACGAGGATCTGCGCGATGGGTTGAGCGAAGCCTATAAAAAACGCGGCATTCGCATTGTGACGAACCGAACCTTTGGCAGTATTCAGAAAACCGCCGGAGGACTTGTCGGGCATCTCGACGGCGGCGCGACCATTGAGGCCGACCAAATCATGTTTGCCATCGGCCGCGCCCCCAATACGGTGGACATAGGGCTTGATGCGGCCGGCGCCGATCGCGGCTGGAACGGGCATGTCGTCGTGAATGACGCCTCGCGCTCGTCAGTGGAAACGATCTATGCCGTGGGGGACGTGACGGACCGTGTAGCGCTCACGCCCGTTGCCATTCGCGAAGGCCATTCCTTTGCCGACAGCACGTTTGGCGGCAAGTCATGGAGTGCCGACTACGAGATGATTCCAACGGCCGTGTTCTCCACGCCTGAAATCGGGACTGTGGGATTGCCCCAGCACCTAGCCGAGGAACGCAGCGCGAAACTCGATGTCTACAAGGCGGCGTTTCCGCCGCTGAAGGCGACGCTGTCAGGACGCGATGAAAAAATGCTCATGAAGCTCCTCGTTGACAGGGAGAGCGACAAGGTGATCGGCTGCCATGTTCTCGGCGCCGATGCTGCGGAGATGGTGCAAATGGCGGCTATCGCTATGCGGCTTGGGGCAACGAAGTCCGACTTTGATGCCACGATGGGGCTACATCCGAGCGTGGCGGAAGAATTCGTCACGATGCGGGAACGCTGGATTGCGCCTGGTGAAGCGGCGGGATGATAAGTCATTGGGCATGTTGCCATATGGGAGTTGATAGGCGCGCCTTGGCGCTATAAGTCTACCCGTCCTCGGAAAGGTTTCATGCAACGGCTCAAAGATAAGATTGCGCTCGTTACAGGCGCGGGTGCCGGAATTGGCCTCGCGACGGCAAAGCTGTTCGCTGCAGAAGGGGCGCACGTCTACATCACCGACATTGACGGGAATGCCGTCGTCAAGGCCGCGGCCGAGCTTGACGGACAAGGTTACGATGTGACGGCAGTCCCAGTCGACGTATCGCTCGGCCAAGATGTCAACGCGCTGATGCGCATGGTCGACTCGAAACACCGCCGCCTCGATGCCGTGGTCAACAATGCTGGCATCAATGTGCGCAGCGATTTTCGCAATATGTCGGACTCCGATTGGGTGAGGCTTCGCGAGGTAAACCTCGACGGTGTGGTCCGCATTGCGCGCGATGCCTTTCCACTCCTGAAAGCCTCCGGTCGCGGCTCATTGATCAACATGGCCTCCATTATGGGCGGGCGAGGTATGCGCACGCTGGCAGCTTATGGAGCGACGAAGGGCGCAATTTCGGCGCTGACGCGCGGGCTCGCGGTCGAGTATGCGCCCTACAACATAAGGGTGAATGCGCTGGCGCCCGGTTTTATCGAGACGGCGCTTACCGAGCGCGTTTTAAAGATTAAGGCGTTCTCCGATGCGCTTTTGGAGCAGACGCCGCTGCGGCGTTTTGGAACGTCTGAGGATGTTGCCCAGGCAGCGCTGTTTTTTGCCTCCGATGAATCGGCCTTCATCACAGGCGCGGAGCTTGCCATCGACGGCGGAATGGCCGCTGCGTTGTAGGTTGCCTCAGGTTTCGGCAACCGTCTCGGCAATGAGCAAATCGACAACGCCTTTGACCGCGTCTTCGGGGTGGGCACCCTGACTGAGCAACCGCTCATAGCAGGCGACCTGGCGGTCTGCGCTCGTCCCTTCAGCAGCGATCTTTCGCACATGTTGGATCTCCGCCTCGCAGCCCAACGCGAGCGCATCTTCCGCGACGAGGTCAAAGAGCTCGCCAATGAGATCGACAAACGGCACCAGCGTGCCCCTGCCGAAATCAAACAGCTTTTCTTTGACGCCGTAGCGCTGGGCCCGCCAAAGATTTTCGTCAATGAGGAACGCCGGATACGAGCGCCACTTTTGGTTGGTGAGACGCAGCCGATAAAGCATGCGAATGATGCAAGCGTAAAGCGCCGCGATTGCAACAGCATCATCAATGCGCGTGCACACGTCGGTCACGCGCATTTCGAGCGTCGGAAAGCGGGCAGAGGGGCGCAGATCCCACCAGACCTTGGTTGCGTCCTCGATGACACCGTTGCGCACCAGAACGTCAACCGTGCGGTCGTACTCTCCGAAGCTTTCAAAGCGCTGCGGAATGCCGGTTCGCGGCAGTTCGTGAAAGACTGCGATCCGGTAGGTCTTGAGGCCCGTATCCTCACCTTGCCAGAACGGTGAAGACGTGGAGAGCATCAAGAGATGCGGCAGAAAGTAGCGTGCCTGATTCATCAAGTCGATGCGCAGCTCGTCATCCTCGACGCCGACGTGAACGTGCATCCCGCAGATGGCGAGCCGCCGGCCGATGCCGGCGAAATCACGGGCAAGGGCCTGGTAGCGCTCTTTGGGCGTGGTTTGCAGGGATGACTTGTGTGCGAATGGGTGGGTTGAGGTGGCGATTGGAGCCAGTCCATGCTCGCGCGCACGGTCGGCGATCGTCTTGCGCAATCGCGCTAGCTCCTGGCGTGCCTGGGAGAACTCGCGGCACACCTGCGTGCCGATCTCGATCTGAGCACGGAAGAACTCAGGCGCGACTTGCCCGCCCAGCTCCTTCTCGCAGGACTCCATAAGGGGTGGGGGCGCGTGGGCAAGATCGCGGGTTTCAAGATCAACGAGGAAGTATTCCTCCTCAATTCCGAACGTAAACGTTGGCTCTTTAAGGCTCATGGGTCAGCTCATGATAGGTCGGGGTGCCAAGTTTCAGGGCTGCTGGGTGGCCACACCGAGGACGCATCCACACGGTCGGTACGGGGCATGCAACTCATTGATGCGTGGTTTGCTGGCCTCCGGGAAGAGGATAGCCTATAAGCCCCGAGAAATGGCATAGTGAGTTCAAATCGATGCGCTTTCGCTACCGCGCTGGCCGCTTGAGGCTCGTGCTGCGGGGCCGAGCCGTTGCGTGATGGAGAAATTAAGAATGGTGGCAGCCTGGTCCCCCGACAGCTGGCGGTCGAAGCCGATCGTCCAGGTGCCCGAGTATCCCGACAACGCCGCGCTAGCCGCAGTGGAGGCCAAGCTGGAGTCGTTTCCCCCGCTCGTCTTCGCGGGTGAGGCGGACAAGCTCAAGCGTTCGTTGGCCGATGTCGCAGAGGGCAACGCTTTTCTGCTGCAGGGCGGCGATTGCGCGGAGAGCTTCTCTGAGCACAGCGCCAATCATATACGCGAACTGTTCCGCGTCTTTCTACAGATGGCGGTTGTGCTGACCTTTGCTGGAGGATCACCGGTCGTGAAGGTCGGGCGTATTGGCGGCCAGTTTGCCAAGCCGCGTTCCTCGCCCACCGAGAAGAAGGGCGACCAAGAACTGCCGAGCTATCGCGGCGATATCATTAACGGGGAAGAGTTCACGGCAGAGTCCCGCATTCCCAATGCACAGCGGCAGCTGGAGGCCTACCGCCAGGCGGCTGCCACGCTGAATTTATTGCGCGCGTTTTCCGCAGGCGGCTATGCCGGCTTGGACAACGTCATGCGCTGGTTGCTCGATTTCGAGCAGAAGAGCCCGTTCGGCGAGAAGTACAAGGCAATGGCCGAGGAGATCCAAACGGCGCTGCGATTCATGCGCTCGTGTGGGGTCACCGAGGAAACGGTGCCGACGCTGGGTCGGACGACGTTCTACACCAGCCATGAAAGCCTGCTTTTGGGCTACGAACAGGCGTTGGTACGCCGCGATGAAGCGGGCGGTTCGCAAAACTGGTACGCGACGTCGGGACACATGCTGTGGATCGGCGATCGCACGCGCCAACCAGACCATGCCCATGTTGAGTTCCTGCGCGGTATAAAGAACCCAATTGGGGTGAAGTGCGGCCCGTCGCTGGAGCCGGATGGCCTGATGCGTCTTATCGACATTCTCAATCCGCTTGATGAGGCTGGCCGGCTGACGCTCATCTGCCGCCTGGGCGCCGACAATGTCGGCGAGCACCTGCCTAAACTGATCCGCAGGGTCGAAAAAGAGGGCCGTAGGGTCGTGTGGTCGTGTGATCCCATGCATGCCAATACGATCTCAACCGCAAACGGCTACAAAACAAGGCCCTTCGATCGCATTCTCAAAGAGGCGGAAACGTTTTTCGATGTCCACCGCGCGGAAGGTACGCACGCGGGTGGCATTCACGTAGAGATGACGGGATTGCCTGTCACAGAATGCACCGGGGGCGCGGCTGCAAATATCTCCGAAGCGCAGCTCAAGGAACGTTACGACACGCTATGCGATCCCCGCCTCAATGCTGCTCAGTCGCTCGAGCTTGCCTTTCTCATTTCGGAACGGCTGAAACAGCAGCGCGAAGGCATGGCGGTGCCAGCGCAGCCGATCCCAGCGTTTGGCTAACGATCCTGCTTGGCAGCTTCATAATAAAGTGAAGTTTGGGCGGGCTTGGCATTGCGGTGTGATTTCGCTTGTTCTTAAGGTCGGCCTATGTCGAATTCCGCGCCATCGCGCCTTAAAATAGCGTTCGCCCAGGCAAACCCCACTGTCGGCGACCTCAACGGGAACATCGCTAAGCTTGTGGACATGCGCGCGCAGGCGCACGCTTTGGGTGCCGACCTAGTCGTATTCCCCGAGCTCTTTGTCACGGGCTATCCGCCCGAGGATCTTGTCCTCAAATCCGCCTTCCAGTTGGCCGCACGCCGGCGGGTCGAGACTCTGGCGGCAGAGCTCGGGCCGGGCCCAGGTGTGCTCACCGGAACCATTTGGCCGGAGGACGGCAATGTCTATAACGCGTTGGCGTTGCTCGACGGCGGCAAGGTCGAGGCTGTGCGCTTCAAGGTCGACCTGCCGAACTACGGCGTGTTCGACGAGAAGCGCATTTTTGCCCAAGGCGGCATGCCCGGGCCGATAAACTTTCGCGGGGTGCGGCTTGGCGTTCCCGTCTGCGAGGATATCTGGGCCCCCGACGTGGCGGAGTGTTTGACCGAAGGCGGCGCGGAGATTCTCATTTCGATTAATGGTTCACCCTTCGATTGGACGAAGCCGGACGTGCGCATGAACTTGGTCGTAGCGCGCGTTACTGAGACGGGGTTGCCGCTTGCCTATCTCAATCAGGTTGGCGGGCAAGACGAGCTCGTCTTCGATGGCGCCTCTTTCGTGCTCAACGCCGACTGCAGCCTCGCTGTGCAGGCGCCCGCTTGGGAAGAGGTGGTTACACTCAGCGAGTGGCGCAGGACGCCGAAGGGCTGGCATTGCGCGCAGGGAAAATGCGCAATCATCGAGGAGGGCGACGCAGCTGCCTACCAAGCCTGTCTCCTTGGTATCCGCGACTACGTAAACAAGAACGGATTTCCCAGCGTCGTCGTTGGACTTTCCGGCGGTATTGACAGTGCGCTCGTTGCGGCGATCGCAACAGATGCGCTTGGACCGGAGCGCGTGCGCACGGTGATGATGCCCTATCGCTTTACATCGAGCGAAAGTCTGCGCGATGCCGAAGCATGCGCCGCGGCACTGGGTTTACAGTATGACGTTTTGCCGATCGAGGCAGCCGTGGCTGGGATCCAAGAAGCGCTGACACCCGTGTTGGCCGGGACGGTGCCTGATGCCACCGAGGAGAATATCCAAGCACGCGTACGCGGCGTCATCCTGATGGCAATCTCCAACAAGTTTGGCGGCATGGTCGTTACCACTGGCAACAAATCAGAGATGTCGGTCGGTTACGCCACACTCTACGGCGACATGAACGGTGGCTTTAATCCGGTCAAAGACCTCTACAAAACGGAGGTCTACCGGCTGGCTCGCTGGCGGAACTCGCATGTACCCAAGGGCGCCATGGGCCCGGCCGGGATTGTGATCGCCGAGACCATTATCACCAAGGTGCCCTCGGCGGAGCTGCGCCCAGACCAGACCGACCAGGATTCGCTACCGCCTTATGATGTTCTTGACGACATCCTCGCCTGTCTCGTTGAGCAGGAGATGCCTATCGATGAGATCGTCGCACGGGGGCATGCGCCTGATATCGTCCGGCAGGTCGAGCGCATGCTTTACATCGCCGAGTACAAGCGGCGCCAGGCCGCTCCCGGCGTGAAGATTTCATCCAGGAATTTCGGGCGTGACCGGCGCTATCCCATAACAAACAGGTTTCGGGAGAATGTGGACGCGATCCGAGCCGTGAAACCAAAAACCGCGCCGCCAGCAGTCTCGACGGCGCGCAAGAAGGATGCATGAAAACATAGGTGTCCTGTCTGGTGCGCACAACGGCCACCCCCGCCTTCGGCTCTTGAGTTGGCGCGCGGACCCTCTATAGGTTGGCCCTTCGCAATCAAGGAATGAAATGCCGCGGGAACCCGCCTCAGAAATGTCCGTCATCGTTCGCTTCGCGCCAAGCCCTACGGGGCGCCTGCACGTCGGCAATATTCGCACCGCCATTCTCAACTGGCTCTTTGCAAAGAAGAGCGGTGGAGAATTTTGGCTGCGTCTCGACGACACTGATCTTGAGCGCTCTACGCCCGAGTTTGCCAAAGGCATTCGCGATGATCTCAATTGGCTCGGTCTGGAATGGACACGCGAGGATCGCCAGTCGGAACGCACTGCGCGCTACACCGCGGCAGCTGACTTGTTGTGCGAGAGCGGCAGGCTTTATGCCTGCTATGAGACGGAGGACGAGCTTGATCGCAAGCGCAAGCGCCAGCGTGCGCGCGGCCTGCCGCCCATCTACGACCGCTCCGGCTTGAAGCTCACAGAAGCCGAGCGCGCCAAATTGGTGGGCGAGGGGCGACTCCCGCACTGGCGCTTCCGGCTCGACAATAGCGAAGCCGAAACGGGGACGGCACCGCTTCCAACGATTGTGTCGTGGAACGACCTCGTGCGCGGCGACCAAACAGTCAACGTGGGGTCAGTGTCCGATCCCATTGTGATCCGGGCCAACGGTACCTTCCTTTATACATTTACGAGCGTGGTTGATGACGCTGAGTTTGGCACCACGCACATCATCCGCGGCGAGGATCACATCACAAATACGGGTGTGCAGATCCAGCTGTTCGAAGCATTGAAAAAAGAGCCTCCGGCCATTGCCCACCACAGTTTGCTCATTGGCGCGGACGGTCGAGCGCTTTCCAAGCGACTCGGCGCCCTTTCCATTGAAAGGTTGCGTGCCAACGGTCTTGAGCCAATGGCAGTGGCGAGCTACACGGCATTGATAGGGACCTCAGATTCGATTGAGGCGCATTCAAAGTTGGATGAACTTGCCGCACTATTTGCGTTCGAAAAGATCTCGATGGCGCCGGCCCGATTCGACGTTGAAGAAATGAAAATTCTCAATGCGCGGCTGTTGCACAAGCTGCCCTACAGTGCCGTCGAAGAAAAACTGCGTGCGATAGATGCGGATGGTGGGTCTGCGTTTTGGCAGGCGGTGCGTGGCAATCTTTCCGTTTTGAACGACGCGGCGAAGTGGCGGCAGGTGATTGCCGGCGATATCACCCCCTTAATCGAGAACAAGGACCTGACCGATAGCGCGGCATCCCTACTGCCGCCCGAGCCGTGGGATGACACAACTTGGGAAGCTTGGATTGGCGCACTCAAGGTAGCATCAGGGGTCAAGGGCCGCGCGTTGTTCCACCCGTTAAGATTGGCGCTGACAGGATTTGAGGATGGCCCCGAACTCAAAGCGCTGTTGCCGCTGATCGGCCGCACCAAGGCGCAGTCGCGGCTGCTCGGCCGCGAGAGCTGATCAGGGCGCCGTCAGACTGCTGCGTGCTCTTCTGACGCCAAAAGCTTGCGCATGAGGACAACCGGTATTTCGTGGCCTGACGGTAGCGCCCAGCCGCCTTGTCCGGTGACCCGGTAGCCTAGGGCATCAAAGAACACCTCAGCGTTGAGCGTAGCGCTCAAATTGAGCGCCCGGTAGCCTGCAGCGAGCGCTTCACTTTCGACGCGTTCAACAAGCAGCCGGCCAACGCCAGCGCCCGCGAATAGCGGGTGTACGAACACACCCAAGATGCGTGCCGTAGGGCTTGGCGCTTCGCCCGGGGGGCTCCACGCAGCTGTGCCGATCAATTCGTTGTCAATCCAGGCGGCGTAGCTCGGGTTGCCGAGCAACAAATCCGCGTAGCGCGAACTGCGAACAAACTCGCTAAACGCTTTGATGTCGGCCGGGGCGTATCGGCTGGGCGACATAGTGGCAACGGCCGCGGTGTGGACATAGCGAACCGCTGCAAAATCATCGATGCTAAGGTAGCGCACTTCGACCATCTGTACGCAACCGTCCGGATTTGGCTTGAATGGCAGTATAGCCTGGCGAGCCTCACCGCGACAGCAGCCTTAAGGAGTTTTGGCCTCAGCTTCCCAATTCGATCGGGCTTCCCATCCTGGCGCGCTCGCGGCGTGCGCATCGTCCTGCAAGGCCTCTTCGGCAACGTACTCATTTTCCTTGCACGAGCAGCCTTTCACCAGCTGCTTGCGATACATAAACGCGGTCTTAAGGCTCGTGTAGGGCTGTTGCGAGCGGTACGCGATAGACTGGTCCATCCCCTGTCCGGGGTTCTGATAGTAAAAAAGCTCAACTGGGGCTGCGCACTTATTACGGCATGCAGCAGCGTCCTGCTCGAAGTGGCTTGGAAGCGTGGAGAAGCTTACCGGAAAATAGTAGCCGTCACACAGCCGCACGCACACAGTTCGATAGGTGTTGTAGGATCGCGTTCCCGAGAAGGGGCTCCACCCGCCGGAGTAGTCATCGCCCTCGTCATCCTGCCAAATGCCAGAGAACAGGCCTCGGTTTTGCCGGCGCGCCTCTTGCACGTAGTTGGCGCCGCAATTGTTCCGCGCAAGCCCACGAATGATTTCGTCACGGTAGGATCGGCTCGAGGAGGCGATGATCTGCTGGCGCCGCGACTGCAATTCGGAAAGCCGGCGTTTTGTGTCCTCCACCTGTCGGGAGAGTTGAGTGCAATGGGGCGTACGGCGCAGAGTCTTGGAGAAGAGGAAATAGTCGTAGCATTTACTACGATTGAGTTCGGCCTCACCCGCTCGCGACTCTCGATTGACCTGGCGGATTTCGGATTCAAGTCTAGGCAGTGAATCGCGAGATTGACCTGATCGCTGACCCTCCTGCACGAGGCGCTGCTCGAGCCTCAGACAAATCGGGTTATTCGTGGACCAGTTAGAACTCGGCGGCTGGGCGCCGGGTGGTGGCGGTTCGCGATACACAGGCTCGCGGGGGATAGGGGGACGCTCTGGTTCGGAATCGCTCCATGGCCACCATCCTTGGGCGAGCACGGGACTGGCCGCCAGCATGACCGCGGTGAGGACCGCGGCGCCGAGGCCATGGCGGCCACGAGCAGGTCCGGTGCGCGTTGTATTGCTTTTGCTAGAGCGGTCCATCTCGTCCGTGCAGCCCAAAAGGGGCAGCCTATGATTCATGCAACCTTTAATGTCTGCGATTAGGGGGTCAATGCGGAGCAATTGGGGCGGGTGTGGACGCTAGGCTGGGGGAATTCAAAGGCTGATGCAGCCCGGCCTCTGCGGCCCTTGCACGCTTGACTGGAGCGCCCCTACTCCTTCATAAGAATTCCATGAACTTTACGCCGCGCATGCCTGCCTGCAACATTTGTTGCGGCACTATTATTCTAAGCTAGCAAAACCCGCTGGCGCGCGGCGCGCTTCTTTGCCAAAGCCTGAGACAGAGAATCGCCCCCGCTAGCGGCCTGGGGACCTTGATGGCCGATCGGCATCCACTGAAGCTATACAACACGCTGACGCGCCGGAAAGAGGTGTTTGAGCCCCTCGATCCGGAGAACGTTCGCATGTATGTGTGCGGGCCGACGGTCTATGACTATGCCCATATCGGCAACGCGCGCCCCGTCATCGTGTTTGATGTGCTCTTCCGGCTGCTGCGCCACATCTATGGGCCGGACCACGTCACCTACGTGCGCAACATCACCGACGTTGATGACAAGATTAATGCGCGCTCTGCCGAAGAGGGTGTGCCCATCCGCGATCTGACCGAGCGCACCGCCAAACAGTTTCACGACGATATCGCCGCGCTCAGCGTCTTGCACCCGACGATTGAGCCTCGCGCGACCGAGCACATCGCTGAGATGAAAACGTTGATCGAGCAGCTCGTCGCTAAGGGCCACGCGTATGTGGCCGAGGATCACGTGCTGTTCGATGTGCCGTCGATGAGCGACTACGGGCGCCTATCCAATCGCACGCTTGATGAAATGGAGGCCGGCGCCCGCGTCGAAGTCGCACCATACAAGAAGGACGCGATGGACTTCGTGCTGTGGAAGCCCTCGAAGGAAGGTGAGCCATCGTGGCCGTCGCCTAGCGGAATCGAAGCGCCGGGACGTCCGGGTTGGCACATCGAGTGTTCGGCGATGGCAGGCAAGCACTTAGGTGATGTGTTCGATATCCACGGTGGTGGCATCGACCTCGTCTTCCCGCACCACGAAAACGAGATTGCGCAGTCGCGTTGTGCGCACGGGGCGAAGCACATGGCGCGCTACTGGATGCACAACGGCTTCCTGCAAGTCGAGGGCGAGAAGATGAGCAAGTCCCTCGGCAACTTCTTCACGATTCATGAGCTGTTGGAAACCGATAAGTTTGGCGGTCGCCGCTGGCCAGGTGAAGTTTTGCGTTTTGCAATGCTGATGACGCATTATCGTCAGCCGATGGATTTCACCGTGCGCTGCCTCGAAGTTGCGGAGACGATCCTTGGTCATTGGTATCGCAAGGTTGGTGTTGTCGCGGCTGAACCAGCAAGCGACTGGGCGGATGAGGTCAACGATGCTCTTGCAGATGACCTCAATACGCCAGGGGCAATCACCAAGCTTCATGCGGCTGCGGATTGCATTGCCGAAGACGATAAGACAGATGCCCCGGCGCGCTTCAAGGCAGCGGCCAACGCGCTGGGCCTACTGACGAGAACCGAGGCCGAATGGTGCGCGCAAGCAGAGGAGCGGATCGGGGTCGATAAGGACCGCGTGCAAGAGTTAATTGCGTCCCGCCTTTCGGCACGTTCCGCTAAAAACTTCAAGGAAGCTGATCGCATCCGCGACGAGCTGGCGGCCATGGGCATCGCCTTAAAGGACTCCAAGGATCCCAAAACCGGCGAGATCGTTACCACGTGGGAGGTCGCGCGATGAAAAAAGACTGGCGATCGGATATACCCTTTCCACGCCACTGGCTGTTCTACCTTCTCGTTAAGATTGGGATAGCCCTGTTTGCGGTATGGGTAGCCGCCGAGAGCTTTGGGGTCTTATGAGATTGAGATGAGTAAAGAAAGACTCTACCTATTTGATACAACTCTGCGCGACGGTGCACAGACGACCGGCGTCGATTTCTCTGTGGAGGAGAAGCGGCGCATTGCCGGTGTGCTCGATGACCTAGGAGTCGACTACATCGAAGGCGGCTACCCGGGTGCGAATGCGACCGACACCGAGTTTCTGGGCGAGTCGCAAAAGTTCAAGACGGCCAAGCTCACCGCCTTCGGCATGACCAAGCGCTCCGGCCGCTCGGTATCCAACGATCCGGGCCTTCAGGCCGTGCTGCAATCGCGCGCCGAAGCCATTTGCCTTGTCACCAAGGCTTGGGACTATCACGTGCGCGTGGCGCTCTGCATTTCCAGCGAGGAATGCCTGGAGGCCTTGGCGCAGTCGGTTAAGGCGATTGTTGACGGTGGGCGCGAGGCACTTATCGATTGTGAGCACTTCTTCGACGGGTACAAAGGCAATCGCGAATTCGCACTTTCCGTCGCGCGCACAGCCCATGAGGGAGGCGCGCGTTGGGTCGTCTTGTGCGACACCAACGGCGGCACGCTGCCGCACGAGGTCGAAAGCATCGTTGCCGACGTCGCCGCAGTGGTGCCCGGCTCACATCTTGGCATCCATACCCACAACGATACCGACAATGCCGTGGCTAATTCTTTGATGGCCGTGCGTGCCGGCTGCCGCCACATCCAGGGTACCCTCAACGGGCTGGGTGAGCGCTGTGGCAACGCCAACCTGACGTCGATCATCCCGACCCTTCTCTTGAAGAGCGAGTTTGCCGAACACTTCGAGACGGGCGTGACGCCGGATCGCTTGCGCACGCTCACGCATGCTAGTCGCGTGCTCGACGAAGTACTCAACCGCTCTCCTGATCGCCATGCGCCATACGTCGGTGAAAGTGCCTTCGCAACGAAGGCGGGCATTCACGCTTCAGCCATTGTCAAGGAGCCAGAAACCTACGAGCATGTGGAGCCCGAAAGTGTGGGCAACCAGCGCCGTCTCCTCGTGTCGAAACAGTCCGGAAGGTCGAGCATCCTTGCGGCCATTGAGCGGCTGGGGATAGCAGTCGACAAAGACGATGCGCGTATTTCAACGTTACTCGACGAAGTCAAATCGCGAGAGGCTGCGGGTTACTCCTACGAGGCTGCGGAAGCATCGTTTGAGCTTCTTGCGCGTCGTACGCTTGAGACGGTGCCGCGCTATTTCACCGTCGATAGCTTCCGCGTCATGGTCGAAAAGCGCCGCAATGCTGTTGGCAAGCTGGTCACCGTTTCAGAGGCGACCGTCAAGGTTTTCATCAACGGCGACAACGAGCCGCTATGGTCGGTCGGAGAGGGTGCTGGTCCCGTCAATGCGCTCGATAGGGCGCTGCGTAAGGACCTCGGCCGCTATCAGCGGCACATAGATGGCGTTGAACTCGTCGACTATAAGGTGCGCATCCTCACAGGAGGCACCGAGGCCGTGACACGCGTGCTCGTCGAAAGTCACGAAACGACGTCCGGAGACCGCTGGTTCACCGTTGGCGTCTCGCCCAATATCATCGATGCAAGTTTTGAAGCTTTGCTCGATTCGATCAATTACAAGCTGATGAAGGATAACGCGTGCGCCGCATAGGCGAGCGGGAAACCATCAGTGAACCCCGCTCATCAGCTTCTTGACCCAAGGCACAAGTGCCAACAGCACGACCGTCGCTACACCGATGAGGAGCGCTTGCTGTAGGAAAAAGGTGGAAAGTCCTTCCGCGTCGCTCGCGGTGAAACTGCTGCCGAGCACGCCTGCAAGCTTGTTGCCCCAGGCGGCGGCGAGGAACCAGATGCCGAGCATAAGCCCCACGAATTTCATGGGCGCCAGCTTCGTCATGGTGCTCAAGCCGACAGGGCTCAAGAACAGTTCGCCGATTGTCTGGAGCCAGAACAGTCCAATGAGCCACAGCGGACTGACGCGTCCATCGGCCGTTAGCAGAGCTGCTGGAACCATCAGGAGGAACGACAGGCCGAGGAAGAAAAGCCCAAGTACGAACTTCACGGGGCTCGAAGGCTGGTTGGGCCCAAGGCGTGTCCAGGCGCTCGCGAAAATAGGCACCAACAGGATGACGAATAGCGGGTTAAGCGACTGGAACCAGGCCGACGGGAAGGCCCAACCGAAGATCTCTGTGCGCGTGAGCTGATCGGCAAAGAGCGCAATGGTGAGTCCCGCCTGCTCGAAAATCGCCCAGAAGATCATGGCCGCGATAAAGAACACGAAGATGGCCGCTATACGCTTTGAATCGAGATCACCGCGCATCGCAAACCAGACAATGGCCGCGATAGGAAAGAGGAGATACAGCGCGCGCAGTGCCTCAAAGCCAGGGCGATCGGACAGCATTGTGACGCCCATGACAGCGGCCGTGCCAAAGACAACGAGCAGGACCATGCCCCAGCCCGTTGCGGGGATGACGGGCGCGCGCCCGACGTGCTCCAAACGCTCGCCCTGCAACAGATAGACGATGAGTCCGAGTGTCATGCCCACGCCTGCCGCGCCAAATCCCCAGTGCCAACTTTGTGCAGGGTCGAGGCCCCATGCTTTAAGCGACTCCTTGAAAAGCGCGCTTTGCGCCAGAAAGCCTGTCACCAGCGGCGCGGCGAGCGCACCGACGTTTATTCCCATGTAGAAGATTGAAAACCCGGCATCGCGGCGCCCATCGCCTTGGCGGTAGAGCGCGCCGACCATGGCAGAGATGTTGGGCTTAAAGAGCCCCGTGCCGAGCGCGACGAGGGCAAGTCCAGCGTAGAACGCCGTTAGCGAATTGATAGCCAGCGTGAAGTGACCACAAGCGATGATCGTGCCACCAATAAGCACGGAACGCCGCGCGCCCAGGTAGCGGTCGGCGATATAGCCGCCGGGGATGGAGAGCATATAAACGGCCATCGTGTAGTTGCCGTAGATGCGCGCTGCGTCCACCGTCGAAAGGCCCAATCCGCCGGCCGTCGCCGGGGCAACGACGAACAGCGCCAACAACGCGCGCATGCCGTAGTAGGAAAAGCGCTCCCACAACTCAGTGAAGAAAAGTGTCGATAGTCCGCGCGGCTGGCCCGCGAAGCCGCGTGCGCTGGAGCCGTTCGGAGAAGGAAACTCACGATCGAGGTCGGCGGCCGAATTCGGGGGTTGGGGTGCGGGCATCTTTGGTTTGGCAATTGTTCAGGTTCGGACAAGACGCGAAAACGCTACCCGCATCGGCGTGCCTATTTATGCTACAGAAGCTTTCTCGCGGCGGCTTCTGGGGAAAGATCGCCGGTGAGCACTTGATCGGAGAGACTGTCGAGCCCTTCATTGCCGCCATGGCGCACGCGCTCCGCCACGAGATCGGCAGCTGCTCGGGCGATCAGATAGCGCGCTCGGCGCCTACGCCTCACCGCGGCGCCCTCCGACCGAACTTCACTGCCAATCTCGTTCATGGCGTCAACAAGTTCCGGTACGCCCTCACCCGTTGTCGCTGTCGTCTTGAGGACGGGAACTTTTCTTCCCCGGGAGGCACGCATGGAAAGCGCACCGATGAGCTGTTGCAACGTCAGCTCAGCGCCTGGTCGGTCGCCCTTGTTAACCACCAAAATGTCGGCAATCTCCAACAGCCCGGACTTCATTGCCTGAATGTCATCACCCAACCCTGGAGCTGAGACAACCACACGCACATCAGCCACCTCGGCGACATCCATCTCGCTCTGCCCGGTCCCAACTGTCTCCAATAGAATAACGTCGCGCCCTGCTGCGTCGAGCGCATCGATGATGCGCACAGCAGCCGGCGACAAGCCGCCAAGGTAGCCGCGGCTTGCAAGCGAGCGTACAAACACACCTTCGTCGTCGAGCGCCGCCGTCATGCGGATACGGTCACCTAAGATTGCACCACCTGAGACGGGGCTCGACGGATCGACGGCAATGACGCCAATGGTCAGGTCCTGGGCGCGCAGCTGAGCAATCACCGAATTGACGAGTGTTGATTTGCCTGCGCCCGGGGGGCCCGTGAATCCGATGACGAGGGCGTTGCCAAGATGCGGCTGCATTGCCTTCAGGAGGGCGGGGGCAGACGGCGACAGGCGCTCCAGCTCGGTAATGACGGAGGCCGTGGCGCGCCGCTCTCCGCTCCGCATCCGGTCTACGAGAGTTTGCGCGGTAGCATCCGCGGCGGAAACCACTGCCGGGGGCTTGTCCTTGGGCTTAGTCATCTGCGGCTGATACGCGGAAGAGAATGGCCGCGCAAGCTGGGCAGGCGCGTCGTCCCCAACGAGGGCCCGCGCGCCGAAGGTTAACGGCGCGTCGCGGGGCTATGGGCTAGGTCGCGGCGACGTCAGTTCTCACGCTTATTCTTGGCCGTCTCTTTCTGATCCCCCTTGCGGTCACCTTTGCCCACTCGCTTGGCGGTGCGCTGGCCACGTTTGGGGTTGGCGGATTTGCCGTCAGGTCTCGCCCTGCGTTTGGACCGCGCCTTCCAATCGACATTCGCCTTGCGCTTAGGCGGGCGTGCCTCGTTGCCGCCGTTGCGTTTGCCTGAGAATGTGGGCATTGGCTTAGTGGTCGTTGGTGTGGCCTCTTGTTTGGTATTCGTCTTTCTGACCTCTTGCTTGGCGCCACCATCTGGACGGCGCAAGCCGTATTTTACCTTTGGCTTGCCGCCTGGTGTCGCCACGCCATTAGTACGTGCACGCGCCTTGCGCCTGTCCCATTCGGCCCTCCATGATTTAGCCTTTGCCGAGCCGGGCCTATATGCGGCAGGACGCTTTCCGCGGCGTCTCCAGGCCTCCCGGCGCGGCGACGTTTTGTAGACGACGCGCGGCGCCTTGAGCCGCTTGGCGCCATAGCGCCGCTTCTTGCCAGGGCGAAATACGCGGACAGACCCGCGTTTTGGTCCGGCGCGGCGTTTGTAAGTGCGGGTGTCGTAATAGAAATTGATCCTTGTCCGCGGCACGGAGCGCCTCGCAATTCGGCGATAATGGCGCGGGGCAATCCCACGGAAAAAGATCCGTCCATTTACATATACGATGCCTGCGGCCGGCCGGGTATCCCGGAAGATGCGCCGGTAACGGTTGCGCGGGCGCGCGTAGCGATATGCGTTGTTGTAGGCAAGGAACTGAGGCCGGACGAATAACCAGTAGGGGTCGAAGCGTGCTGATACATGGAAGTCGTTCTGATAAACGATGCCACGTTCTCGCGACCACACGGCGCCCGGTGGAAGCGGTGCCCAGCCGGCGTATTCATCGCCGTAGCGCCAAGCAACCCAGGCTGGTCCCCATCGTCTTCCCGGTACCCAAAACCAGCCATCTACTTCGTCGAATCCCCAGCGGCCGTAGTGATAGACTGCCCAGCCGAAGGGCTCATCTGAGTCCCAGAACCAGCCATACTCGTCGGTGTAGATCCAGCGACCGCGTGAGTAAGGGCGCCAGGAGGGATCAACGTCCGGGCTCCATACGTAGCCGTGCCGCGGGTGCTCAAACCAATCACCGCCATCGTCGAGTTCTTCGTAGAAAATGGAGGTGTCGACCAGACCGTCTCCCCCAGCAGTGGCGGGAGCAGAGGCGAGCATGGCAGCGCCAGCAAGAAGCAAAGCGGCGGCAATAAGTGGGGCACGAAAAAGATGCATAGTTCTCAACCCTCTTGGAGCTGCGGCAATGAGAATCACTGACTTGAGTTTGGATCACGATAATGTGGCGAGCGTCGGATGAATGCGATGTGAACGCACGATGCCGCGGGGAGGTGCCCAGCCCGTTAGTTATGACCGCTTAGAACCAAACTCCTGGCCAGCGATAGCGGGCGCGCATAGCAATGGGTCCAACCCCGATCAGCGAAACGCGTGGCTCCTCGGCGATGTCGAGCGGAGGCATCGGCGGCACTTCGAGATTGCGCAAACGGGCAATGCGCAAGTTGGCCGGAGGGTGGCAGCGCAACATCGAGGGTTGGGGGACGCGTCGCGCCGGCACGGGCGGCAGTAAATCGTCGCTCACTTGCCCAACGGACGTGTCGAGCCGCGAGATGGCCGACGCCAGTCCCAGTGGATCGCCGGTCATGAGGGCCGCTGAACGATCAGCGTCGAACTCTCGCTGCTTAGACAGCGACAGTTGCACGAGGTTCATTACCGCGGGCGCAGCAACAAGGAGGGCAATTGCCCACCATGGCATGAGGACGTCGTTGCCAAAAAGGCGCAACGAGTTGAGGGCAAACAAGGCCAAGCCGAGATAATAGAGCGCTTGTGCCAGCCGTGAAACGACGTCTGCAAAACATAGGAGTGCTAAATCACCATTGCGGATGTGCGCGATTTCGTGCGCTAGCACATCGGCAATCTCTCGCATCGTGAGTTGGCGCAACACGCCCTCGGTAAGAGCAATGCACGATCGCTCTGAGGTGCCGGATGAGAAGGCGCTGAGCAAGCTACTTGGGATGACGAAGATGTGTGGCGTCCGAACAAGCTGGGCGCGTTGCGCCAATTCTGCGGCGAGTCCCGCAGCCTGTGTCTGGGTCCCCGAGTCCGGCGCGCGCGCGCCATAAAGGCGCATCACGCTCCCTGGTTTTAACCGCGAGGCGAGCGCTGTACCCGCCGCAACAACGAGGAGCGCAACGAGCACGCCCGTCGCGCCCCAAATTCCCCAGAACGCCACCACGAAAAGGATCGCAAACGCAACAAACAGCAGCGCCATCTGAATAAGGTTCGCATTATGCTGGATGCCAATGCGCCAATTGCGTAACACGTTTCTGTTTGGCTCTGTTTCTAAAGACATGCTAGCCCTGTCGGCTGCAGCTAAGCGAGTATCGCAATGTTCTTTGCTGGTCTGTTTTCATTGTTCGCAGTGGCCATGCTTGTTGCGTGGTTCGGCAAGCCGCGGGTGGCGTTCCTGCTTTTCGCTCTGGCCATGGTGTTGACCGGTGCGCTGTACCTCCGCCATGCAACAACCATTCTTCCGTTGTCATTCTAATCGAGGTTGGTGCCAAAGATTACCCCTCGTGTCGCAGTTTTGCTCAACACAATTGGTCTCTATGCCATTTCAGTCGTTCTGCTAGAGGCCTTTTACTTCCAGTTTGCTCTGCACGAACTCCCCTGTCCGCTCTGCTTGCTGCAAAGAGTGGGGTTTACGGCCTTGGCGGTCGGCCCAATCCTGACTTTGCGATACGGACCAAAGCCCAGCCACTATGGGTTGACCATCATCGCCGCCCTTGCCGGTGCCGGCATCGCCGGTCGCCCGATTTTACTGCACATCGAGCCGGGTAACCCCGGTTTCGGGTCACCGGTCCTTGGCTTACATTTCTATACCTGGGCCTTCATTTTCTTTTTTGTCGCCATAGCCGCGTGCGCGGCGATGCTGCTGTTCAACAAACAATTTTCTGAACTGGACCCGCCTCCGTCTCTTGGCCTGTTTGACCGCGCAGCCGTCTGGTTCGTCATTGCTGTGACGTTCCTCAATGCGGTCGGTGTTCTCGTCGAGTGCGGATTCAACTTCTGCCCATCAAGCCCGGTCAACTACGAGCTACTAGATCGCTCACCCGGGATCTGAGGGTCATCGATTGGCGACCAAGTGGCGTCTAGAACTTGGTTAGATTGAATTCGTCGGTTGGGAGCGCGCGTTCAGAGGCTGCGGCAATGACCGCAGGCACAATTTTCGTTGCGTCATCCACGACGGTGAAATGTACGTCAACGCCTGGGCGTATAAACCCGTCGGCCTTCATGTGCGTCAGCAGGCTCAAGAACGGGTCCCAGAAGCCGCCGATATTGGCAACGATAACCGGCTTGGAATGGCGGCCGAGCTGAACCCATGTGAGCTGCTCCACCAGTTCTTCCAGCGTGCCGACCCCACCGGGTAGCGCAACGAATGCATCAGAGCGCTCAAACATCAGCCTTTTGCGCTCGTGCATATCCTCGGTCACGATCAGTTCGTCGACATCGCGCAACATGTGCTCCTTACGGGTGAGAAACACAGGGATGATTCCCGTTACGTGCCCGCCGTGGTCGAGTGTGGAGTGGGCGATCTCACCCATGAGTCCCAGGTCTCCTCCTCCATAGACAAGACCAATCCCCTGCTCGGCGAGCGTTTGTCCCAGGGTCCGCGCCGCCGTTCGATAGACAGGTCTTTTGCCGATGCCAGATCCACAATAAACGCATATGTTGCGCACGTTCCCGGCATTAGCTTCTCTTGAAGTACGCTTCTTGCTCATAAGGTGGGGTCCATCAAAGTGGGCACGGAGTTGGCTGCAGACTTATAGGGGGTCGACATCGACCGTGCGACGCCTGATCGTAGAGCCGGCTGCGGCTTATTTGGGGCCCACCCGGACAGTACATATAAGGCCTATGGATCTTGGGTTCGCACGCCGACTAGCGCATCAGCGTTATCCTCGCTTAACAATGCCTGATTGGCGCACCAGCCGGCATGTGCTTATTTCGGGTGATGAACTTAGGGGACCATCTTCGCAAAGTAAGATAATTATAAGAAAACGCTCTACAATATGTAAGGCAAGTGCCGGGACCGAAACGCTATGACGGGCAACCGTTCCTCCTTCGTGCTTTTGGCAGCATGTATTGGTATAACCGTCGGTTCAGGTGGGGCAGAGGCATCTCCAACATCCGCAGGATCGGGCGCTGCTTCATCCCGTGCAGTTCAACCCTCGCGTCAGCACGAAAGCAAATCGAACGTGCGCCGCCGCGCAGAGGATCTCGCCGGCGCCGCATCGGAACGCTTTTCCGAAATTCTCTCAGAGCAAAAGCGCGATAAGCCGATTCAGATTGAGGGCGCCGACGCAAGCAAGGAGCGCGGGCAGCGATCAGATAAACTAACGCTTATTCCGGTATGGGATTGGCTCGCACGCGCCTCGCGGGGCTACGAAAACGTCATCATTGCCAAGCTCAAGAATCCTTCGGGCGCGGTTGAAATCGTGATCCCGCCAAGCCGTGTGGTGGCTCAAGCTGAGAACCCATCCACCCAGCTGGCGCAAGATGCACCTTCCCCACAGCTAGGCTGGGGCTCGATCATTGAGACGATCCGCGAGTGGCTAGCCCGCGCCAATCGCTCTTATCGCAATGAGATCGTCAAGAACCTCGTGCGGCCGCGGAACGGCGAAGATCCCTGGAAGGCGGTGGTGCGCGCCGATGGCGAAAGTGGCCCGCGCCCATCTGCGCAAGAGGGGGCCTTACCAACCGAGGCGGCGGCCGCGACTGACCAGCGCCCGTTGCCTGCGCCAGTTGCGGAGAAACCTACCACGCCAAAGGCACTGGCGCCTGCCACCGTCATCGCGGAGCCGCTTGTAGACGAGTCTGCTGCGCCAGAAGAACCGACGCCCGCCACCGTTATGGTTGAGTCGGCAGTCGAGGAGTCCGCTGCGCCACAGGAGTCGACGCCGGCCACCATCATTGCTGAGTCGGAAGAAATGGCAGCGGCCT